>JAUNXZ010000038.1 GCA_030539515.1 Thermoplasmata archaeon
AAGGACGCCAAGGCCATCTCCAGGTTCAGGGAGGAGGCCGACGTGCCCGTCACGTACGTGAACGAGAGCAGCAGGTCGCTGAGCCCGGTCGTCGGCCTCGACTTGAAGGCCTTCTGAAATCTTCCAGGACCCGGACGCCCTTCGCCTTCCCCTTGAGGGATTTGGCCAGGGCGTTCAGGTCCTTCTTCCTGTAGCAGGCCAGGGGAGCCGGCGGGAGCAGCAGGATGAACTCCATGTGCCCCTCGGTCATCTCCGCGATTTTCAGCACCTTCTCGGGCGGCATGGTGCCCGGATCCATCAGTACTCCGGCGAAGAAGTCCACCCTGTTGATGCGCGCGATGGCGATGCTCTTCTGCTGGTCCGCGTTCGGCACGTCCTCGAAGCGGAAGGCCACGTGGTCCACGTAGCTGGCGCCGATGAGGTCGTCCATCCCGGACGGGTTCCTCCCGTCGGTGACGAGGATGACCGACATGTGCGGGGGCCGGATCTCGCGGATGAGCGTGTGGATCCCGGGGATCGACGCCGCATCTCCTTTGGAGGCCTGGACGAGGATCGCGTCGATGGAGTCGCTGTCGCCGCGGATGATGTTGGCGACCTCGTTGATGTTCTCCGTCTCGCCATCGTCCGCGGAGACCTCCACGACGGAGAGGTACTTCCCCGGCCACATGACCGTATCGATGCGCGAGAACCTCGTTATCTGCACACGGGCCGTATGGCGCTCATGTATGATAAATGTATAGAACCGCCATTAATGCGTGCTCAAATATTGATTGCATCTAGACTTTTTGTTACGTAGTCTCGAACCCTGGGCCGGACAGGTTCCTTGCCACGGAATCGAGCACCGCGCAGGCCTGCGGGTCCAGGTCGTCGAGGACCGCGAGGGACCCTCCGCGCATGAACGAGACCGATGAAACCGCCAGGGCGTACTCCCCGGACCAGGCGCGGGACATCACCGGAAGGTCGGAGACGCGGCGGGCGTGGACGGTGGATTCGAGGCAGCCCTTCATGGACGGGGCGATGGGATGGAGCACGATGTCCGGGCATCCGGCGTCCTCGGCCTTCCCGATGAGCTCTTGGAACAGCTGGGGCCTGGCGGACGACACCGCGACAGCCGACCCCGTGGCGGAGGCCACCTCGTACAGGACCTCCTGATCCCCTTCGGGTGACAGCAGAAGCGCCTGCGAATCCAGGGATCCCGCGCCCGCGGCGAGGCGCAGCGGGTCGGCGGATTCGAGGATGACCCTCAGCCCGGTGCCTTCCGCGAGCACGGCTGCCAGCGAAAGCAGCATCGGTTCCATGGCGTCGTCCCTGACGCATATCGAACGAAGCGACGGGATGCTCTCTGAAAGCGAGCGGACCGACTCGATCCTGGATGCAAGGAGCTCCGGCGGGAGCGCGTTCGAGACCGAGAGCGCGAATGTGGGCGTCATAGGTCCGCCAGCTCCTCCCCGTAGACGCGGGCCATGTCGGCGGCACCCGGCCCTCTGACGATTATCACGTCGGCTCCGGACAGCATCGCCGCCAGGGCGGACTCGGCCTCCACCATGGACGCCGCGCGGGCGTCCGCGAACGCATCCTCCCAGACGGGGGTCGCGTCGAACACTATGGGCATCGAGGACGATCCGTCCCCCTCGAGCCCTCTGGAGCGCATCCCCCTCATGGAGGCGTAGGGCTCAGGGTCCGGGAAGCGTCCCCTGACGAGGGCCATCCTCCCTCCGGCGGTCTCCGGGGCGCAGACGTGGCTCCCGGGAGCGGAATCCGCCCCGAGCAAGATCATGACGCTGTCGGTGACTGCGGAGGCCACGGCATCCAGGGAATCCGCGTCGCAGTCGACCGCCACGGGAAGCCTGGTGCGGTCGGATATCCTGCGCACGACGTCCGCGGAATCCTCCGGGGACATGCCGCGGGTGCGGACGCAGACCCCGTCGGCGCCGACCTCCTTCCACATGACCGCCCACTCGCAGGGGTCGGACGCGCGTCCGGAGAACATCTGCGCGGTCAGCGGGTCGCATTGCGACGGGTCGCCCATGACCTCGCCGAACACCAGGGGCCTGCGGCGCCTGGCGCCGTCCAGGTCCAGGAACGGCTGGGAGCGCGCACCGCCGGCGGCGTAGTCGCCCCTTCCGAGGATGACCTCGGGCAGCTCGGTCATCTCAGTTCCGTGAACTCCTTCACGGTGTAGATGCCGTTGAGCCCCTCGATCTTGCCGGGGAGCATCTCCCTGATCTGCTCGGAGGTGAGCTCGCTCTTCCCGATGTCCATGACCAGCTCGAGGTACATGGTCTGGTAGCAGACCTTGACCTTGCTGAAGACCGAGATGAGGTTCACGTTCCATCCGGCGATGACGTTGAGCACCTGCTCTATGCCGCCGGGGCAGTCCGGCATCTCGAGGCCCGCCCTGACCAGGCGGGTGCCCTCCTTGAAGAATGTGATCGAGAGTATCCACGCGTCGGCGTCCATGGTGATGAGGACGTTCTGCCCGTCGATGCCGCCGAGGATGTCGCCGTACTGGTCGGAGACGTCGAACGCCCCGTCCTTGATGGCCGAGGGGTAGCCCCTCCTGACCTCCTCCTTGCCGCCGGGGGTGCGGGCGCCCTTGAAGAGCCTCCCGATCTCGGCGGGCTTGATGTCGATCCTCCTGATCTTGGAGACGGACGGGTCGTTCCTCGCCTTGAGGGACTCGAACTCCTCGCGGAGGATGTCGCCCTCGCCGGCGAAGTTCATGTCGGCCATGAGCTTCCAGACGATGACCGTGTCGGATATCCCGTTGAGCGATATGGAGTTCAGGACGTTGATCCCGCGGCTCGCCAGGAACCCGGCGGCCTGGGCGCTGGATCCCGGGACGTCGTCCAGGTACATCGTCACGTGCGTGAGGGTCCTGTAGTTCTCCTGGGGGAACATGGACAGGATGATCTCGTAGTCCTTCGGCCCCTCGGCGGGGTGCTTGAACAGCGTGCTGTAGACGATCCCGCCGTCCACCAGGCCCATGGTGTCGGACATCCAGTTGTCTACCCTGATCGACGAGCCCTCGACCTTGGCGAACTCCCATATCTTCATCGGCCCCCGCATTGCGCGGGTGGATAGAAAAACCTTGCACCGGGCGTCGGCGGCGGGAGTCGTCGAAGGCGTTCTTCGGAGAGGTCAGCGGCTGGGTCCACACGGGGTCCCTCTCCAGCCTCTCGATGTCCAGTGCCAGGTTGCGCAGGCTGCCCCCGTAGGAGGGGTCGGACGCGATCCTCCGGATGGTCTTGGAATCGGTGCCGGAGCGGGACTCCACGCCGGACATCCTGAGCGCCCCGTCCATGAGGTCGGCCGCCCTCAGGAGAAGGGACTGGGCCTCCCTGAGCATCCCCGCGCGGGTCTCCGCGTCGACCCTCGCCCTGCGGGTGACGTCGTAGCGGGCCGGGCGGGTCTCGTTGCCGCGGGCGCTGTATCCGCAGCGCCTGCACCCCCTGCTCATCTCGACCACGCCACCATCCAGGGTGCGGTTGCGCACCGCCAGGAGCACCGCCCCGCACACGGGGCACTCGTCCCCGACCGGGCGGGAGCTCTCGGCGTAGCGGATCTCCAGCGCCACGATGCCCCTCTCGATGCCGATGCGGCGGATGCGGTCCGCCCCTATGCGGTAGGACGGGTCGATGTAGGCCAGCTCCGCCTGCACGGCCTCGCAGAGCTCCCTCTGGGAGCGCATGCGCGGGGTGCGTGCCAGGCAGTCGTCAATGGCCCTGGCGACGACATCCTCGGGGGGTATCCGGTAGGCCATGTCCGCGTATCGACATACGTGTATATCTCCCAGTCGGCGCAGTTAAGAATCAGGATGCCATCCACCGCCGCGGGCGAGGGTAGCCGAGTAGGCCAAAGGCGCGGGACTTAAGATCCCGTCCCTAGCGGTTCGTGGGTTCGAATCCCTCCCCTCGCACCTTCCCTGGCCAAAAAGCGCTTATAGATGCTTCGTGGATTTGCGGAGCATGTCCGAGAAAAGCGATGCTTTCAAGGTACAGCTTCTGGAGACGTTCGCGTCCCTGATCACCGCCGCGTTCGGTCTGGTCGCGGCCCTCGCGTGGAACGAGGCCATCAAGGAGGCCGTCCTGGCCGTCTTCGGCTCCAACGACAACCTCCTGGGACTCGTCGTGTACGCTGTGATCGTCACGATCCTCGCCGTCATCATGACCCTGCTCATCGCGAGGTCCCTCGGCAAGGCCAAGGAGGCCATGAAGCTGGCCAAAGAGGAGTGATCTCCTCGCAAAAACCGATGTCCGGGCCCCGGAAGGGGTCAGGACATCCTCTTCTGCTTGTTCTTCCTGCTTCCGCGCATCTGCTGCTTGCGCCCGTTGACGTAGCCGATGAGGCTCATCCCGGTGAGCTCCTCCGACTGCGGGCCCTTGCGGACGTAGAACATCTCGATCTTCCCGTCCTTCAGGAACACCGGCCTCTCGCAGGGCCTGCACTTGACGTGGATGACGGTGCGGCCGTCGTCGAAGTCCACCATCTGGGTGGACATGTACGGCAGGAACTGGTTCCCGATCTGCGCGGAGATGATGTTGCTCAGGTGGAGCCCCATCTTGTCCTTGCTCCCGTCGAACGACGCGACGTCGGCGCCGATGACGGTGCCGTCGTCGGAGACGCCGATCAGGAGGTCGCCCCCGTCGGAGTTGAGGAAGGCGACCAGCGTCTTCAGCACGGCCTTCTCCATCCTCTTGTCGTTCTCGCCTGTCTGCAGGTTGGTGCGGACGGTGGACTTGAACTCCAGCCACTCGGACTCGCCGGACTCGATGAGCCTCTGGACCTCGAAGCGCTCCATGTCGGCCATCCCGATGGCCTCGGAGTTCTCCTCCAGGAAGGAGTTGAGGATGCCCCCGAAGATGTTCTCCCTGCGCTGTATCTTGTAGACCATCGCCACCAGGGTGGCCCCGATGAATATGGCCAGCATCTCCACCATGATCAGGTCCACCGAGAGCATGCTGACCTTGTCCGGGAGCAGCTCGACGATGACGTACTGGATCAGCCTGACCATGGAGTAGGCCGCGACTGCGATGCACACCGCGATGAACGCGACCACGCGGCGGTCCTCGTCCTTGGTGCCCGGCATGGACTTCAGCAGGATGTACACGAGGATCAGCCCGAGGATGCCCAGGTTCACGCCCGACAGGATGTTGGATGCGAACAGCAGCGCCTCGTTCCCCCCGGACGTCTCGCGCCCCGCCAGCGACAGGAAGAACGCTACTATCACGAGGACGATCATCTCGGGAGGGACGTGGATGACCTTGCGGTCGGTGAAGATCGCCATCCCGAGGATGAAGATCATCGGCAGGCCCACGAGGGCGTCGCTCACGTCGCCGAAGAACAGCCCCACCACGGTGATGATGGTGATGACGGCGAACGAGACGTAGTAGAACAGCAGCGCCTCGCGCTTGAGCTTCAGGGTGCTGTAGATGTGTTGGCCCTCGCGGCCCTCCCGCTCCATGGACGGTGGATGGGCGACCCGCGTTTAACGGTGTCGGGCATAATCCCATCCATCCTGCCCGGATGCCCCCTATTATTCGCGCGATTACGTACCTATTAAATAGGGTGGTCCGATTCGATGCCGTAAAGGAGCAATATTCTTGCCTGGTCAAACTACAACGCCCGCAGCTCAGCCCAAGAAAAACAAGGTCGTAGTGAACACCCCGCAGCCCAGCGGGCAGTACGACAAGGGGAAGAAGAACAAGCAGCAGCGGACCAAGGAATCGACCAGGAGGCAGGCGATGCTCAACACGCACCGCATCAACCCCTTCAAGTACGACATGAACCAGATCCTCGAGGAGTCCGCCATGGATCCCGCGAAGGCATCCTCCTTCCTCGCATCGGTCATCGCGAAGGCGTCCCGCGTCTCCACCAGGGATGCGAAGGACTTCGTCAAGACCTTCCTGGAGTCCGGCGACCTGACCAAGGACGAGGCCGACAGGATCAACAAGCTCCTGGACAAGTACAGCAGATACCGCTGAGGCAGGCCGATGAGGAGCGCCGAGCTCAGGCAGGGCAGGACGTTCGTCCTGCGCCTGGAGGACGGCGAGGTCCTCCACGACACCGTCGAGAATTTCTGCAGGGAGAACGGCATACTCCGCGCGACCGTGGGCGTGGTCGGCGCGGTGGACGGCGGTTCCCGGATGGTCTGCGGGCCGTCCGTCCCGATCGACGGGGAGATACAGCCCTGCGTTGTGACCTTACCGGAGAAGTGCGAGGTCACCGGGTTCGGGACCGTGTTCCCGGATTCCGAGGGGAATCCCCTTCTCCACATCCACGGCTCGGTCGGCCGCGACGGCTTCGTCGCGACCGGGGACCTTCGCCCGCGCATGGTCGCGTGGCTCGTTCTCGAGGTGGTCATAACCGAGCTCCTGGGCGAAGGCCCCGTGAGGCTGGAGTCCGACCCCCGCATCGCCGGGAAGCTTCTGGAGATCAGACGATGGCATCCGAGGAGATCCTCAGGAAGACGATCCACAACGCGGACGGCAAGCCGTTCGCCAAGTACAGGAACATAGAGGGCTCGTTCGTCACCGAAGGGTTCGAGCTCTTCGTGGACGAGGTCCAGGGGGACCGCACCGGGCACACCCGCATGAGGGTCCGCGTGCCCATGAAGAGGGCCGGGTTCCCGGAGGATCTGCGTTCCAACGAGTCGAGGGTCTCGGCGCTGCGCGACATCATAGCCAGGAGGTTCTGGGAGTCCGCCAGGACCCACGCCCGCTCGCCGATACCCAAGACCGACGGAGGGGAGGTCTACATGCCCCGTCCCGGGCAGGAGGTCCTGTCCCGCGGCAGCGTCGTCGTCACCGAGCACTACGTGGAGGCGAGGTTCACCGCCGACCTCCCGTCGAAGGCGAACAAGGTGGACGAGATGGCCACCATCGACCTGATCTTCGGGAGGATATCGCTCATCGTGTCCGAGTCCATGCTGATGTCCGCGTACAAGCGCCAGAAGCTCTACTCACACGTGGAGACGGCCGAGAACGCGGACTGGATAAGGTCGAGGCTCCCGGAGATGGGATTGGCCGCGTTCGTGGCGGTCGGTTCCGTCTTGCCGAGGAGGGAGGACGACCTGGCGCCCATGATCGACGCCGTGCCGTTCGACTGCGACGATTGCCTGAAGGTGACGATGGAGGTTCCCAACGGGGAGCCGATCGTGGGGATGGGCATCCCCTGCGGGTACACCGCGGTCACCGGAGCCGTGGGCTCCGGGAAGTCGACCCTCGCGGATGCTATTTTCGCGGGAGTCTACAACCACATCCCCGGCGACGGGAGGGAGTACGTCGTCTCCGATCCCGACGCGGTCTACGTCATGGCCGAGGCAGGCCGCCCCGAGGGCGAGGCCCGCCTGTCCGGACCCGCGTCCGAGCTCGCCTCCGTCAACGAGGCGATAGAGGCGGGTTCGCATCTCATCATCGTCGACGAGGAGTACTCGAGCCCCTGCGTCATCCGCAGGGCCTTCATGTCCCCCGACGAGTCGGGGTACACCCTGTCCGAGATCGGACACTCCCTCGGCGAATCGGGCGTTTCGATCCTCGCCGTGACAGGAGACGAGTCGGCCGTCCGCATGGCGGACACCGTCCTGCTCGTCGACGGATTCAGAGTCAAGAAGCTCGACGTGGACCGCCTCGAGGGCGGTCGCGACGCTCCAGCTGTCGTCGAGCGCTACCCGGTGGCCAAGAACGTCTCCTTCGAGAAGTCCAGGAAGGAGGTCAGCACCGCCGCCCCGGCTATACGCACGGTGGAGATCGGCGAGTACAAGGTGCAGGTGCCCGTGGCGGGATTCTTCGACCAGAGCCAGACCCGCGAGGTCGCCGACGCGATCGCGGTCGCCCGCGACATGATGGACGGCTCGCTCCCGCTGAGGGAGGTCTGCCAGAAGGCCATAGAGAAGGTCGAGTCCGACGACGTCTCCGAAGGCACCGGCATGGGTCACGCCAGGGCCCGCGCGGTCGACATGGCCGCGGTGCTCAGCAGGCACCCCCAGATGCTGTTCATCCGCAGGGACTGAGTTCAGCGGCGGTTGTTGCCGTAGACGTCCTGCCAGTGGTTGAAAACCTTGTCCGAGTACTGCGACATGTGGACCTGGTCCGCCTTGCTGTTCTCGGGAACGATGAATCCCTGGATGGGGTACTCCTTGTCGCAGAAGGGGCAGCGGACGTAGGGGCAGTTGCTCCCGGCCTTGGGGCACGCCTTGCAGGCAACGGCCCTGGACTGGAAGAGGCTGAACTCCCTGCCGCAGTTGGGGCAGAGGAAGCGCCTCGCGGCTACCTTCAGATCCCTGTTGATCCCGGCGGCCCTCTCCTCGGGGGTCAGCCACATGGGCGCCGAGGGGGACAGCGGCGTGTTGTACGAAGGGCGCTCCTGCCCGTCCCAGCTGCTCATTGGGGAACACCCCTCGCTGCCGCCACGACGGCCTTCAGCTTGGAGTCGTCGTGGCACTGCTCGAGGAGCGTGCCGGTTACGACGATGTCCGCCCCCGCCTCGCGCGCTGCCGCGGCGGCCTCGGGGGTGCGGATGCCCCCTCCGATGATGAGCGGGATGGAGATGGAGGACTTGATGGCCCTGATCATCTCAGGGGGGATCGGAGTCGGCGCTCCGGACCCCGCCTCGAAGTAGACGAGGGACATGCCCATCATCTCGCAGGTCATGGCGTAGGCCACGGCCCTCTTGATGTCGTCCCTCTTGATCGGGTCGGCCTTGCCGACCTCGCCGACCTTCATGCCGGGCTCGACGATGACGTATCCCATGGGGATGGTCTCGACGCCGAGCTGCCTCAGGATGGGTGCGGCGTAGACCTGGGCACCCATGATCCAGTTCACGTCGGTGCTGTTCATCATGCTCATGAAGAGCACGGCGTCCAGCTCCTTGGACAGCGCGTTGGGCGTGCCCGGGAACAGGATGACCGGGAGTCCGGTGGCCTCCTTGATCGCTATGGTGGTCGATGTGAGGTTCTCGTTGGTGACTCCGGTGGATCCGCCGATGAACACGGCGTTGGAACCGGCCTCGAGCATGCGCCTCGCGATGTCCGCCGCCTCCTCGGGAGTCTGCTTGTCGGGGTCGATGAGGGCCACGTGGAGCGTGCCCTCTGCCTTCATCATCTCCCTGAGCTTCTGGATAACGGTCATGCGATCACATCGAGTATGAATGCCACCAGCGCCACGGCCATGGCGTACTTGGCCGTCTTCTGAGCGCGGTGCGCGTCTTTGGGAACCATGTAGGCGCAATACAAAAACATAACGTCGGCGGCGAAAACGAGGTAGTACGCCCAGGAGACCCCGCCCGCTACGACGGGGTAGACGCTGAGGACGGGGCCCAGGACGAAGAAGGCGCATGCGACGTAGGATGCGCGCTTGGCGCCGATGGACATGGGCAGGGTCCTCCTCCCCTCGTCGGAGTCCATGTCCTCTATGTCCTTGGAGACCTCGCGGCCCACGTTGACCAGGAAGGCCATCCCGGCGAACACGGCGTTGTCCCACGGATGACCGGTGACGGAGCCGCCGACCATGAAGATCATGGCCGTGAGGAACGCTATGGTCATGTTGCCGACGAACCCGCGCTGCTTCAGCACCGTCTCGTATCCGAGCATCAGCACCGCGCAGATGATGACCATGACAGTGGTGATCCACCCGCCGGCGATGTCGAGGACGGCGCACGGGACCGATATGAGAACAGAGATCAGCAGGAACCCGTACCCGAGGTTGCGGGCGGTCTTCGGCTTGATCTCCCCCTTCGGGATCGGGCGCTCCGGATGGGCGGTGACGTCGATCTCGCGGTCGATGTAGTCGTTGATCGCGTTGCCCCCGGCCATGAAGATGACCACGAGCAGGCAGGCGAGGACGATCCACATCCAATGGTCGACCATCCCGGTACCGGCGGCCAGGAGGGCTCCGACGATTATGCCGACGATGCCCATGATGCCGTTCCCGAACCTGAACAGCCGGAGGTACTTGTTCACGTCCCCTGGTTACGCATCATCGGATAAAAATAGCAATGGCATCGGAGGGGAGAGGGCGGGCCGGTCCGTATGCGTGGGTGGAGCCCGGCGAATGGAGACAGCGGAGGTGATACCCATTTTTGGAAAGACCGAAGGACCAGGTGACCGGTCTTTCAAGAAACCACCAGTCCTTCAAGTAGTCTGTTTCGTCGAGCTCCGGG
This sequence comes from Thermoplasmata archaeon, assembly GCA_030539515.1. Classification (GTDB taxonomy): domain Archaea; phylum Thermoplasmatota; class Thermoplasmata; order Methanomassiliicoccales; family Methanomethylophilaceae; genus Methanoprimaticola. The sequence goes on from JAUNXZ010000038.1 coordinate 10,159, forward strand.
TGAACACCGTCAGGCTTCGTGTGCAACTTACGATATTCGAAACAGTAATCAATCGCTTGATACTTAAACATGTCATCGCAACAACACGCACCGAGACGGCTCCCGAACCCTATATACGGGCAACGCGGTTCCGCGGGCATGAAGACCTGGTATGTCACAACGGAGGCGGGGACCGCCAAGCCCATGACGGATGCGGACGAGATATCCGCCGCGGTGTCGACGGTCAGGTCGGGCGAGAGCGAGTTCTTCGTCGTCGAGCCGGAACCCGAGTCCGAGACATCATTCATCCAGGCCTCCACCTGGACGCGCGGCGTGATCCTCGGCAGGAGCTACGTCATGGAGCTCAGGGTGCCCGCGCCCGAGGGGTACAAACACTACCGCGTCAGGACGAAGAGGTTCGAGGACATCGAGTCCGCGGTGTCCCGCTACCTCGCGGGCCGCGCCCCCGAATCGGGGGTGTGGACCGACGTCACCGACGAGTTCGTCGACGACGTCACGGATGACTGAAGATGTGATAGTGGCGCGAGAGCGACCCGTGGACCCTCTGGAGGTACACGTTCTCCAGGACAAGCCCGTCGTACTCGATCGGGTGGGGCAGGACGATCCCGGCGCGTGCCCCGTGCTTAAGCGACTTCGGGACGGCCTCCCCGGCACGCCGGTAGATGACGTCGATGTCTTCGCCGCCTGTCTTGGTGGACCTTCCGTAGGGCGGGTCGGTGCAGATCGCGTCGACCTCCGGGAACCTCTCCCCGATGTCGCCGATGTCGAGCACTTCGTAATCGGCGAGCTCCAGGCCGTAGAACTCCATGTTCTCCCTGCAGCCGTCGATCATCTCCGGGTCGAAGTCGGACGCGATGGCGCGCATGCCCATCTCGGCGGCCTCGATGACGATGCCCCCGGTCCCGCAGAACGGGTCGAGGACGGTCCCCCCGCGCTTCACTCCCGTGAGGTTGATCAGCGCCCTGGCGTACTTCGGGTGCAATGAGATGGGAGAGAAGAACGGCCTCTCGCCGACCTTGCGCTTCTCCAGCAGGTCCGTCTCGGTGACCCTCTCCTCGATGTACAGGTGGATCTCGTCGCAGAGCTGCATCCTGACCGTGAAGTCCGGGTCGCGGAGGTCCACGTCGTTGCTCTTCGAGAGTATCCCGCCGATCCTGCGGACGATTCCCTGGGAGTCGACGTCCCTCATCATCCCCTCGAAGCGCTTGCCGCGGACGGCGAACGTGCCTTCGGGGAGGACGGCGGACTCGATGTTCGACACGTCGTCCGCGTTGTATGTCCCCAGGTATCTCCCCATGCTGTGGGTGAGGGCTATCCTGTCCGCTATGCCGTCGAGGGCGGAGTCGTCGAACTCCGCTATCAGGTAGCCGGGGCCCCTGCGGACCTCGCGGTAGTCTCCTGCCTCGGCCTCGATGCAGCGGATCGCCTCCGCGACCGGCATGTCCTTCGACTCGCCGGACAGCCCGAAGAAGTACTGGGTTCTCACGTCCCCGCCGATGCGGAACAGGGATTAAAGGGCGCGGTCGGGGAGTCGCCTCCCCGGGGACTCACGCGTCCTTTATCCCGTCCTCGGTGACCATGAAGACGGCCTCGCCCTCGGGCAGGTTGGGCGAGTCGATGAGCCTGGCGATCCTCTTGCCGGCCTTGCCCTTCCTGAGGTAGAGGCGGAACGTCGCCGTGTGACCCACGATGTGGCCCCCGATGGGCCTGGTGGGGTCTCCGAAGAACGCGTCGGGCTTGGCCGCGACCTGGTTTGTCACGGCGATCACCGCGTTGTTCACGGTGGCGAAGTTCAGGAGGTCGTGCATGTGGCGGTTCAGGATCTGCTGCCTCTCGGCCAGCGCGCCGCGGCCCACGTACTCGGCCCTGAAGTGGGACGTGAGCGAATCGACGATGAGGAGCCTGCACTTGACCTGCTGGGCCAGCTCCATCGCCTTGTCCACCAGGAGCACCTGGTGCTGGGAGTTGAAGGCGCGGGCGACGTGGATCCTCTTGAGCGTCTCGTCCGGGTCCAGGCCGAGATAGGTGGCCATCTGGATGATCCTCTCGGGGCGGAAGGTGTTCTCGGAGTCGATGATGATGACGTCCGAGTCGAGCCCGCCGCGGTCCTCGGGCATCGTGGCGTTCACCGCTAGCTGGAAGCACACCTGCGTCTTGCAGCTGCCGAACTCGCCGAAGAGCTCGACGATGGACTGGCTCTCCAGTCCGCCGGCCATCAGCTCGTCGAAGGCCTTGGAGCCGGTGGTGAGCTTGGTGACGCTCTTCCTCCTCTCCAGGATGTCCTCTCCGGTCTCGAAGCCGCCGATGTCGGCGCAGAGCTTCGCGCCCTCGATGATGTCCATGGCTTTCTTCTCGCCGATCTCGCAGGTCTCCGCCAGCTCCTTGGGGGAGGCGACCGCGATGGCCATGATCTCGGTGTATCCGGACTCGCGCAGCTTCTCGGCGATGGCGGGGCCGACCCCGGGTATGTCCTCAAGCGTCTTCGTGACCATAGTGATCCCTTCTATGATTCAACCAAGGCCGATTCGGTATTTAAGCGGATTCGGGGGGTGACCGAAAAGCCTCCGAAAAGGCGTCGATTCGTGTGGATCCGGAGGCCTTCCGGAGGCGTCTGGAAAGTCAGCGCTGACGCACAGGCGACGTTTGAAATAGAAGCCGCCGACGGAGTCGGAAAGTGATGTGTTGTAAAGTATCACTATTTAAACGGGAAACGGAACCGATATGTTATAGCATATCAAAATCGGAATGGGGAAGGGGTTTATGACGGGGCCCTCGGGCCCCGTCTGTGCTCACTGGTAGGAGCCGCGCTTCATCCTCTCGAGGGCGATCCTGATCCTCTCGACGGGCTCGGTCACGGCCATCCTGATGTACCCGTCGGCGGACTCGCCGAACCCGGATCCCGGGGTGACGATGACGCCGAGGTCGATCATCTTCTGGGTGAAGTCGAAGGAGGGCTCTCCGCAGTTGAACCAGACGTAGAACGTCCCCTTGGGCATGGCGCAGTCGTATCCGAGCTCGCGCAGCCCCTCGACGAGGACCCTGCGCCTCTCGGCGAAGATCTCCATGTTCCTCTTCACGCACTCGGGAGCCTCGCCGTTGGGCCCGTACAGGGACAGGGCCTTCTCGCCGCCCCTCTGGATGAAGCTGGGCGCTCCGGAGTCGATCTGCCCCTTGCACTTGGTCAGCCCGGCGATGAGGTCCGGGTGCCCGACGGCGTACCCGAGCCTGAAGCCGGTCATGCAGAACGTCTTGGAGAACGACCCGAACTCGATGGCGTCCGGTCCCACCTGCAGGATGGACGGTGCCTGGTACCCGTCGTAGCACATCTCGGAGTAGGCGGCGTCGTAGCACAGGATCGTGTTGTTCTCCTGGCACCAGCCGTAGACCTTCTTCAGGTACTCGAGGTCGCACGTGGCGCCCGTCGGGTTGTTCGGGTAGTTGATGTACAGCATCCTGGCGCCCTTGGGGCACTCGTCCACGTCCAGGAGCCAGTCCTTCTCCGCGCGGAGGGGGACCTTGACGCACTTCGCCTCGTTGAACAGGGTGGACGCCCCGGAGTACACCGGATAGCCGGGCGACGGCGCGATGATGGTCTCGCCGACGTTCACGAACGCCTGGGAGATGTTGAAGATGGCCTCCTTCGACCCGAGGGTGATGCACACCTGGGTGTCCGGGTCGATGTCGAGGCCGAACCTCTTCTTGTAC
>JAUNXZ010000159.1 GCA_030539515.1 Thermoplasmata archaeon
GGAGCTCATCAGCTTCTGCATGAAGTCGCCCATCGCCTTCGCGGGGGGCTTCTGCGGCTCGGCCTTCGGCTCCTCCTTGGGCTCCTCGGCGGGGGCCTCCTCGGCCTTCGGGGCGGGCTGCTGCGTCTTCTGGACGGCCTCCTTGGATGCGGCGGTGTCGGGGAGCTCGACGGTCCTGACCTTCTTCTCCTCCGCATCATCTGCCTTCTTGGGCTCGGCCTTCTTGGCCTTGGGGGTGGCCTTCTTGTTCTGCGCCTGGGGCTTCTCCTTCTTCTCGGAGACGGCGGCCTCGACGACCTCGCGGATCCTGGACCCGTCGTCGGACTCGGTGAACCCGAGGACCCATCCGCTCATGACGAGCCAGATGCCGAACGCCAGGAACATCGCGAGGGTGTATCCGGGCGTGTACCCGTTGACGAAGGACATGATCCCCATGACGAGGACCACGGCGCCGAGGACGGCGGAGACGTACATCGCGCCGTAGACGCGCGATACCCAGAGGGCGAGCATGTCGACGACGATCGCCGCTCCGGCGAGGACGCCGGCGGTGGCGAAGATCCACTCGCTGCCGTCGTATATCGCCGATATGGCGAAGACGACGCCGGAGACCATCAGGAGGCTTGCCGAGATCTGCCTCACGAAGCTGTTGTCCCGGGTCGTGTGCGGGAATGAGAAGATGAATGCCAGAATACCGGCGATCGCGGTCACCGTCAGTCCTATGTTGTTGGCATCGGCGGCAGGGTCGCTCGCTCCGCTTGTGTAGAGCAGAACGCCTGCGACGATGAACAGCAGCGCGGAAGCGAAAGCCGCGTAGCTGAAGTATACTCTCTTGTCGAGCGCTCCCATGGGGAGAGTATAGCCCATCGGCCTTTTAAGGGTGTTGGCACATTGAACCCGCGTCAATGAGCCAGCGCCCGAGCGCGGGGAACCGCCCCACGCATGCGTTCCAGACAATCGTGTGGCTACGAACGAACCGCGCCATGCCTTCCCTTTTTAGATTATATTAAAATATGAGAGGAAGTTTCCCTTTCCCCATCCTTATAATGCGGGACCAAGAGTCCTGCGTCACATCACGGTCGAGGGGGGTTCGCCCCCTTTACATTCGGCCCCTCCGCGGAGGGTGCCAGCACGAAAAGGAGTTTGAGCTAATGAAAATGAAATTCAAGTTTCTAGGCGGAGCGGACATGGTCGGCCGCATGGGAATGACGATGGAGGGGGACGGGATGACGGTCCTCGTGGAGTACGGTCTGAGTCCGACCAAGCCCCCCGAGTTCCCCATGCCCGCGCCCAAGATCGACCACATGTTCCTGACCCACTGCCACCTGGACCACTGCGGGATGGTCCCGCAGGTCGTCGGGAGGGACAGGTGCGAGGTCTTCACCACCCCGCTGACCGCCGAGGTCGCGGAGCTGATGATGAAGGACACGCTGAAGATCGCCAAGGCGGAGGATTACGTCCAGCCGTACACCATGAACGACATCGAGAGGACCATGCAGTGCGTCGTCCCGATGACCTACGGCGACGAGATCTCCATCAACCACGTGGACGTCGGCATGTACGACGCCGGCCACGTGCCCGGAGCCGCCATGTTCGAGTTCAGCCGCGACGTCACCACCATCTACTCCGGCGACATCCACACCGAGAGCCAGAGGCTGGTCAGGGGCGCCAAGCCCAGGGACTGCACCAACCTGTTCATCGAGGGGACGTACGCGGACCGCAACCACCCCCCGAGGAAGGACACCGAGAGGGACTTCCTCGCCAAGATCGAGGAGGTCATCGACCGCGGCGGAACCGTCCTCATCCCCTGCTTCGCCGTGGGCAGGACGCAGGAGATCATGCTCCTGCTGAAGGACCTGGACTACGAGATGTGGGTGGACGGCATGGGCAGGTCCGTGACCCGCCTGTTCCTCGACTACCCCGAGTACGTCAAGGACGAGAGGCAGCTCAAGTCCGCCAGGAGGAAGTTCAACGAGGTCAGGAGGCCCGGCAGCAGGGACGCCGCCATGAAGGGCCAGATCATCGTCACCACCGGCGGCATGCTGGACGGCGGACCCGTCATCAGGTACCTCAACCACATCAAGAACGACCCCAAGAGCGCCATCCTCCTGGTCGGCTACCAGGCCGAGGACACCAACGGAAGGATGCTCATGGAGCAGGGCTGCGTCAACATCGACGGCGAGATCTGCAAGGTCGAGTGCGAGCTCCAGAAGTACGACTTCTCCGCCCACGCCGACCACGACCAGATCATCGAGTTCATCAAGGCCTGCGACCCCGAGAACGTCATCTTCATGCACTCCGAGGCCAGGGAGAAGTTCCTCCCCGACCTGACGGACTACAACGTGCTCCTCCCCATGACCGGCGAGGAGTTCGAGCTGGACGTGTGAGGATGCTGGACGCG
>JAUNXZ010000039.1 GCA_030539515.1 Thermoplasmata archaeon
AGAAGATCGCCGGGGAGATCACCCTCTCCCCGGATCCTGGCAAGACCATCCGCAAGTGGAGGGAGGAGTTCGGGCTCTCGCAGCACCAGCTGGCCGAGGCCATGGGCGTCTCACACTCGGTGATCAGCGACTACGAGTCCGGGAGGCGCAAGTCCCCCGGCGTCAACGTCGTCAGGAAGATGATCGACGCGTTCATTGAGCTCGACATCCAGAACGGCTCGCCCGTTATTTCGAGGTTCAACCCCGAGTACAAGCTGGACTGCATAATCTCCATGGACGAGTTCCCCGGGGGCATCCCCGTGGACGCGTTCATAGAGTCGTTCGGCGGGAAGAACCTGAATCCGGACAGGGTCCTGGCCAAGTCGATATTCGGCTACACCGTGGTCGACTCGATAAAGGCCATCCTGAGCCTGGGGTCGGAGGACTATCTCAAGATCTACGGATCTAACACGGAGAGGGCGCTCGTATTCACGAACGTCCACTTCGGGCGCTCGCCCATGATAGCGGTGCGCGCCCATCCCCTGACGCCGGCCATGGTCGTGTACATACAGCCGGAGATGACGGACCCGCTGGCGGTCAAGCTGGCGAGGCTCGAGGGCATCCCGCTGGTCACCACGGACCTGTCCGCGGAGGAGTTCGTCGGAAGAATGGAATCTCTTGAGGGGATATGATGGAAGTAGGAATCGTCAGCTACGGGGCGTACGTCCCGAGGTACAGGATAAAGCCCGAGGAGATCGGCAGGATCTGGGGCGTCGACGGGAAAGCGATGGGGAAGGGGCTCTACATCAACCAGAAGTCCGTCCCGTCGCCCGACGAGGACGTCGTGACCATCGCCACGGAGGCGGCCAGGTACATGATGGCCCGCGTGCCGTCGGTGGACCCCAAGGACATCGGAGCGATCTACGTCGGATCGGAGTCGCACCCCTACGCGGTCAAGCCCACCGCGACCATCGTCGCCGAGGCCATCGAGGCCACCCCCGCGATGACCGCCGCGGACATGGAGTTCGCCTGCAAGGCGGGCACCGCCGGCATCCAGGCCTGCATGGGACTCGTGGGATCGGGCATGGTGAGGTACGGCGTCGCCATCGGGTCGGACACCTCCCAGGGGGCCCCCGGCGACGCGCTGGAGTACTCCGCATCCGCGGGAGGCGCCGCGTACCTCATCGGCACCGAGAACATCATCGCGAAGATCAACAGGACCCTGTCCTTCACCACGGACACCCCCGACTTCTGGAGGAGGGAGGGCCAGCCATACCCGCTCCACGGAGGCAGGTTCACCGGCGAGCCGGCCTACTTCAGGCACATCACCTCGGCCGCCAAGATGATGATGGAGGCCATGGGCACCACCCCGGAGGACTACATGTACGCGGTCTTCCACCAGCCCAACGGCAAGTTCCCCACCAGGGTCGCCGCCCAGCTCGGGTTCCAGCCCGAGCAGATCGAGACCGGCCTGCTGACCCCCGAGATCGGGAACACGTACAGCGGAGCAGTCCCCCTCGGACTGGCCAACGTCCTGGACCACGCCGAGGCCGGCGACAGGATCTTCGTCACGTCCTACGGCTCCGGAGCCGGCAGCGACGCGTTCGACATCACCGTCACCGACGCCATCAAGGACTACAAGAGGGACAACGCCCCCGTCCTCGAGAAGATCATGCAGGACCCGATCTACCTGGACTACGGGACCTATGCGAAGTACAAGGGAAAGATCGTCATGTCGGAGTGAGTGTCATGAGGGAAGTAGCAATCATAGGAACGGGTGTCACCAAGTTCGGAGAGCTCTGGAACAAGTCGTTCAGGGCCCTCGGCATCGAGGCCGGCATGAAGGCCATCGCCGACGCCAACCTCGCCGGCGACGAGATCGACGCCATGTACATCGGAAACATGAGCGCCGGCCGCTTCATCAACCAGCAGCACATCGACGCCCTCATCGCGGACTACACGGGAATGGCCAGCAGGCACATCCCCGCGGTCAGGGTCGAGGCCGGAGGAGCGTCCGGAGGCGTGGCCTTCAGGCAGGCGTACATCGACGTCGCCTCCGGGGCCAGCGACTACGTCGTCGTCGGAGGCGCGGAGAAGATGACCGACCTGGACGACGCGTCCATCAACTCGGTCCTCGACGCCACCGCCGACGCCGAGTGGGAGGCCGGCATGGGCGTCACCTTCGCCGGACTGCACGCGATGATCGCCCAGAGGATGATCCACGAGGGCATCGCGACCCGCGAGGAGATCGCCTCCTTCGCGGTCAACAGCCACTACCACGGCGCCCTCAACCCCAACGCCCAGTTCAGGAAGGAGATCAAGCTCGACACCGTCCTCAGGTCCGGAGCCGTGGCGGAGCCCCTCGGGGTCTTCGACTGCGCCCCCATCTCCGACGGCGCCGCCGCCGTCGTGCTCTGCCCGCTGGAGAAGGCCAAGGAGCACACCGACTGCTACGCCAAGGTCGCAGCGGTCACGCAGGCCAGCGACACCCTGGCGCTCTTCGGCAGGGGGGAGGACATCACCACCTACCGCGCCACCGTCGAGGCGGCCAACCGCGCCTACCAGCAGGTGGGCATCACCCCCGCGGACATCCAGGTCGCGGAGGTCCACGACAACTTCACCGTGTCCGGCATCATGGCGCTCCAGGATCTCGGCTTCTTCAAGAAGGGCGAGGCCGGGAAGGCCGTCATGGACGGCCAGTGCAGGATCGGAGGCAAGATCGCGATCAACACCTCCGGAGGCCTCAAGGCCAGGGGGCACCCCATCGGCGCCACCGGCGTCGCGCAGGTCGCGGAGATCGCCGACCAGATGAGGAACAGGGCCGACAAGCGCCAGGTCCCCAACGCCAAGTACGGGCTCGCCCAGAACACCGGAGGCATCGGCTCCGCTGCCACCGTCACCATCCTGGAGGCGATCTGATGTCGTCCGTCGCGAGGGAGTGGAGGGAGATCCCCGGCAGGTACAACCTGAAGGGGACGAAGTGCGCCAACTGCGGGAGGATCTTCTTCCCGGCCAGGACCTTCTGCCCGGACTGCCGCAGGGCGTCCATCGGGAAGATCGAGGAGTACCAGGTCTGCAGGACCGGCAAGGTGTTCTCCTACTCGGTCATCCACGAGGCTCCGGACTGCAACAACCTGCTGAAGCCCTACGCCGTGGCCATGGTCAAGACCGACGACGGCGTCATGATCGAGGGCCAGCTGGTCGACGTCGACCTGGCGAAGATCGAGATCGGCATGCCCGTCAGGGCCGTCCTGCGCAAGCTGGACGCCGACGGCGCGGCCGGCGTCATCCACTACGGGTACAAGTTCGTCCCGATGTGATCCAAACGGGGCCCGGGCGGTCGTCCCGGGCCCCAACATTACCGTAAAGAGGGCGGTCCCCCCGTCTTACGATTGTCAAACAGCATCGTAAGAATTCGTCATTCCAATTATTTTGGGCCAAAATTATTTGCACATCAAATTTTACCCTGGCGTTTATGCAATGATACCAGCCGTCCGGATGCAGGTCTGCGCCTGCAATCTGCCGGGGACATCCGTTTTTCTACGCGACGTCGATTCCAGGCCATGGCATTGGACAAGCAGGGAGTCTACGGCCTCCTGGAATCCGAGGGCATCCCCTTCGAGGCCACGGAGCACGAGGCGGTGTGGAACATGGAGGACCTGGCCCGCGTGGAGCTGCCTCATCCCGGCCGCGACGCGAAGAACCTGTTCGTCCGCGACGACAAGAAGCGCGCCTACTATCTCATAACCGTCAACGGGTCGAGGAGGGTGGATTTGAAGGAGTTTAGGAGCGCCCACGGCACCCGCGCCCTGTCCTTCGCGTCCGATGGCGACCTGGAGTCGATCCTGGGGCTGTTCCCCGGCGCGGTCACCCCGTTCGGCCTGCTGAACGACTCGGAGCACAGGGTCGAGATGTTCCTCGACTCGTGGTTCCTGGAGGGGGACGGCATGATAGGCATCCACCCCAACGACAACACCGCCACGGTCTGGCTTAGGGCGGAGGATCTGGTCTCCCTGCTGGAGCGCCGCGGCACGAAGGTGTCCGTGGTGCCGTTCCGATCGGAGCCTTCCCGAGAACATCCCGGACCTGACGAACTGCAGGTCCTCGTTGGTATGGTCGGGGTCGAAGTCCCTGAAGCCCGCCTCCGAGGCCAGGGCGGACATCTCCCCGTAACGGGGGTCCGAAGGGTCGGAGAGCACGCGGAGGAGGCTACTGTACTCCGCCGGTCCATCGCACCCCTCCGGCGGCGACCGTCCCTCGAAGGCCACAACCTCGGGGAACGGCAGCGCACGGTCCTCGCGGCCTTCCGGGACGATGACGTGCCTCCAGGGCCCGTACGTGTAGACGATCCCGTCGCCGGCGAGCGACCGGACCTTCTCCGACATCGGGACGGCGACTCCGCCGGCCGAGAATCCGCGCTCCAGTCCCGCCCACCAGTCGAAGGCGATGTCCAGCGCGGCGGAGAGCTCCCTCAGCGTGAGGTCCTCCGGGACCAGCAGGGTCCTGGAGCAGCGGGGCTCGCACCCCTCGACCGAGACCGCCAACCTGACCGCCATGCGGACGGGACCGTTGCGGCGGTATTAATCGGATCGCAGCTCGATGGTGTGCGGGACCACGTCGGAGTCGTGGTTCGCCAGCGACTCCACGCACCTCGGGTCCTCGCTCATGTCGCGGATCCACGCCAGGCTCTTCCTCATCGACTCGGGGTCCGCGCAGATCCCGGGCATGATCTGCTCCTTCCAGGACCTCGTCGAGTACCCTCCGTCGGCGAACAGGAGCACGTACCTCCCGTCCTCCCCGGTGATCTTCAGGGCGCACTGCCCGTCGGCGTGGCCCCTGATGTTGACCATCACGAGGCTCCCGTCGCCCAGCACGTCGTACGACTTCCCGAAGGGCCCCTCCTCGCCGTTCCAGTCGAACGTCTCGATCCCGGAGTCCTTCCACCAGATGTCCTGGTACCTGACGCGGTTCATGGCCGGGCCGCCGTTGGCGAAGGCCATCTCGTCCGCGGACACGACGATGCGCTTCGCGCCCCTGACCTGCGGGAGGCCGTTGGCGTGGTCGCAGTCCAGGTGCGAGATCATCACGATGTCCAGGTCGGACGGGGAGATGCCCATGGCGGCGAGCTGCTCCCCGACCGCCTGGCCGGCGGGCACGCGGCCCTGGTTCGTCTCGTACAGAAGGCGGGAGCCCAGGGATTTGATCTGGGCCTTCTTGTCGAAGACGCCGTCCGGGCTCATGGACCTGTCCCATCCCGTGTCGTACAGGAAAAGGCCCTTCGGGTGCTCGATGAGGTACGCGGAGACCGGCAGCCACAGCCTGTCTTCCTTCTTCACGCCGATCCCGGCGGCCTTGAGGGTCCCGGCCCCGTCCCCGTAGGGGAGGTAGGGGGACACGCAGACCTCGCCGGTGTGCAGGACATTGATCTTGATTGTGCTCATGCGGAGAGGTTCGGAGCACGCGTAGATTAACCTTCGCAGGAACACCTTCGAGGGTCGTGTTGCGGTGACCAGGTACGCGGAAGCGTACCGTCGGGTCGTTCTACATATGTTCGGATTTCGATATATGACAAACGTTACTCGAATGACAAAGATTACCGCCAGCAGTTAATATACAACGAAGGCGATATGCCAATCCATGGGGAAAACGGAGCGCTCTGAAGTCACCGTTAATAACGGCGACGTGGATATCGAGGATATGAGGGTACCTCCGATAGGATACGACGACTTCATCGAGGTGCGCGATGGCGACCTCCTCTATGTGGATAAGTCCGCTCTCATAGACCGCATCCTATCCGAGAAGTTCAAGGCATACCTGTTCACGCGTCCCCGCAGGTTCGGGAAGTCCCTGAACCTGAGCATGCTGGATGCGTACCTCAATCTCGAGTACAAAGACCACGCGGGGAAGTGGTTCGACGGGCTGGAGATCACCAGGCTCCGTCCGGACGATCCGGAGATGAACGCGTATCCCGTTGTGTTCGTCAACTTCAAGGATCTCGACGGCAAGGACATGCAGACGATCCAGTGCTCCCTGAGGGATCTGATCGCGGATCTCTACGAGAACTTCGATTATCTGGCGGAGTCGGAATCCCTCACCAGGACGCAGAAGCTGAGATTCGACAGCTGCGTCGGCATGACCGCCGATCTCAGCACCCTGGTCTCGGCCGTGAAGAACCTCTGCCGCATGCTTGAGAGGCATCACAAGAGAAAGGTCGTGCTCCTCATAGACGAATACGACAGGGTCGTGAACTCGGCCTACGGCAAGCCGTATCAGAAGGAGGTCCTCGAGCTCATCAGTGGAATCCTGTCCCCCGCCCTCAAATCCAACACGAGCCTCAAGTTCGCTGTGGTCACGGGGGTGATGCAGATTGCGAAGGATGGCATATTCTCCGGGTTCAACAACGCCTATGTCGATAACGTCCTGGACACGCAGTTCGACGAGATGTTCGGGTTCACTGCGGACGACATCAAGACGATTCTCGGGGATGGGGAGCACCCGGAGAAGTTCGGGGAGGTCCGCGAATGGTATGACGGGTACCGCTTTGGGAATGCCGACATCTACAACCCCTGGAGCGTGCTGATCTATGTAAGTAAGGGATTCGAAACCGGCAGCACAGGCTGGGCCCTGACAGGCAGCACACAGATCGTGGTGGACATGATCCAGAGGAGCGGTCCCAAGGCGTACTCCGACATACTGGCAATGAGCAACGGGGGAATAATCTCCCACAAAGTGGATCCTGCGATAACCTTCGATCAGATGTCGTCGGGCACCGATGCCCTATACTCCATCATGGTCATGTCCGGATACCTCAAGGCCGTCCCCGACGGCTCAGGTTCGTACATCCTCAGCGCACCCAACCGCGAGATATCCGGCTTCCTAATGGAGACCCTCATCAAGATGGCGGGAGCCGCCGGGAGCGCCGACGAGCTCAAGGATTCCACGTTCTCCAGAAATGTGAAGAGGCTCAAGGATGCAATCCAGGAATATCTGGTGCCGATGAGCCACAGCGACCTAAAGTGGGAGTCCTCGTACAAGGACATGCTCTACGGCGCCTACCGTGCGCTGTGTCCGTACCACAGGGTGTATCCGGACCCCAGGGCCGGCAACGGGTTCTCCGACATCACCATGGAGAGGGTCAAGGGCGACCAGCCCAACGTGGTCATCGAGTTCAAGAGGATCGATCCCGACTCGAATCCGTCGCAGGAGCGCCTCCTGAAGGTCGCGGAGGAGGGTCTGGCGCAGATCCGCGACAGGGACTATCCCCGTACGCTGAAGGGCCGCACGATCCTCTATGGAATGGCTTTCCATAAAAAGGACGTCGAGATCGTCAAAGAGGAGATCGACAAGGGCTGACCCGCTTCCGGGGATGCGGAGAAAGGGATGGACCGGCGGGGCGCAGGAGCGCCTTCCGCCGGCAAAGGAGCCAGAATGTACGCGCGGAGGTTCAGTCCGTCGTCACGGACACCGTGCTGCCCTCCTTGGTCCTCCCGACCACGACCTTCCTGCCGATCCTCTCCCTGAGCAGGTCCACGTGGGAGATGACGCCGACCATGACGTCCCCCTCCGTCAGCCCGTCCAGGACCTTTATCGCCTGCTCAAGGGAGTCGGAGTCCAGGGACCCGAAGCCCTCGTCGATGAACAGCGCCTCGACCCTGGACCCTCCGGACGTCATCTGCACCGAGTCCGAGAGCCCCAGCGCCAGGGACAGGGCGGCCTTGAAGGACTCCCCTCCGGACAGGGACTTCACGGACCTGGCCTTGCCGGTGTGGCGGTCGAACACGTCGATGTCCAGGGCGCTCTGGGAGCGGTTGTCCCCGGGTTCGGCCCTCCTCTGGAGCTCGAACCTGCCGCCCGACATCACGCCGAGCCTCCTGTTGGCGAATCCGAGGACGCGCTCGAAGTACACCCTCTGGATGTACTGCTCGAACTGGATCTTCTCCGCCCCCTGGAGCCTCCCGTTGGCGACGTCGCTCATGGCGCGGACCGCGTCGAGCTCCCTCACGGCGGACTCCATCTCGGACCACCTGGCCCTGAGCCATTCCAGTGCCGAGGTGTTCGCCTTCAGCCTCGCGGAGAGCTCGGCGGCCCTCGAGCGGGCCTCCTCCAGCTCGCCTGAGGCCCTGGACACGGCGGCGGACAGCGCCTCCATGTCCGGCTTCCCGGTGCCGGAGAGCTCCGCCTCCAGGGCGGCGATCCTGTCGGTGCACGAGCGCAGCTCCGCGGCGTATGCCTCGATGGACGCGTTGAGCGACTCCAGGTCCAGCGCCTTGAGAGCGTGGAGGGTCTCCGGGTCCATGCCCCTCTCCTCCAGCATCCCCGCGAGCTCGGACTCGTCCGCCTTCAGCGCCTCCACCAGCTCCCTGATCCTTGCTTCGTACCCTTCGATCTCCGCCTTCCTGGCGGACACCTTCGAGGCGGTGTCGGAGACGTCCCGGTCGGCGGATGCGAGCTCCTGTTCCGCCGCGGAGATCTTAGCGCGGCCCTCAGCCACGAACCTCTCGGCCTCGTCGGCCGAAGCGAACTCCAGGCCCTCCCTGAGGGTGGACAGCTCGGCGGTCAGCGAGGCCGCCCGGGCATTGGACTCCTCGGACACCCGGCGGAGCTCCTCGGCCTCCGCCGCGAGCCCTGCCAGCTCGGAGCGGATGCCCTCGAGCTCCCTCTGCAGGGCGGGGGCCCTCTCGGACAGCTCGGTTGCCTTATCCACCTCCGCCCTCAGGGCGGCCAGGTCCCTGTCGGCCCCGATAAGGCTGAGAGTCAGGCTGTTCACGCACTCCTTCGCGTCCATCGGCTCCCCGACGGCGCGCTCCACGCCCTCCCTCAGGGTGGACGCGGATGCCCTCGCCTCGGTGAGCTGGCTGAGCGCGGCCATCCTGGCCTCGTCCTCCTTGGCCTTCCTGGACTTCAGCTTCCTGACGAGGTTCTCGTCGGGGACGTCTGCGGGCACGGTCGCGGGGGAGGGGTGGTGGACCGAACCGCACACGGGGCACGGCGAGCCATCGCCGAGGCCGGAGGCCAGCAGTCCGGCCTGCGACCTCAGGAAGAGGGATTCGGCGTTCTCGGCCTCGGCCCCCACGGCCCTGGCCTTGGCGTCGTGCATGGCGAAGGAGTTCTCGAGGGTGGATATCGCCGATTCCAGCTCCGCCAGCGCCTTCGCGTCCTCCAGGGACTCGCCGAGGGACCTCCTCCTCTCCGCGGCGGCCGCGATGGAGGCCTCCGCGGCGCGGAGGGCGGCCTCGGCCCCGGATGACTTCGCGACATCCTCCGAGACGGCCGCCTCCCTCCGGGAGAGCTCGGCGGACTTCGCCTCGTTGGCCGCGGACCTCGCGGCCGTGTCCTCGATGCGGGCGTTCACGTTCCCGAGCGCCGCCTGGACCTCCATGACCCTGCGGTACGTGGGGAGCGACGCCTCCACGCGGTCGCATGCGGACCTGGCGGCCTGGGCCTCCACCGACCTCTCGACGGCGGCGGCCCGCCTCGCGGTATACGCTTCGAACTTGGATTCCAGCACGGCCAGGTCCTCGGACGCCTCCTCGCTCCTCCCCTCGATCGTCTTGAGGTCCCTGTTCCTGTCGATCATCCTGGACTCGACGGTCACCATGGGCGCGATGCCCATGGCAAGGTCCCTCCTGCGGGACACGTCCGCCATCTCCTCCGCACGCGAATCCAGGGAGGCCTTGGTGGTCCTGGCGGCCTCCAGCTCCCCGAACTTCGCGATCACGGACTCGCCGCGGGCGCGCTCCTCGATCGATGCGCGGTACGCCGCGTCCAGCACCAGTATGGACGCCTCGACGTCGGCCCAGGCCGCGGAGTCGGAGCCGATCGCCGAGTCCAGGGCCTCCTCCAGCTCCGGCCTGGTCATGCCGGCCGCGGAGGAGCCGTCCGGCAGGACGATCTCCGCCTTCCTTTCCGCGATGTCCCTCTGCCTGCCCTCGAGAGCGCTCCTCTTCTCGTCGTACACCTTCAGCAGGTTGCTCTGGAGCGTCCTGTACGCGTCGGTGGAGAACAGCCTCCTGAGCACCTCCGTGCGGGACCTGCTGTCTGTGTCCAGCAGCCTCACGAACTCGCCCTGGGCGAGCATGGAGATCTGCTTCCACTGGTCCGCGTCCATGCCCAGGATGTCCGCGACCCTGGCGCTGACGTCCTTGGGCTTGGTGCACACGAGCGAGTCCCCCTCGTACAGCTCCGCGGTGGGGGAGACCTTCGCGACCGAGCCGGTCCTGGTGATGCGGGGGTAGGACGGCGTCCTGACCACCCTGTAGGAGGCGCCCCTGTGCGTGAACTCCAGCTCCACCATCGGCTTCCCGTCGGTCAGGTCGCTCTTGAGCGAGTCCTCGGACCTCCTCTCTCCGCTGGTCCTCCCGAAGAGGGCGAAGCTCATGGCGTCGAATATCATGGTCTTCCCTGACCCGGTGGGCCCGGTGATGAGGAACAGCCCCTTCCCGAGCTCGGCGAAGTCGACGACGGTCCTCCCCGGATAGGGCCCGAAGGCCTCCATGGTCAGCTTCAGCGGCTTCACTCGTCATCCCTCCCGCCGAGCTCCAGGCAGTCCTTCAGGAGCCCAATCTGGTACTCCGTCAGGTCCTCGCCGGTCATCTCCCTGTAGAACCTGGAGAACAGCTCCTCCGTCGTCTCGCGCTCGACGACGGTCGCCTCGATGTCCCCGGCGACGCCCGCGCCGTCGCGCGTCGCGATCTCCACGGACATGGTGTTCGGATACGCGCGGTAGATCTCGTCGATCCCGCCGGCGGGGCGCTCGGTGAGCCTCGCGAACACGTAGTCCAGCCTCTCCGGCCCGCTCCTGGGCGCGGCGGCCACGATCTCGTCCAGGGTCCCCTGGACGACCCTCATGTCCCTCAGGGGGGTCAGCGGCACCGTGTCCACGGACACCTCGCCCTTCGTGCGGATCTCGACGGATGTGACGCTCTTGGGGGTGCGGGCCTCCGACGCGGAGTACTTCAGCGGGGAGCCGGAGTACCTGATCGTCTCCCTCCCCACGTGCTGGGGGATGTGGAGGTGGCCCAGGGCCACGTAGTCGAACGCGTCCAGCAGTCCCACCGGGATGTCGGAGATGCCCCCGACCTCCGGGCGCTGGTCCTCCGAGTCGGACAGAACGGGGGCGGAGCCGGCGGTGAAGAACTGGTGCGCCACCAGGATGTTCCTCTCCTCCGGGTCGACCCTGGACTCCCCCAGCACCCACTCCATCGCCTCCGCGTAGGTGGAGACCGGCTTCCCGGACATGGCGCGGACCTCCGAGACCTTGAAGAACGGGAGCAGCCAGATGATGACCTTCCCATATGCGTCCGTGCGCTCGAACCTCTCCGCCCTGCCCTCGAAGGAGCCGGCGATGTGGACGCCGCTCCTCCCGAGCAGGGAGTCGCAGTAGTCCAGCCTGGCGCCGGAGTCGTGGTTGCCCGCGATGACGTACGTCTCGCACCCGAGCCCGCTGATCTCCGTGAGGAAGTCCCCGAACATGGTGACCGCTTCCTCCGACGGCACCGCGCGGTCGTAGACGTCGCCGGCTATCAGCAGCGCGTCCGGCTTCTCCGATTCGACAGCCTTCGCCATCTCCCCGAGGATATGGCGCTGGTCATCGGCCAGCGAGTACTCGTGGACCCTCTTCCCGAGGTGTATATCCGAAGTATGTTAGACCTTCATCCGTAGTCCTCATTTAGATTTTTACACCGCCCTTTCGGGCGCCTTGTCAACCATATCACACCTTCTGTATATAAGAGTTTACAGAATTTGTAAAGTTTGACAGAAGCTGATGTTTAATACACCTACTGTATTGACAAATCATGGGCAGCCAGGGGCCGTCGATGCAGGAGACCGTGAAGAGCGCGTGCTCCATCTCCTACGTCTCGGAGAAGCTCGGCGTCTCCCGCCCGACCTTGTACAAGTACATGGAGCAGTACGACTCCGGCGAGTCCGGGCGGCTGCCCGAGAGGGTCAGGAGGTTCTTCGCCTACCTGTCGGAGGCGAGGAGGTCCGAGGAGGACGTCATCCTCTACTTCCTGCGGAGCCCGGAGGGCGCCGGCAGGGACGAGCCCGAGCCGCGCGGCACCGTGGAGACGAGGCTCGCGTCCGAGCCGGGCCGCGTCATGATAATGTTCCCGGAGTCGGACCCGGAGGACGTGACGGTCAGGATCCTGGCGGACTTCGACGGGGGCAGGAAGCCGATCGCCGAGTACAGGCCCGACCCCAACGCCCGCTTCGTCACGATAGACAGGCTCGTCTCGGGCCAGAGGTTCTATTACGAGGTGATCTCGGAGGGGACCGGCGCCAGCTCCGGCGTGATCCCCTTCGAGGTCCAGAAGTGAAGGAGGCCCATCGCCGGGGCGGGAGCCCCGGGATGGTGTTGGCTGTCGGCCTCCGACGGACGGAGGGCGTGGCGCGGCACGCCCCGGGGGGTGTCTTCCATCCGTCTCGGCCCCTTCGTAATAATTCCGTCATGGTTCCTCCTCCCATGCCCGGGACCCTCGCGGCAGCGCATCGCATCCCTTGCCGTCCCGGCGTCGCCGCCGGCAGTTCCAGGCATCTGAGTAGGGATTCGTCGCACCACGACTTAAACGGCGCAGGTGCGCCGCAAGTTAACAAAACGGTCTTAGATATGTTGTACACAAAAAGCCGGAAAATCGGGCCTTCTGTATCTCCAGGAGCGCGACCAGCTCCAGGGCCTGGTCCTCCGGGCTCGCGAACGGGCCGTCGAGGCCCAGCGCGGAGGCCTTCTCCGGGGTGCATTCCAGGAGGGAGTCGTCCCTCTCCATGCCGATGTCGCCCAGGCGGGGGTCGTCTATGTCGACGAGCACGGCGGCGTACTCGCGGCACCCCTCGGCCGGCCTCATCCTCGCGAGGGCCTTCCCGATCTGCCTCTCCCACGCGGCGTAGAGGATGATCTCGGTCAGCAGGGAGTTGGACCTGTTGGTCCCCTCGGAGAACGACCTCTCCGCGTGCGACGCGGCGGAGAGCAGGTGGTCCCTGCCGGCGACCATGCCGGGGTTCAGGAGCACGCAGTCGCCTCCCAGCGACTGGAAGTGCCCAACGATGGAGTCGAATCCCGCATCCCCTCTCATGCCGACGGCCTGGAAGCGCATGACCACCCAACCGCGCGGGCGGATAAAACACTTGATACGGACTGCGCCGGGACGCACGCGCGTAGCATCACGTGGGCGCGCGGTGTACAGGTGAATAAAACGTTTAAGAAGGGGTCGGCGGTACGGAGGTCCCGGAAGGTTACATGACCGACGAATGGATTCGCATAGCGGCCCCGGCGACCACGTCCAACATCGGAGCGGGCTTCGATGTGTTCGGGCTCGCCCTGAAGGAACCCTACGACATCATCGAGGGCAGGAGGATCGACTCCGGCATCGTCATATCGGAGGTCAGCGGCCCCGGTTCCGAGAGCATCCCCACGGACCCCGAGAAGAACTCGGTCGGCATCGCCGCCGCCGAGGTCCTCCGCAGGTGCGGCGCGGACTTCGGGATCGAGCTCAGGATCAAGAAGGGCATCAGGCCCTGCAGCGGAATCGGCTCCTCCGGAGCCTCCGCCGCCGGCGGAGCCTACGTCGCCCACATCCTCTGCGGCGAGAAGCTCTCCCCCACGGAGGTCGTGCTCTGCGCGGCGCACGCCGAGGACGTCACGTCCGGCGGGTTCCACGCGGACAACGTGGCCCCCTGCGTGCTCGGCGGGTTCACCATAATCCGTTCCTACGAGCCGTTCGAGGTCGTGTCCATCGCCCCTCCCGAGAGCCTGGGCATCGTCATCGCGATGCCCGACGTCATGGTCCCCACCAAGGAGGCCAGGGCCA
>JAUNXZ010000160.1 GCA_030539515.1 Thermoplasmata archaeon
GGCCCGAGAGATCCAGGTCGAGATGGCCGAACGATTTGAAATTGTCCAGCACGATTCTCTTGAACATGGATGGTTATATGAAAATTCAGTATAAATATTTTAATTGAATCACATATAATTTGTATGTTGATTTGTGGATTTATGTTGATTTTTTGGCAATTATAATCCTGTCATGAGATCGATGGGATCGCGGGGATGAACGCGGGCGAGGAGCGTCGAAGCACGTCCCGTAACAAGTCGGTTACCGTGTAACCGGCCGGTTTCTGGTCAACTTAACTACTATCCGAATGATACTCATTCAACCGAACCGTCGCGCCACGGCGGGAAAGGTTGGGAGATACGGAAATGGAAAGAAACGCAATCCTCGCCATCGCGGCGGTCATCATCATAGTGGTGGCCGCGACGGGAGCGTACGCAGTAACGAGAGACGACGGCTCCTCCGACGGAGAGCAGAGTCAGATCGACAAGGCCCTCGCCCTCATCGGCACCTTCGCCACGGGAGACACGTCCGTGGCCGAGGAGCTCCTCGCAGACGACTACATACAGCACAACCTGGCCTACGGCACCGGCAGCGCCTCGTTCATCGCCGCCGTCCAGGGACTCGCAGCAGCACCCGTGGGGACCACTGTCCAGAACGTCCGCGCGTTCGAGGACGGGCAGTACGTCTTCCTCCAGAACATCTACAACTTCGCCGGGGCCGGCGAGCAGGTCGCCTTCGACGTGTTCCGCTTCGACGACAGCGGGAAGATCGCCGAGCACTGGGACAACCTCGCCTACGTGGCCGAGGCGAACCCCTCCGGGCACACGCAGACCGACGGGTACACCGCGATCGAGGACCTGGACTCCACGGAGGCCAACCGCCAGACGGTCACCTCGTTCGTCTACGACATCCTCCACGGGGACGACCTGTCCAAGCTGACCAGCTACTTCGACGGGGACAGCTACATCCAGCACAACACCGGGATCGCCGACGGCGTGTCCGGACTGAACGCCGCCCTCGCGGCCATGGCCGAGCAGGGCGTGTCCATGGTGTACGAGGAGACCTACATGGTCCTGGCCCAGGGCAACTTCGTCCTGGCCGTGAGCGAGGGGTACTTCGCCGGGGAGCACGTGGCCTTCTACGACCTCTTCCGCGTCGCCGACGGGAAGATCGCCGAGCACTGGGATATCATCGAGACCATCCCGGACCAGTCCGAATGGGCCAACGAGAACGGGAAGTTCTGAACGCCGACCAAGGCGGGGGCGGATGCCCGCTCCCGCCACCTCAAACCATTATACCCTCGGAAGGGGATTCTCATCCACAGGTGATTCGATGACAGGATGCCCGCAGGAAATCAAGGAGCAGCTCGGCCTCGTGCAGGTGTACACCGGCAACGGCAAGGGCAAGACCACCACGGCGCTCGGCCTCGCGCTCAGGGCGACGGGGCGCGGACTGAACGTCATCATGATCCAGTTCCTGAAGCCCGACGGGGACTACGGGGAGCAGGTCGCCGGCAGGCGCATGCAGGGGTTCACCATCCTCCCCATGGGGGCGGACCACCTGAGCGGGAGGGTCGATCCCGAGACGGAGAAGCGTCTCACCGCGGAGGCCATGGCGAAGTCCGAGGAGGTGCTCGTCTCAGGCGGGTACGACCTGGTCATCCTAGACGAGGTCAACAACTCCATGAGGTTCGGCCTGGTGAAGGCGGACGAGCTCATCGCCATGCTCGAGAGGCGCGCCCCGAACACCGAGGTGGTCCTCACCGGGCGCGGCGCCCCCGACGAGATCATCGAGTACGCCGACCTCGTCACCGAGATGAGGCTCGTGAAGCACCCGTTCGACAGGGGAGTCCCGGCCAGGAAGGGGATCGAGTTCTAATTCCCTAAAACCCCAGTGCTTTTATCTGATAATAGGCATCTCGGGGGCTGTCATGGCAATATACGACAGCATCACAGACACAATAGGCGACACTCCCCTCATCCGCCTGCACAGGATGGTCCCGCCGGGATCCCACGTGTACGTCAAGGCGGAGAGGACCAACCCCAGCGGATCCGTGAAGGACCGTGCCGCCATGTGTATGATCGACGATGCCGTCGCCCGCGGCCTCCTGAAGGAGGGCGGGACCATCGTGGAGCCCACATCGGGCAACATGGGCATCTCCCTTGCCATGATCGCCGCCGCGCGGGGTTACCGCGCGGTGATTGTCATGCCGGAGACGATGACCGCCGAGCGCATAGCGCTCATGACCGCCTACGGAGCGGAGGTCATCCTGTCCCCGGGATCCGATGGCATGCAGGGCGCAGTGGACCTCGCCGAGCGCATAGCGGAGGAGCGCGGGGGATTCGTGTGCGGGCAGTTCGACAACCCCGCCAACGC
>JAUNXZ010000040.1 GCA_030539515.1 Thermoplasmata archaeon
CCTTCGCTGACCCGTCCCTGGTCTTCGACTTCGCCAACGTGACGAAGGAGATCGGCCGCGGCGGACTCAGGGAGTTCGTCCCCGCCGGCGAGCGCAGCGCAGTCATCAAGGGATGATCGCTTGAAGGTAGGAGATCTGCTCAAGTACACCCCCACGTCGACCGTGGGCAAGGTGACGGACATCAGGGAGAGGGACGGGAAGACCTGGGCAAGGCTGGACTTCACGGACCTCTACTACGATTCCGCCCTCCTGATCCCGGCCGACCCGTCGGAGTACATAGAGGTCTCCTTCAAGGAGCGCAAGTTCAGCGAGAGGGGCCAGCAGGCCATCGAGGACCTCCAGAAGGAGACCGCGGAAGTCGATACTTCCGAGTTCATGCCTTCCGGAGGCGGATGAGCGCTCCGCCTTCACAAACCTTTTCCCAAACCCTTTACCTTTCTGCAACTTACTGCGAGATACCGGGTTCGGGCCTGCCCGCGCGTGGCTCCGCCCGTTCTGGAATGATGTGAGAAGCCGCCCCGGAGGGCGGAAGTGGTTTCACTCGGACTTCATCCTGGAGATGTAGTCCAGGATCATGTCAGCGACGCCCTCGACCCCGATAGGGCCGGAGTTGAGCGTGATGTGGTAGTTGGACGCGTCTCCCCAGGTTCTGCCCGTGAAGCGGAGGTAGTAGTCCGCCCTGCCGGCGTCCTTCTCCCTGATGCGCTTGTAGGCGTCCTTCTCGGAGATGCCGTTGCGTGCGGCGGACCTCTTGATCCTGTCCGCCATGGGCGCGGTGACGAACACGTTGACCACGTCCTTCCTGTCGCTGAGCACGTAGTCCGCGCTCCTGCCCACGAACACGGCGGGTCCGCGGGACGCGAACTCCCTGATGACCTCGGCCTGCTGGGCGAACACGGGGTTCGCGGAGGGCACGCCGTAGAAGTAAATGGTGGACTTGGTCCTGGCCCTCTCCTCGGTCCTCTCGATCTCGTCGACGGTCTTGCCGTACTTCCTGGCGGTCTCCTCGACGATCTCCCAGTCGTAGCAGGGGAGGCCCATCTTCTCGGCCAGGATCTTCCCGACCTCGCGTCCGCCGCTCCCGTTCTGCCTTCCGATGGTCACTGTGACTTCCTTCATGTTCACGCCTCCGGGTTGGCGGCCTCGCCGCTGCCGCCGTTCTTGAGCATCTTGATGTGCTTGCGCTTCATGACGTACCTGGCGAAGGGCTGGGCCACCAGCATCTCCACCCAGAACGCCACGCAGAAGTTGACCGGCCAGTTGGCGGGCCAGTCGAGTATCGGGTCGAGGGACAGCTCACCGGACATCAGGTGCCCTATGGTCGGGCCGATGATCGTCATCGTCGCGGACATCATCAGCACGCAGGCGATGATGTTGAACACGATCTTGGGGTAGAAGCTGTCCGTGGGGACGGTGTACGTCCTCACGAACTTGTCCGCGATGCGTCCGACCACGAGGGACATCAGCAGCATGACCGCGATCCACACGAACGGGATGCACATAATGCCGTTCAGGAACATGTCGAGCGTCATCTGCCCCGCGTTCTTGAAAATGTTGAACTCGCACATGATGATGCTCGTGATCAGTGCGATTATACCTCCGTACAGGAGACCTTCCTTGTTGCTCCATGGCAGCCTTAGCTCTTCCATCGGTAACTCTCCGAACCGGATCCGCCCGTTTCCGACCGCACACAGAAAAGCGGTCTGACGTGGTACACACATCACCGGATGCCGGCCATGCGGCCGCAACGGTTCGAATGAGAAGTTATAGAAAAAGGATGCCGAACACGCGAATCCGATACGGATTCTAGCGGGTTCGGCATGAATACTAGGATGTCCGATACCGGACACCGGTTTGGGACGCGGCGGAAGGCCGCGGAGGGCTCACTGGATGAGCTTCTCGATCCGGGCCTCCTTCTCCTTGACCTTCGCTATCTCGGGGTCGAGGTCGGGGGCGTCCTCGCCGGGGGCGGCCCTGTTGAACGCGACAAGGACCGAGGCGAGCTTGGGGTTGTCCTCCAGGCCGTAGTGCTTCCTGATCATCAGGTCGCAGGTGGGCGCCGGGCTACAGGAGACGACGTCCTTGCATCCGTTCGAGGGCTTGAGCTCCGGGAACGACACGGGCGGCATGATGAACGACTCGCCGCCGTCGGCCTTGACCGTCGGGAACATCACGAACCCGTCGGAGAGCCAGACGACATCCTGCTTGTCGGCGTACTTGTGGGCGGTGAACGGGAAGACCTCCTCGCCGATGATCTGCCCGTCGCCGGACTCGAGGATCACGGTGGGCTCGGGCGGGGGCCTGAACCTCGGGTCCTTCACGATGCATATGACGCACTCGCGCTTGAGCGCCTCGGTGAACCCCACGTTGTTGACGGTGATGTTCCCCATGGCGCGGACCTTCGCCTCCTCCTCCCTGACCTGCTCCAGGATGTCCCTGTCCAGGTAGAAAGCGTGAACAACCCCCCTGAGCGAGCGGACAAGCTCGAGCTGCTCGTCGCCGGGGGAGTCGACGTCTGTCGTCATGCAACTAAAAAGGAGCGGGTTATAGAAATGGTTTCCTACGGGGCCAGAGGGCCCCCGGGGCCCGCCCTTCCGACGGGGCGGGCCTCCGGGATCAGCTGATGTCGACCTCCTCCCCTTCCTGGAGGAAGCGGATGGAGGAGTCGCGCTTGAGCCCGAGGTCGCCCGCGACCTCCAGGGCCTTGATTATGCCGGCCGGCACGGGGCAGGCGGTGTGGGGGATGGCCTCGTCGGCGAGCTTGTACACGGAGGATTTGGAGAACTCGGCCTCCACCTCGGCGTACGGGCTCATGGGCTCCAGCTTCCAGGACATCTTGAGGACGTTCGGACAGTCGCTCTTGATGTCGATCTCGATGAGACCCATGCCGTTGTCCCTCGCCGTGATGAGCGTCTTCATCTTGCAGACGCCCGCGTCAACGCATACCCTGCACTCTTCAGTCATTGTCGTCACTCCTGAGCCTTATGAGGTTGTTCGCGCCCGCCATGGTGCGTATATCGACCACGCCGATGGCCGCGATGATGCGATTGTCGAGCTCGATCGGGGTCACGATGACCCTTATGCCCTTGTACGGTCCCGACGTCGCGATTTTGCGGATTGTGGTTCCAACACTTATAACCTCTTCGAGCACGGGGCCGCTGTAGGCGTTGTCGATGACCGCCCCGTTCTCTATGCGGATGCCCAGGTTGTCCCTGCTCTTGGCGCAGACCGGCAGGCCGCCCACCAGGTCGTGGATGGCGAACGCCAGCGAGATCAGCTCGTTGCCTGTGTTCTTGGGGGTGAGGATGTCCTTGAGGTCGCGGTTGAACTGCAGGCCGCCCATGATGGTCAGCCCGGCGGTAACGGCGCCGATCTCGGCGACCTCCTTCGAGGGCCCGGTGCCGATGATGACCACGTCGTCGTTCCTCAGGGCGAACAGCGAGCGGACCTTGGAGGCTATGTCCTCGTCCACAGGGTAGTCGGAACCTGGGAACACCAGGTTGCCGTCGGTGTAGACCAGCGTGGTCGCGCCGGTGGCGCCGGACTTGATGGCGGCGTCCCTCTCCTCGCACCCGAACTTCACGTCCTTGGCGCGCTTGGACACGCGGACGGCGCAGTCCTTGTCGCCGATGGTCAGGTCGCTGATGGAGACGTCCGCCACGTCCATGTGGTACGTCTTCTTGAACTCGGAGCCGCGGTCGGTCAGGACGATGCCGCTCTTGCCGATCGTGATGAGCCCCTGCTCCTGCAGCTGGGACAGTATGGTCCTGGTACTGCCCTCGCCTATCCCGAGGAGCTGCGACAGCCTCTTCCTGCCCACGGGCGTGCTCTCGTCCAGGCAGTCGAGCGCTTTCCAGATGTGGTACTCGTTGAACTTCGGGACCGGTCCCCCGAGACGGCTAGCCCTCTGCATCATACTGGATGAATCATTCATCCAGCTTATAAATTGTTTGCATGGCGCCACGTGCGCTGGACAGCCCCTCCGAGGGCGCCCGGGAGGGCCTGGATGGAGGGGTTAACACGCCCTTACTAAACGCGCGCGTCCAACAGGGTTTATATCGGCCGAGTGAATCCGACCCGCATGGCTCAAGAGTCGGCAGAACTTCTTGTCATCGAGAACGTGTCGAAGTCCTTCGACGGGAAATGCGTGCTCGACAACATCAGCGCCAAGCTGTCCTCCGGGATGATCCTCGGACTCATCGGCAAGAGCGCGGCCGGGAAGAGCGTCCTGATCCACATGCTGAGGGGGAGCGAGGAGTACGCCCCGGACAAGGGCCGGGTCATCTACAACGTGAACCGCTGTCCCAAATGCGGCAACCTGGACCTCCCCGTGAAGGGGAAGGCGTGCACCCAGTGCGGAGGCGAGTCGGAAACGCTCTCCGTTGACTTCTGGTCGCTGAAGCCCGAGGACCCCCTCAGGCAGGCCGTGAAGGCCAGGGTCGCCATCATGCTGCAGAGGACGTTCGCCCTTTTCGGCGACATGTCGGTCATCGAGAACATCATGGAGGCCATCCCCTCCCACATCACCGGGGAGGCCAGGACCAGGCGCGCCATCGAGCTCCTCGAGCTCGTCAACATGACGCACAGGACCACCCACATCGCCAGGGACCTCTCCGGAGGCGAGAAGCAGAGGATCGTCATGGCCAGGCAGCTGGCCAAGGAGCCCCTGTTCTTCCTCGCGGACGAGCCCACGGGAACCCTCGACCCCACCACCGCGGAGACGGTCCACAAGGGCCTCGTCGACTACGTCAAGAACAACGGCATCTGCATGGTGTTCGCGTCCCACTGGCCCGAGGCCATCGAGAGGATGGGCGACGACGCCATGCTGCTGGACGGCGGGAAGGCCCTCATGCACGGGAAGCCCGCCGACGTCTGCGCCGAGTTCATGAAGGACTACCACTTCGACGAGAAGAAGAAGGAGGGCGTCCTCGGCGACCCGCTCATCGTCCTCGACGACGCCAAGAAGCACTACTTCTCCGTCGTGAGGGGTGTCGTGAAGGCAGTCGACGGCGTCACGTTCGACATCAAGGAGAGGGAGATCTTCGCCCTCGTCGGGTACTCCGGCGCCGGGAAGACCACCACGTCCAGGATGATCGCCGGCATGACCCCCGCCACGTCGGGCAGCGTCAAGATCAAGATCGGCGACGACTGGATCGACATGTCCGAGAACGGATTCATGGGCAAGGGCAGGGCCACCCCGTACATCGGGTTCCTCCACCAGGAGTACACGCTCTACCCGTTCGACACCATCCTCCAGAACCTGAGCACCTGCATCGGCATGAAGATGCCCGCGGAGCTGGCCAAGATCAAGGCCATCCAGGTCCTGCTGAGCGTCGGCTTCGAGAAGTCCAACATCGAGAAGATCCTGTACAGCTACCCCGACTCGCTCTCCGTCGGAGAGCAGCAGAGGATCGCCTTCGCGCAGGTGCTGATCAAGGAACCGCGCATCATCGTCCTCGACGAGCCCACCGGGACCATGGACCCGATCACCAAGACGATCGTGGCCAAGTCCGTCATCCGCGCCAGGGAGACCCTCGGCGAGACGTTCCTCGTGGTCAGCCACGACATGGACTTCGTCATGAACTGCTGCGACCGCGCCGCGTTCATGAAGGGAGGGAGGGTCGTCTCCATCGGCAACCCGAAGGACGTGCTCGAGGAGTTCGGAATGGAGCCCGTGCCCGAAGGTGAATGAGCCATGAAGCAGAAGATGGGGAGATACCTCAGCTTCGTCGAGTGCAGGGAGTCGATGGGCCTCGGAGTCGGAGGCGGGCTGGCCATGAGGGCCACCATCTCCGAGTCCGGCAGGGACGTCGTGGCCGTGGCCATGGGCCCGGGCCGCAGGCACATCACCAAGCCCGTGTGCGAGATCACCTACGCGCTCAGGGAGGAGGGCATCGACACCAGCGTGCTCGTCGTCAACGCCGGCTCCGGCGTCCCGTCGGACGCACCGGACATGACCACCGGGTCCTACTTCGGACTGGACCCCATAGAGGTGGACCGCATCCAGCAGTTCAAGGTCGCGCTCATCCACCTCGGCAACGTGCGCATGCACATCATCTACAAGGCCAGGCTGATCCTCAGGAACGTGGACATCCCGGCCATCGTCGTCGCCCAGTGCCCCGTGGACTACGAGGACTTCGCGGCGATCGGCATCAAGACCTCGAAGGTCATGCCCCCCGACGACAAGATCCAGACCCGCGGCGAGATCGTGGAGATCGTCACCGGCGTGGTCAGAGGCGTGACCTGCACGCAGGACAAGCTCGACGAGATCGTGTCCAAGGTCCAGTCCATGCTCCCGGAGGAGTCGAGATGAAGGTGACCGTCAACGGCGTCGAGAAGACGCTCCGCGTCGGGTCCACCCTCAAGACGGCCATCGCCGGCGAGCCCTACCAGAAGGGCTCGCTCATCGCGGTGCACCTGTCCGAGGAGAGGGTCGTCAACGAGACCAGGGACTTCGAGATCGCCACCGAGAGGGGCACCATGGTCCTGCGCCTCAACGACACCCCCGAGGCGGAGATGTGGAGGAGCAGGATCGAGTCCATCCCCGGGATCAACGCCAGATGGGTCACCCATCAGATAGTGTCCTTCGGGAGCTTCCCCACCGACCTCGAGGTGGACAGGGGCGAGTACTTCTACAAGACATACGACTGCTTCCTGACCCTCGGAGGGTTCGACAACCACACCACCTACATGATGATCGCCAGGGACAACCACACCGGCAGCTACGGCGCGGGGAGGGCGGTCATCGGCAGGATCACCGTCGGCAGGCACATCCTGGACGAGATCCGCGAGGGCGACAGCGTGCTGTCCGTCCGCCCCCTGATGTCGGAGACCAGCAGCGAGAACGTGAAGGTCACCGACGACCTGTCCTTCAAGCTGGAGGACGGCTACAGGGTGGAGACGTACATGGGGATCAGGCTGGACAAGGCCTCCCCCGTGTCCGCCGAGCACGTGCTCATCCTGTCCAACCAGGGCAGCATCAGGGTCACCGAGGCGACCGGCAGCTTCGCCGCGTGCTCCCAGGACCTGGACGTGGAGATGCCCGCGGAGGACGTCCGCGTCAGGGACGTCGGAGCGGTCACCGTCAGGAACGACGGCGTCGGCAAGGGCCGCCTGTACATGTACAGGGAGAGGCGCCAGAAGTCCGACGTCCACAACTTCGCAGGCGAGGTCACCAACGGGAAGGCGATGCTCAGGTACGCCCCGAAGGACAGCACCGTGACCGTGGTCACGGAGCCGCCCAGGGCGCTCGCGGTCGGCATGACGCAGGCCGCGGGGCAGGAGTTCCTCAAGGCCGCGGGGATCGAGGCCGTCCGCACCGGCGACACGTCGGACGACGCGATCATCGCCGAGCAGACCCCCGAGAGGACCCTCGAGGCGCTCTCCGCCGGCAAGGTGGAGATCTTCGGCGTCCCCAGGGACAGGGTGTTCAGGGTCAAGCTGTCCGACAAGGACCCCATCAGCCTCCAGTACTTCAGGAAGGTCACCGGGCTCATCCACAAGCCCGTCGGGATACTCAAGGTCCAGTTCACCTTCGAGGGGCTCCCCATGGTCACCTTCTACGGCGACGAGGAGCGCGGGAAGAACCTGTACCCCCAGGACCCGTTCAAGAAGGTCAAGCGCGGGGACATCGGCCTCACCAACCAGGCGAGGCCCCACCACGGCCTGATCGGCATCAGGCTGGAGGACAGCAAGGAGTTCGGGCCCACCGGCGAGGAGGGCTACGGAACCAACATAGTCGGGAAGTTCGACGACGACCTCGACAGGCTCCTGAAGGACCTGAACGAGGAGGACATCGTCTACATCACGGAGGAGGAGCTATGAGCGCAGAGAGGGAGACCAGGCTGTTCATGATTTCGCCGAGTTCCATGCTCACGCCGGACCAGCTGGTCCGCATGATCCACTCGTTCGGCATGACGGTCACGGTCAAGGAGACATGCTACGGATGCCTCGTGGAGGCCCCCGCGGCCACGGTCAGGGAGGTCCTGGCGAAGGTCAGGGAGAGGTACCCCAACGAGGTGTTCTCCAAGGTCAGGGCGTACAGGTGCAGCGACCCCGTCAGGTGCAGGGCGCAGCACGGGACCAGGCCGGGCTACGCGCAGCTGGAGGAGGAGTGGGCGCTCCTCCCTAAGATCCAGCACGGGCTCGAGGAGGTGGGGAAGGGCGCGAAGTACGTCCCTCCCGCCGAGAAGAAACGCATTCCCGTAAACGACTTCAAGAAGATTTGCGAGGCTCAGCAATGAAGGTGTTCATAGATCCGCCAAACAGCCTGGTCCTGTACGACCTTGTCGAGAGGTTCGGTCACGAACCCCTCAGCGCCATGGCGGCGATTCAGGAGAAGGTAGACAACCTGGAGGTCGACATGCCTCCGATGAACGTGTCCCTCGACGACGTCGTCAAGGGCCTCAAGTACGCGGGAGTCGAGGTCCCCTCGGGCATAAGGGGAAGGCTCGCCCTGTGGGGCCCCATGATCGAGGAGGCCGACGCGGCCATCATCATGGACGACTGCCCCTACAGCTTCGGCTGCGTGGGATGCGAGAGGTCCAACCTCATGGTGAAGTACCTGATCAAGAGGCGCGGCATCCCCGCTCTGCACGTCAGCTACCCGGAGGATGACGATCAGGCGGTGAACTTCGTCGCCCAGACGAAGGAGTTCCTGGAGGGACTGCAGTGACGATCAAGATCGCGCAGCTCTCCTGCGGGACGGAGTACAGCAGCGTCCAGTACGAGATCGAGAAGGCCGCCAGGTCCGTCGGCGCCAAGATGGTGTACCCCGACGTGTCCGCGGCGGACATCGACGACGCCGTCAAGAGGTTCGGGTTCAACCCCCGCTCCCCGCAGCTCAAGCTGATGATCGCCAGGGCCGCGGCGCTGGCGGACGAGAAGTACGACGCGGACGCCGTGTTCATCTGCACCTGCTTCAGGTGCGCCGAGGCCGCCCTCGTCAGGAACGAGCTCAGGAGGTTCGTCCAGGAGCACACCAGGCTCCCCGTGGTCACCTACTCGTTCACGGAGAGGCTCAAGGCCTCCCAGCTGCTCACAAGGATGGAGGCCCTGGTCACCATCGTCACCAGGAAGGAGCTCCTGGCCAGGGAGAGGCAGACCGGCCTCACCGCCGGTCTCGACTCCGGTTCGTCGACGACCAAGGCCGTCATCATGCAGGACAACAAGATCATCGGCAAGGACTGGACCCCGTCCGGCGACGTCGTGGCTTCCGCGACGCAGGTGCTCAACAACGCCATGAAGATGGCCGGCGTCGAGCTGAAGGACATCGAGGCGATCGGCACCACCGGCTACGGCAGGTTCACCCTCGGCGACCACTTCGGCGCGAAGCTCGTGCAGGAGGAGCTGACGGTCAACTCCAAGGGCGCCGTGTGGCTGGCCGACAGGCAGAGGGGCGAGGCCACCATCATCGACATCGGCGGGATGGACAACAAGGCCATCACCGTCAGGGACGGCGTCCCGGACAACTTCACCATGGGAGGCATCTGCGCCGGAGCGTCCGGCAGGTTCCTCGAGATGACCTCCAAGAGGCTCAAGATCGACGTCACCGAGCTCGGCGCGCTGGCCGACAGGGGCGACTGGCGCAACGCCAAGATGAACTCCTACTGCTCGGTCTTCGGGATCCAGGACCTGGTCACCACCCTCGGCGAGGGGAAGAGGTTCGAGGATGTCGCGGCGGCGGCGTGCCACTCGGTCGCCGAGCAGGTGTACGAGCAGCAGCTCCAGGAGATCGACGTCAGGCACCCCATCATCCAGGTGGGCGGAACGTCGCTGATCTCCGGCCTGGTCACCCAGGTCGGCGAGGTCCTCGGCGAGAGGCCCATCGTGCCCAACGACTCCCAGTACATCGGCGCCGTCGGCGGCGCCCTGCTGAGCTCCGGGTTCCTGTGAGGGATGCCGATGGAGATAGAGATAGTCGGACAGGACGAGTACGGCTCGGCCGCATACTCGAAGCTGTTCGACGAGATAATGAGCGACCTGAACAAGGCGGTCCTCATCGACAGGGTCAGGCTCACGCTGAACCCCGAGGGGCCCCTGTTCATCTTCTCGATCGTGCTGAAGGCCGCGCCCGGCCCCAAGACCGTCGGGGACGTCTCCACCGTCAGGAACGACGTGGGCGGAGCGCACGTGACCATCACGGAGGAGCGCTACGCCCCGGACATCCTGCAGGAGCTGTTCAGGAAGTACGGCAGGCAGGCTGTGGTCCAGCAGACCAGGTTCGACCTGGACGTCAAGGACGCCAGGGAGGAGGAGGTCTCCGCGATCGTCGTGTCCTCCGGCGAGGAGGACAGGAGGGAGATCATGGGCGCCCTGTGGAGGACGATGCCCGAGGGCATCAAGAACCGCAAGACGTTCATGAGCGGCGGCGTGATCACGGTGGTCGCCACCGAGGAGGTCCTCCTGCCCGAGATGATCGACGCGGGCAGGAAGGAGCACGTGGCCATGGGAGGTTCCGCCGATGTTTGAGGTGCTGATGTACGACGGCGGAGTGTACCGCTCCGACGAGCTCTACGAGATCATAGACGACGTGGGCGGCGTGGTCCTGCAGAAGAACCGCAGCTCCCAGATGCTCACCGTCGTCATGTCCGTCCCGGAGGAGGACAGGGCGGCCGTGGAAGCGGTCTGCAGGGACATCGGCGGCGAGGTCCGCGAGGTACCCCTCGCCGGAACCGAGATCGCCGTGGTCGGACCCACGCTGGGAAGGCACCACATGCCCCACCCCATCTGCGACATCGCCGAGATCCTGAGGAGGAGCGGCGCGGTCACCGTCGTGATGGGTATGGCCAGGGGACGCGGCAAGAAGACGTCGCAGATCTCCATGACCGAGAGGTGCATCATCGACGAGTACGACGGCGCCATCTTCATGATGGGCAACTTCAAGAGCTGCGTGGAGACGAAAGCGGAGCTCATGAGGGACATACACGTGCCCACCCTGCTCGTGTCCGGCCCGGTGCCCGAGGGCATCGACGACACCTGCGACGCCATAGTCACCGGAGTGGGCCGCAAGGCCTCCAGGATGAGGTCGTCCGAGGAGCGCGCCAAGCTCGACGAGATCGTCGACGCCATGGAGAGGATCCTCGAGGACAAGAAGCGCAGCATGGACGAGGACCCCCTGTTCGTGCACCCCGCCGAGGTCAAGACCATCCTCGAGGGATACGAGCCGATCAACATGTGCCTGAGGCCTGCGCCCATGGTGGTCCACCTGGACGGCCTGAGGATCAAGATCCCCTACGCCGAGCACAGGGAGTACCTGGAGAACGTCGAGGTCTACGGCAGGAAGCTGGGGGACATCGCGGTCATCCAGCCCTCCAAGATCGACGACAGTAGCATCGTCGTCCGCATCAAGACCCGCTCGCAGGTCGAGGACGAGGACCGCCGCTCCGCGGAATGACCGTCAGGAAGGGGACGTACGTCCTCGTAATCGCCCTGGGCTCCGGCCTCGAGACCGAGGTCGGCGCCCTGGGGCGCCTTTCATTCTCACCCGGACTGTACTGCTACACGGGCAGCGCCATGGGCGGCCTGGATCAGAGGCTCGCCAGGCACATGGCCCGCGAGAAGGTCCTGAAGTGGCACGCGGACTACCTGACGGCGCGCGCCGACTCCGTGGACGCCCTCGTGTCGTACCCGGACGCCGTCCCGGAGTGCGAGCTCGCCCGCATGGCGGAGGAGTGCGGCATGGAGCCCTCGTTCAAGGGCTTCGGGTGCTCCGACTGCCGGTGCCGCACCCACCTGTTCCGCGCCGACCCCGGTTCGATAGCCAGGCTCGCGGAGAGGGCCGGATTAGTCTCATATAATCTCATTTCTTTTCCGAACGGGAAACCATTATAACACGCGACCGTGTACGCGCTTCCGGAAAGAGCCGCAGCTATGCGGAGGTTCGTTCAAATGAAGTGCATCGGAAGCGAGAAGGCGGTCTCCAAAGAGGAGATCGAGCACATCGAGTCCCTCATCGGGGGATCCAAGATCAGGTGCGAGGACGGCTACTACGTGGTCAGGCCCGCCAGCAACGAGGAGCTCGGCAAGGTCATCGCCAGCGCCGTGGCCCACGGGGCGTCCGTCGCCCCCTACGCCAGGAAGGGCTGCCACACCGCCGGCGCCCTGCTGGTAGACATGTCCGACATGGCGAGCATCATCGAGCTCGACAAGGAGCACATGACCGTCAAGGCCCAGGCCGGATGCAAGATGGGCGCCATCGCCAAGGCGGTCGAGGACGAGGGATTCACCCTCGGAGTCATGCCCGCCGGCGAGGACCCCACCGTCGAGGACTGGATCTACACCGAGGAGGCCGGCATCGGCTCCTACAAGTACGGCACCGTCAAGGACAGCGTCTACAACGTCGTGGCCGTCGACTCCAACGGGGGACTCCTGGTCACCGGGTTCGACGACATCGGCTACTACATGAGCGGGTACAACCTCATCCAGACCCTGTGCGCCTCCTCCGGAAGGCTCGCCATCGTCACCGAGGTCACCTTCAAGATCAGCCCCGAGGGCGTCGTCAAGGCCGCGGCCTACGAGCTCCCGGACACCGCCAAGATGCAGGAGGCCTTCCTGAAGATCGCCCACGAGGCGTCCCTCAAGCCCCTGCAGATCTCCTTCAACGGGAACCTCGCCGTGTTCGGGTTCCAGGGCGAGGAGGAGTTCGTCGACCTCGACATCTCCATGATGGACGAGCTCATGGCCGGCATCGGCGCCGCCAAGGCCGACCAGGCCACCGCCGACGAGAAGCTCTTCACGATCAACACCGGCGCCTGCGTCAACCCCGACGCGGTCACGGTCTACGTCCCCCTGAAGAACATGGACGCCTGCATCGCCGCCGTCAAGGAGGTCGCCGACTTCAAGGTCGCCGGGAACATGCCCGACAGGAGCACCGTCGCCATCAAGCTGACCGGCGACGTCGGGGACGAGAAGTACGCCGAGGCCGCCGAGAAGGCCGAGGAGTACGGCGGAAGGGCCACCAACAGGTGCCCCAGCAGGTACAGGGACGAGCCCACCAAGAAGTTCATGAGGAGGATCGAGCAGGGATTCATGGGCGCCAGGCCCGAGGAGCCCAAGGTCTCCAGGCAGGTCGACGACGTCATCATCGCCAAGCTCAAGGCGATCGTCGGAGACGTCAACGTCAGCACCAGCGGCGTGGACAAGGTCCTCTACAGCCACGACATGGCCCCCCTCCCCAAGGAGGCCGGCCTCGCGTTCAAGAACCTGCCCGACGTGATCGTCAGGCCCACCACCACCGAGCAGATCTCCAAGGTCGTCGCCCTCGCCTACGAGTACGGCATCCCCGTGACCCCCCGCGGAAGCGCGTCCTGGGGACTGGGCGGATGCATGCCCACCGCGGGCGGCATCCTCCTGGACATGTCCTCCAAGATGAAGAAGGTCGTCGAGATCAACGAGGAGGAGCTCTACGTCAAGGTCCAGGCCGGATGCACCTGGAAGAACGTGCTCGAGGCCTGCATGAAGAAGGGCTACATCGTCGGATCCATGCCCTCCTCGTTCCCCTCGGGAACCATCGGCGCCTGGTACTCCACCAACGGAATGGGAATCGGCTCCTACAAGTACGGCTCCGCCAGGGAGAACGTCCTCAACGCCGAGGTCATCGT
>JAUNXZ010000041.1 GCA_030539515.1 Thermoplasmata archaeon
CCCTCTTCGAGAGCGTCACCAAGACGAGCGCCATCGACTGCATGGACACCGAGGAGAAGCTCGTGTTCATCGTCGAGAAGGGGAAGGCCAACATCGCGGTGGGCAAGAAGGGCGAGCATGTCATCAAGCTCAAGGAGAAGACGGGAAAGAACATCCAGGTCGTCGAGTACTCCGAGGACCCGGAGCAGTTCGTCATGAACGTGTTCCACATCTACGGCCCCCAGAAGGTGGTCATCGAGCAGCGCGGCAACATCACCCACGCCACGATCACCGTGGACCCCAAGCTGAAGGGCCGTGCGATCGGCAAGGCCGGCAAGAACCTGCGCCTGGCCAGGGACATCGTGAACAGGCACCACGACATCCAGAGCCTGAGCGTGGAGTGAATCCCCGCTTGACCCCCCGGCCCCCGGGCCGGGGCAAACCGGTTAATTCTCGGAGGGCCCCCTTCGGTTGAGGGGGGTCCTCTCCACTTCCAACCCGTCCGCGGTGGGGTACTGCTCGGACAGCCACGCCCTATGAGCCAGACGGTCCGCTATGTCCTCCAGGACCCAGGGCGCGACCTCCGCTCCGGCGTCGTTGCGCGCGCGGAGCTCCGGCGGAACGCCGAGCGAGTCGAGCTCGGCGATCACCTCGTCGGGGTCGCCCTTCACGAACCCGCGGACGACCGTCCCGTCCTCGGTGACCTGCTGGTACTCTTCGCAGACGTGCATGGCGCGGCGGATGAGCCTCCTGCGGAGCTGGACCCCGTCCTTGAACGCGGACGAGCAGAAGTGGACGTCGATCCCGCGGGCCTTCTTCAGCACCTTCATGGCGGTCTCCTCGGACCCGGCGACCGCCGACGAGACGTCGTCCTTGACGGAGTACCCGTGGATGTCCATCATGTCCCAGTTGCTCTCGGAGAACTCCAGCTCGTTGAGGTTGACGAAGTCCACCCCGACGGATCTGGCATATTGCACCAGGGCGATGAGGTCGGCCTCCCTCCGGGGCAGCGCGGGCACCTCGATCCCCACCTTCATGCGGACGTGCCCGGCGATCTCCGACAGCCTCGTGGAGGCCATGTCGGACCACCTGTCGTCGCGGGGGTGGAAGCGGATCTCGTCGAGCCCCGCCTCCTCCAGGATGCGCACCTTCTCCGGGTCGATCGTCGCCGTGTAGAGGTGGATGTGGTGGTCCGGGCCGAAGCGGTCCTTCAGGAGGCGGATGTAGTGGACCGTGCGGTCCATGTCGATGAGCGGGTCCCCGCCGGTGATGCCGGTGCCGCGGGCGTCCATGGACTCCGCCTCGGCGATCACCTCCTCGTCGGAGTGCACGCGGCCCTCGTTCGCGTAGATCACGTCGAGGCCCTTCTTCTCCAGGGACACGGGGCAGTAGTCGCAGCCCCATCCGCACCTGCCGGTGACGAGGAGCACCATCTTGGAGCCCTCGATGCACCTGGCGCACCCCTCTGAGACCTTCCCGCAGCGCGCCGAGCCGCACTCCATCCTCCTGAGCATGCCGCCCGCTACGGCTCGATGCCTTAATATGTGTCGTGGTTCGTGCGTGGAGCCATGAGGAAGGAGAGCAGGCTGGTCCTGGCGCTTGACGAGACGGACGGGGCGAAGGCCCTGGCGGTGGCGGAGGCCGTCGCCGGCACCGTGGACGCCGTCAAGATAAACTGGCCGCTGGTCCTCTCCGAGGGGCCCGGCATGATCACCAGGCTCTCCGAGTTCTCGGACGTCATCTGCGACTTCAAGGTCGCCGACATCCCCAAC
Organism: Thermoplasmata archaeon; assembly: GCA_030539515.1. Lineage (GTDB taxonomy): Archaea > Thermoplasmatota > Thermoplasmata > Methanomassiliicoccales > Methanomethylophilaceae > Methanoprimaticola. The sequence continues at coordinate 1,752 of JAUNXZ010000041.1, forward strand.
ACCGTTCGCCTCATCGTCGAGAACGCCGTGTCCAGGGGCGCGTCCGCCGTCATCGTCCACGCCTTCACGGGGGACGACTCCCTCAGGGCGGCCGTCGAGGCCGCCGGGGACGCGGAGATCTACGCGGTCACCGAGATGAGCCATCCCGGGGCGCTGATGTTCACCGCCAAGCACGCCGAGGAGATGGCGAGGCTGGGCGTCGAGTGCGGCGTGGACGGCTTCATCGCGCCGGCCACCAGGCCCGACAGGATCCGCGCCATCAGGCAGGTCGCCGGACCCGGGTTCAAGATCCTGTCCCCCGGCGTGGGCGCCCAGGGCGGGAAGGCCTCCGACGCCATAGCCGCGGGAGCGGACTACGCCATCGTGGGCAGGTCCATCTACGGATCGGACGACCCCCGCGCCTCCGCGGAGTCCTTCGCCGCGGACATCCGCACCGTCCTGCGAGCGCGACACGCGCGGACACGGGTGCGCGCCTCCGTACGCGCGCGTTCCCAGGCATAAAGTAACGCCACTGGACTCTTTTTATATGAGTTCGGGCATGAACGGCCATTCTAAAGAGACGGAGACTTATTAGAATGCGCAAATTCGGAAAAGAGTCAGCCGCCCCCGCTGATAAGGGGGCCGACCGCGAAAAAAGCGGCAACGGGTGGATTAGAAGCCACTGGTGTGCACTCGCCCTCGGCATCATCGTGATCGTGGCCTTCCTGCTGCGTTTCGTGTTCGCCTACGGGATCTCCGCGGACGGGAGCTTCGCCCTGTCCGGCGGTTCGAGTGCCCAATACCACCTGCATGTAGTCGAAAGCCTTCTCAACGGAACGTACTCCTTCACGGACTCATCCGTGAACTACCCCGTCGGCGGTTCCCTTTACATACCGCCCGTCATGGACTTCCTCGCAGCCGGACTGGCCGCGGTTCTCCAGGGGTCCATGGGCACATCCGTCGCCGCATCGTTCTCGCTGGCCATGCTCAACCCCATCATCGGGGCCCTCGTGTGCATACCGGTGTACCTGATCGGCAAGGAGATGTTCGACAAGACGATCGGTGTCGTGGCAGCCCTGATCTTCGCGTTCCTGGCCCTGCCGATCAGCACCACCGTCTTCTCCAGCGGCAACGAGTACGCCCTCGCGTCCCTGTTCGTCGCTTTCATGGCGTACTTCGCCGTGAAGATGGTGAAGGCAGCCGACGCGGAGGAGTCTGGAAGGAAGGGCATCCTCAAGTACGGCATCCTCACCGGAGTGTTCCTGATGCTCGCCGCCCTCACGTGGAACGGCTTCCGCATCGTCCTCGTGCTCCTCGTGGTCGCCATGGTCCTCCAGGCCGTGGTCCTCCGCGTCAGGGGCAGGGACTTCACCGACATCACGATCGGTTACGCGGCCGCCATCCTCATCGGCACGCTGGTCCCCGCCGCGTACTACATACCCGCGGGACTCATGGACTCGGTCTACTCCGGACCGCTCCTCATCGCCATCTTCTCCGTCGTGTTCACGTTCGCGCTCGTCGCCCTCAGGCAGAAGCCCTGGGTTACGACGATCCCCGCGCTCATCGTCGTGTTCGCCGTGGCCTGCATCGTCATGGCCTTCGCCGTCCCCGACCTGCTCAACGACTTCCTCTTCGGGAACTCGGTCTACTCCAACTCGATCATGGCCGCCCTGACCAGCGGCACCAGCGTCTCGCTGTCCGCGGTCGCGTCCTACTACGGGTGGCTCACCATGTGGCTGCCCCTGTGCGTCGCCATCTACGAGGCATACGTCTTCCTCAGGAGGGAGCGCACGGCGACCAGGCTGTTCATCGCGGTCTGGATGTTCGTCATGTTCGTGTCCGCCTGGACCAGCTACGCCAACGCGGCCGTCATCGGCGCCGTCTTCGGAGTCGGCTCCGCCGCCGCCATCGTCATGGTCATCAGGGAGGCCAACCTCCGCGACTGGTGGGCCAACATCAAGACCGCCGGGTTCCCCGGCTGCTTCAGGAAGCTCATCAAGCCCCTGCCCTTCGTGTCCGTCATCGTGGTCGCCCTCCTGGTCGTCGTGCCGAACGTCAGCTTCGCCGTCGACGCGGGACAGTCCACCAACGACGAGTCCGACGCGTACTACTCCGGGAACACCACCTACACCATCAAGACGGGCGACTCCTACCCTCTCGGCAACGTCTGGTCCTACTACGAGGACAAGGACAAGTCCGGCGCCATCGCGGCCTGGATCGACTACTCCTACGACGCCGTCAACCTGGGCGGCTTCGACAGCGTCTCCGACAACCTCGGGAACGGTGCGACCGCGGTCGCCAACATGTACCTGGCCGACAGCTCGGCGGGAACCATCGCGGCGTCCATCATCCGCATCATGATGTCCGACACCTCCGTGAACTACTCCGGCAGCTTCACGGACAGCACGGTCTACCAGACCGTCATCTCGTACATCAACGACCCGTCCCTCGCAAAGGCGGCCATCGAGGCCGACCCCGAGACCTACGGCAACGTCAGGTCCGACCTCAACGACGAGAGCGCGGTCTACCTCGCGGGAATCGAGGCGATCACCTCGGGCATGAGCCTCAACGACATCATGTCCACCTACGACAACGTGTGCTCCGCCAGCGGCGACAGCATCGACTACGTCCTCGTGGACGGATCTATGCTCGCCCTGTACTACGGCGACGGGGACATCTTCTCCACCATCGCCTACTTCGCCGGATACTCCGTCGACTCCTACGGCGCGGCCACCGAGTACTACTCCTACAACACGTACTACGGCTACACCACCTACACGGACGCGATGTACGAGACCGTCCTCTGGAAGGCCCTCATCGGACTGTCCGCCGACGAAGCGGGCTACAGCAGCGCCTACTCCTACCTGAGCGCCCTGGCCCTCAGCGACGGGTCCGACAGCTCCGCCAAGGCCGTCCCCGGATACGGGCTGACCGGATACACCGTCTCCCAGTGGTACGTCCTGTACAACCCGGACAGCGACGCCACCTCCAGCAGCGACGGATGGGAGTACATGGACGGCTACGAGGCCATCGAGCTCCAGAAGGAGAGCGGCGGTGTGATCAACTACCTCGCGGCCATCGTGGTCCTCGAGTACACCGGATCCTCCAGCACCTCGTCCACCGAGCAGGTCACCATCACGTCCGACAGCGGCCCCGTCACCGGAGCCACCGTCACCGTCTACTCGCTCGACGGAACCTTCGGCAGGTTCGTCCAGTACTCGCAGACCTCCGTGTCCAGCGACGGCACCTACGACGTCATCGTCCCCACCGAGGGAACCTACTACGTCGAGATCGCCATCGGCGACGTGGTGCTCCAGACGGTCTACGACGAGGTCCCCGCCACGGTGAACGTGTCCAACTCCACCGCCAGCGGCCAGGTGCAGATCGGCGGCGTCCTCTATGACGCCGAGGCCATGCTCCTGGAGCTCACCGGCGACTCCGCGTCCGCGAGCGTCACCGTCACCAACGGCGAGTTCTCGCTGAACATCCTCCCCGGGACATACTCCTATGTTCTCTACGGAGAGGACGGCACCTCGCTCGGAACCGGCACGATCACGCTGTACCCCGGCACCATGACCGGACTGGTCATCACGCCCACCACGTACACCATCACCGTGACGGTCAACGACATCTACGGCAACACCGTGGACGGCTCGTCCTACGACGACACCCCCGTGGTGTACGCCACCGACACGACCACCGGCGCCCAGTTCAGCGCCGAGGTCACCGACGCCGGAACCGCGGTCATCACCGTCATCCCCGGCACCTACACGCTCTCCATGGGCAACGGCCTCACGTCGATCACCTCGACCACCCACACCGTGTCCAGCAGCAACAGGACCGCCACCATCACGTCCTACTCCTCCGAGAGCGTCAGCATCTCCGGCAGCGGACTCCCCAGCGGAATCGTCTTCACGGTCTCCGCGGGAACGTTCAGCACCACGTCCTACACCGACGGCAGCAGGATCTACGTGGACATCCCCGTGGGACTCGCCACCGACGACGTCCAGTACAGCGTCTACGGCGTCTACGGCAGCACGATGTACTACGGCGTCTACACCGGCGGAAGCTCCGTCACCGTGTCCTCCTCGTCCTACACCACCGTCTCCGGACAGCTCAAGGACGGGAGCGACGGCGTCGAGGGGACGGTCACCCTGATGTCCTCCTCGCTCTCCGGATTCCAGCTGGTCTACGCCACCGACGACGAGGGCAACTTCACCGCCCTGGTCCCCGCCACGGGAACCTACACCGTCTACGCCCACAACGGCAGCGACAAGGTGTACTTCGGAACCGTCAGCACCTCGGACACCACCACGGGTCTGGAGCTCTCCCTGGACGACGGAAGGAGGATCACCCAGTACTTCAGGTACGACTCCTCCACCAGTGACGGCAATGAGAACCTCCCGTTCGTCCTGATGTCCGCCACGTTCACCTACAACGACGTGTCGTACACGATCTACACCATGACCAACACCAGCGGTGTCGGGTACTTCTACATCCCCGACAACGTGGAGGCCACCGTGTACATCAACGGAGGCTCGCTGGACAACGACTACTTCTACGCCCCCGAGCTCACGAGGTCCGTCTCGTCCGGAACCTCCTCGTCCTCCGACACGGAGATCATCTACTACTACGGATACTCCGAGAGCGAGGAGAACTACGTCAAGCAGGTCTCCTATAGGGCCCAGTACGCGTTCACCTACGTGTTCTACGACGATGACGACGAGGAGGAGGTCTCCGTGACCGCCGGCCAGACGGTCACCCTGTGCCCCGGCCAGTACACCATCACGGTCGACGGCTCCACCGGCTACTACTTCAGCGGAACCGCCTACCTGTACCCCGGAGCCAGCGACTTCACCGGCCTCGACGTCGTCGAGGTCGTCACGGTGAACGTCACCAAGAACGACGCCGACGCCATCTCCATCACCTCCGAGGAGGGAACCTACTACTCCTTCAACGGCGGGTACTACATGGCGGTCGGATACGACTACTACGTGACGTCCACCAACTCCAGCGGCGACAGCACGCTCATCAAGCAGGCCTACCTGGACTTCACCAGCGGATCCGCCAACGCGGTCACCCTGGACATGACCGCGGTCGACGCCCAGATGACCATCACCGGATACGTCGGGGCCGTCGCGGACGGAACCCTCACGGTCACCTACACCAACTCCAGCGGAGCCGCGGCGGCCGTCGAGGTCACCGTGACCGACGGAGCCTACAGCATCGTCCTGCCCTCCACCGCCACCAGCGTCGACGTGTCCGCATCCGTCAGCATGACCGATGACGACGACGAGGAGCACTGGTTCAGCGCCACCGGCACCTTCACCGGACTCGCCGACGGCGCCGTCAGGAACCTGGCGGTCATCACCTCCGACGCGCCCGCGTCCGAGGACGAGGACGAGCCCGAGTTCGAGGTCGAGATCACCTCCGCCAACTTCGCGGGAGGAAGCGCCAGCGTGACCTTCACGATCACGAACAACACCGACTCCGCCAAGACCTACCTGGTCTCCACCGGAAGCGGCTGGTCCCTCAACGAGGCCACCTACGTCACCGTGAACGCCAACGGCTCCCAGAGCACCACCGTCACCGGAAGCTACGACGCCACCAAGGTCGCGCCCGGATCCGACGGAGTGACCCTCGTCGTCACCGACATCAACGGGTCCCTGACCGTCACCGAGAAGATCACCACCAACTCGTCCACCGCCTCCAGCGGAGCGGGCATGGAGATCTACCAGTCCGGCGAGGGCGAGGCGTCCCACGACAGGGTCTCCGGATCCCAGTACATGTACGCTCTCACCTTCGTGAACAGCGACACCGCCGCCAAGAGCGTCACGATCACCACCACCGCGGTCAGCGGATGGTACATCACCGTGATGGACGCCGACGGCACCTACGTCGGCTCGCTCGGCGACACGATCACCATCTACGGCCTGCAGACCGTCACGTACTACGTGGTCATGATGCAGACCGGCATCGACGCGGGCTCCAGCGCCTCCACCGTCCCGTCCGTCTCCGTGACGGTCGCGGTCAGCGGTGCGGCCTCCGAGGTCATCAGCCTCTCGCCGGTCTCCGTCGACGTCGACACGTCCGACGGAACCGTCTCCGGCGGCGACTCCATGGACAAGAGGTCCGGAGTGCCCGCGGGACTCTGGTTCCTCCTGGCGGTCATCATCCTGATGGTGATCGCGGTGTTCTGGCTCGCCAGCAAGAGGGGGGTGTTTTCCAGATGAAGACCAAGGCATTCGCATTCGTCGCCATCGCGGCGCTGCTCGTGGTGATGGCCGTCCCGGCCCTCGAGTCGGAGGCGTCCGTCTACAACAACATCAGCGGGGACGCCGTCATCGGGACGAGCGACACCGCCGACTACGTCATCACCTACAACAACACGGACTACAACGACTACCAGGACATGTCCATGGCCATCTCCTACACCGCCGCGCTGAAGGACTCCTCCGGGAGCTCCGTCAGCAGCGGCGTCAGCCCCTCGTCCGGAACGCTGGACAACGGCGGGACCGCCACCCTGACGGTCACCGCCCCCAGCACCACCGGCACGTACACCCTCGAGGTCTCCTATGAGATCGAGGTCACGTACACCGACGACGAGGGCGAGACGGTCGAGGAGGACCTCACGGCCGACAGGACCTACTCCATCAAGGTCGTGGAGCCCGTCACCCTCTCGGTGACGGTCGCCAACAACTCCGATGTGGACCTGTCCGGCTTCGGCGTCTACTTCTACGTGAACGGCGAGAAGCTGGAGGACAGCTACACCACCTTCGACCTCGAGAAGGAGGGAAGCACCACCGTCACGTACGAGTACGTCGCGGACCTCTCCAACGGGCAGTACAGGTTCAGCATCCAGGCCGCCGACACCGGCAACCTGGTGAGCATCACCGGCCTCGGGACGGAGTACACGTTCTATGTCGGCGACAGCAGCTACACCCTGTGGATCGCCCTGGCGGTCATGGTCATCATCCTGCTGGCCATCGTCATGGTGTGGGTCTACAGGAAGCCCGTCAGGAACTACGGCAAGCCCAAGTCCAGGCGCTGATGCGCCAGCGGGGGTCCGTTCCTCCGCAAACCCCTTCGAAACCCCTTAAAAACCCCTTGGAAACCGGTTATCCCTTTTCCCGCGCTTACCCGCGTTCCGAGTTTCGGTGCGTTAAAATTAAGACCTGTGCCAGGATGCCCGTTACGAATAGCGCGTGCTCCCGCGGGGAAAAGACGCGGGGGCTGCGCGGTTCAGCGACGCCCTCGGGCGATCGCACAGGCGGCGTCTGTTCTCCGGCATTCGCCGCCGACCGGGCACAGTGCCCGGCGGGGGCGCCTTCGGGAGTCCCCACCCCCTGCGGGCCGCATCGGGCGACAAGGTAATCCATCCCAGCCCGGCGCACCAGCCCCGGGGGGACCCTTCTCAGAGCCCTCTGTAGAACCTGTCGTCGAGGTGCGCCCTGTATAGGCCGTCCGCCCTCCTGACCCTGAGCGCGGGGTCGGGCGACGGCGTGAATTGGACATCGTCGTAGAACACGTCGGTCAGCGTGAGGCCCTCCGCGGGCGCCAGGCCGAAGTTGGACCATCCGCCCGCCATCCCCTCCTCCGCGCGGGAGAGCGGGATCCTGCCGGACGCCACGCGCATGACCGTCGACGTGATCCTGCGGATCATGTTCCACAGGAAGTGGTCCGCCTGGAATGTGAGGACGAGCACGTCGTCCTCCACACGGGCGTCGGCGCGGACGAGGTCGATGACCGTGTCCTTGCCCTCGGATTTGCAGAAGCCGGAGAAGTCGTGCCTCCCCCGGAAGACCGCCAGGCACTCCTCGGCGAGGCCTAGGTCCATGCCGGCCGATTTCATGACGTACTCGTAGGTGCGCATGTCCGCGTGGCGCGGGAGGAACGAGTCGTCCACGCGCGCGTACGCGGTGCACAGGATGCCGTCGTAGATCGAGTTGAGGGCCTTCAGCAGCTGGCCGGGCTCCATGCCCCCGGATTCGAAAGACGCGACGTTCCCGGTGGCGTTGACGCCCTTGTCCGTGCGGCTGGCGAGGCGGAGGCAGATGTCCTCCGGGTCCATCTCGGTCACGCGCACCAGGGACGAGAGAAGCGTCCCCTCGACGGTGCGGAGCCCGGGCTGAATCTGGGAGCCGGAGAACCCCTCTCCGCGGTACGCTATGCGGACTGCGAGGTCCGTCATGCGGAGCGGAGGGCCTTCATGTGGTCGACCCTGCGCTGGACCAGCTCGCGGGTGCCGATGTCGTGGCGGACGAAGACCGCGTCGCACTCCACGTGCTTCAGGGCCTTCTCGCAGTTGGCCTCGGCCTCCTCGATGGTGGCGCCCCTTCCGACGACGCCCACGGACCTGGACGTGCCCGTCACGAGCTTCCCGTCCTTCATGTCCACGTTCGCATAGTACGCGACGGCGCCGCATCCGGCGATGGCGTCCTCGTCCACGGAGATCTCGTGCCCGGACTCGGACTTGACGCCGTATCCCTTCGGAACGACGTACTTGCAGACGGTGGCCTCCGGCGCGAACCTCACGTCGGCTCCGAGGGTCCCTTCGGCCATGGCGAGGCACACGTCCTCGAAGCTCGACTCGAGCACCGTGAGGACGTTCATCGCCTCGGGGTCCCCGAACCTGGCGTTGATCTCGATGATCTTAGGCCCGTTCACGGTGAGCATGAACTGCCCGTACATCACGCCGCGGTAGGGGCATCCCTCGTCCGCCAGCGCGTCCACGATGGCCTGCACGATGGCGAGGGCCGCTTTCCTGTCTTCCTCGGTCACGAAGGGCAGGAGGTGGTCCGAATCGGTGTAGGAGCCCATCCCGCCGGTGTTCGGGCCCACATCGCCCTCGTAGGCCCTCTTGTGGTCCTGGACCAGGGGCATGGGGACGATGTGCCTGCCGTCGACGAAGCACATCTGCGTGAACTCCTCGCCGACCGCCCTCTCCTCGAGGATGACGCCGGCGCCGCCGATGTTCCCGTCGAAGATCTCACGGATGTACTCCATGGTGTCGTCGAAGCTGTGGAGGTGCTCCCCCTGGACCTTGACGCCCTTGCCGCCGGTGAGCCCGACGGGCTTGACCACGATCTCGTGGTCGATGGTGCGGAGGTACGCCTCGGCGTCCTCCGCGTTGCCGAAGCTGGCGAACGACAGGTTCCCGTCGATGCCGTGGTCCTGCACCAGCTTCCGCATGAACGATTTGGAGGTCTCGATCCTGGCCGCCGCCTTCGTGGGCGACGCGCATTTGATGCCGGCCGCCTCGAGGGCGTCGACGATGCCCGCCTCCAGCGGGGCCTCGGGGCCGATGAAGGCGAGCTCCACCCCGTTCTCGACCGCGAAGGACACGACCTTATCGATGTCCTTCTCGTCGCACAGGAGGTGCTTGGCGGACCTCCTGATGATTCCGGGATTGGCGTTCTTCATGACGCAGTAGAGCTCGGATCCGGAGCGGTGGAGCGCCTCTACGGCCGCGTGCTCCCTCCCGCCTCCTCCAACGGCCAGGACCTTCATGTGTAGCACCTCAGAGCTTCAGGGCGGCGAGGATCTCGTCCAGCCCCTCGTCCTTCTTGACGCTGCACATGTAGATGTTCTTTACCCCGCCCGTGAGCTTGTTGTAGTCGCGCGCGATGACCTGCGGGTCCACGTCGACGGCGTCGGCGATGTCGACCTTGTTGAGGATGGCCACGTCGGAGTGGATGAAGATGTCGTGGTGCTTCCTGACCATGTCGTCGCCCTCGGTGACCGAGACGACGACCACGCGCAGGTCGGTCCCCAGGGGGAAGTCGGCGGGGCACACGAGGTTCCCGACGTTCTCCACGAAGATGACGTCGTAGTCGTCCAGGTTGATCTCCGCCAGGGTCTTCTTGATGAGGTTGGCGTCCAGGTGGCACTCGTGGCCGGTGTTGCAGTTCACGGACTCCAGTCCGGACTTCTCGAACCTGGTGTAGTCGTCGTCCCCGGTGACGTCGCCCGCGATGGCGCAGACGCGCACGCCCTTGGCCCTGAGCTTCTCCGCCAGCTTGATGATCATGGCGGTCTTCCCGGCGCCGATCGAGCCCATGAAGTCGATGGACTTGATGCCGTGCTGCTTCATGAGGCGGTAGTTCTCGTGGGCGATCTTGTTGTTCTCCTTGAGGACGTCGATCTCCGTTCCGGGCTGGACTATGTGCATGGTCCCGGGTATCGGGTATTACAGTAAATAGTCTTCGTGCTACTCGGAACCGAAGTCGGCGAGTGCCAGACACACCATCGGACGTCGCGTTCGACGCGGTGGTATTCCAGGATCAGATCGTCGGGGAGGGGGTCGTAGCGCCCTGTCCTGCTCACATGGCTCCAGGGGCTGCCCTCGCGGTGGGTCATGTCGACTATGGCCTGAGTGGGGACGTCCTCGAGGCGTTTCAGGGTGCGGTCTATGGAGGTCACCTTCCTGCGCCCGTTCGCGGCGAAGAACAGCTTGCTGCGGATGGGAAGCGTCTCGTATCTGGGTTTGAGGACAATGTCGGAACCTTCTCCGATGACCTCCTCCGATTCGTCTTGCCCGCCGTATCTTCTGTACACACTTCCGATGATGGGGCCGTGTTCGAACGCGTATATCTCGTCTTCAAAGAGTCTCTCACCGGTGTCGCACAGATAGTCTGCGTAGCACATGTACGTGAGCTTCTCAAGTCTTGAATGTGTGCAGGGCGTCAGGCTGAGGATGTAATCGGACGCGTCTAGGCCTGTGAAGGTCTTGTCCCTCTGTATCAGTTCTATGAACTCCTCGACTGTGTCGATGATGTGAACATCTTTGAAGTACGGGTCACTTTCTACAACAGACTGCCACGATTCGGATTCGGTTTGTGTGACGTGGATCCCAAATGACACATCAGGGCCGCCGTAGCAGTCACTAATTCTGTCTAGAATAAGGTGCATGCGTTCCGAGTCGATGGATCCCTCGAATGGATAGTGAAGTGCTATCCTGCGTCCTGTCGAATAGGAGCTGCTTAGGATGATGTAGTGTAGTATTATCATCTGCCGAGTACAGGTTCCCATCTGGTGTAGTCCTGCTTGTATGCTTCGTGCGACACATAGTTGGAAGCTTCATCTTTTTGAAGCCATATCTGAAGCTCCCAGGGAAACAGCCTCCTGTCTTCCCCTTCAATGTAAATGTGAGTGGCTACGTATATCTGATTTTCTCTGGCCTTGGAAGAGTTGTGACAGCGGATGTGTTCGTGCCTGGGCTCGATGAACTCTCTGATCTCTTCGAAGGTCAGATCGGCATCCACAATGGCCCTGATTCCGAAAATGTCGTTAAGACATTTTCTCACAGCCACTTTTCCACTCTCGCGCCCGCTGATGTATTTGGAGATCTTGCTGTAGATGGAATTGTACATCTTGATTCTGTACCTGATCTTCAGTCCTGCGCAGATGTGCGGCGAGAATCTGTCCAGATCCTGGCTGTAGAGAAACTTTCTGTAAGGTTCAGCGCTGTTTTCGGTCCAGTCTGAAGACAGGTCTCTGACCTGAATCTTGTTGAGGTTGCGTAGCTCGTATCCATTGGCATCGCACTGTCTTTTCCATTCTTCGTTGATCTCGTAGTGCATGGCCGAGATGTGGCCGACAAGGTCGGATAGTCTTGTCAGGCATTCTTGCTTCTCCATTCGGCACCTCCTGTTCATCGGGTCTGTTCGGTCTTCAACTATTAATGCCCAGAAGCCGTGCACTACGGTTTGATTTCATTAGAGTTGATGTGATTCAGCCATATGATGGCGTTCATGATATTGATAACCTATGTAGGCCTCGATAATCTCGTTCGCCAACCCTTATCACGGTCGGAGCGGCT
>JAUNXZ010000042.1 GCA_030539515.1 Thermoplasmata archaeon
GCCACTTCTTCAAGGTCTACAAGGCCCTGGAGAACAAGGTCACCGAGATCAACGGCACCGTCGGCAAGGACGAGGCCCAGAAGCTGGTCCAGGCCGCCATGGACGGATACCAGAAGAAGTACGGGTCCTGCGGCTGCTCCTGCAAGAAGGAGTGATCCCTCCCAAACACGGGCCCCTCCGGGGGCCCTCCATTCCTTTTTGACGCATCGCCCGTCCGGACGGCCGCCGTGCGGTCCTTCGGACAAACGTTCGGAAAATTCGTGGGATTCAGAGCATCCATCCATCCGTTTATATATTCTATGCGTTGTGGAAACCCCCGTGACGGAAGACAGACAGTGGGACGACGCCCGCGACGACCTCGGATGGATGTTCAGGGAGATATCCGAGCACCTCGACCGGAGGGCCAACGACGCCATGGAGGACGAGGTGGTCCGCTTCAGCGACCTCTGGTACATGCACTACATCGAGTGCATGGGGAAACCGGTCACCCTGAAGGACATGGAGAAGGCCCTCGGCCTCGCGTCGCCCACGGTGGCGGGAGCGGTGAAGAGCCTTGAGCGCAAGGGCCTGGTGGAGATGACCTCCGACAGGAACGACCGCAGGGTGAAGCTGGTGACCCTCACCGACACCGGGCGCGGGATCCTGGAGAGGCAGGTCGGGTTCCGCATGAGGAGCGAGGACCTGATCTGCGGGTCGCTGTCCGAGGAGGAGAGGGACCAGCTGAGGGACATGCTCCGCAGGATCATGGCCGACCTCGAGGCGAACCCGGTCCAGCCGTCCCGTTAACGATTCTTTAAGGACCGTCCGGGAGGCGGTCCTTTTTCTATATCCCCGACGGGATTGACGGAGCATGGATTTCGACATGACCGTGTACGAGTCGGAGGCGGCTAGGTCCAGGGACCCCGCCGACACCGAGAGGTTCGAGAGGAGCTACGAGGCGCTCGCGGCGGCCGGGATCGGCATCCGCAGGGTCATGTGCGCCTCCGCGGAGGACCTGGGCGACGGCGAGGCCGCGTCCATCGTCGCGAAGCAGGGCATGGACGCCCTGCCCATATGCGAGTACCAGGGCGTGGACATCAGCGTCGGCCAGTACCCGTCCGACCAGGACCTGGCTGACTTCCTGGACGTCCCCGACGGCGTGCTCAGCGTGGACAGGTCCAAGCCGCCGGCGATGGGGAACGACATCCAGCCGGCCTGCGCGTGCAGGCCCGTCAGATGAAGGATTAAACCCCGATACGCCATCGCACCCGCCATGAGGATCGTCATCCGCGGAACGGTGCAGGGCGTGGGCTTCAGGCCCGCGGTGTACCGCGCGGCCGTCAGGGCCGGCGCGTCGGGGACGGTCCGCAACGACGGCTCGGCCGTCTTCATAGAGACAGACAGGGGCGAGGAGCTCCTCCGCGAGCTCCTCTCCGACCTGCCCCCGCTCGCCCGCGTCGAGGAGGTCTCGGAGGAGCCCTCCGACTACGGCGGGCCCGAGGGATTCTCCATTATCGCGTCGTCCGGACACGGGACGGGCGCGTCGATCCCGGCGGACAGCGCCGTGTGCGACAGATGCGTCGCCGAGATGCTGTCTCCCGGAAGGCGCCGCGGATACCCGTTCACCACGTGCACCGACTGCGGCCCGAGGTTCACCCTTCTGAAGGGGCTGCCCTACGACCGCCCCCTGACATCCATGGGGAGGTTCCCGATGTGCCCCAAGTGCGGGCGCGAGTTCTCCTCCCCCGGCGACCGCAGGTTCCACCACCAGACCATAGCGTGCCCGTCATGCGGGCCGTCCTACCGCCTGGAGACCCCGGAAGGCGTCTTCACCGACGACCCCGTCGGGCGCCTGGCCGAGATCCTGGACGGCGGGGGCCGCGCCATCGTGAAGGGGTGGGGCGGGATGCACATCTGCTGCACCCTGGACCGCATCCCGGAGCTGCGCGAGTGGTACGGCCGGAGGCAGAAGCCCTTCGCCGTCATGGCCAGGGACATGGACGCCCTGAGGAGGTACGGGGAGCCGACCCCGGAGGAGGAGTCGCTCCTGACGTCCCCCGGGAGGCCGATCGTCCTCGTGCGCAAGAGGGACCTGCCGGAGACGGAGGCCGCCTCGCCCGGGCTCGACACCGTAGGGATGTTCCTCCCGTACGCCGGGATGCACCACCTGCTCTTCTCCAGGCTGTCCCACGACGCCCTGGTGATGACGTCGGCCAACCCTCCCGGGGAGCCCATGGCCGTCACCGACGACGAGGCGAGGCGCCTGGACGTGGACGCCTGGCTGCTCCACGACCAGGATATAGTCAACCGTGCGGACGACACCGTGGTCAGGCTCCACGGGGACCGCACGCAGTACATCCGCAGGTCCCGCGGCGCGGTGCCCTCCTACCTGGAGATCCCTCTGGCCGGGGACGCCGTGGCCCTCGGGGCCCAGGAGAACCTGGCCGGGGCGGTGGCGTCCGCGGGGAGGATCTGGCCCACACAGTACATCGGCAACGGAGAGAAGATCGGCGTCCCGGAGTACCTGGAGGAGGCCGTGAGGACTCAGATGTCCCTGGTCGGATGCTCCCCGTCCGCGGTCGCCGTCGACCTGCACCCGGGGTACGCCAACCGCAGGCTCGGCAAGGCGCTGGCCTCGGAGTACGGCGCGGAGCTCGTGGAGGTCCAGCACCACTGGGCCCACGCGGCGTCGCTCATGGTCGACAGCGGCATCGACGGGTGCGTCGCCGTGGCGCTGGACGGCACCGGCCACGGGGACGACGGCACCGCGTGGGGAGGCGAGGTCCTCTCCGCCGACCTGTCCGGGTACCGCAGGACCGCCCACCTCCAGCCCATCCCGCTCATCGGAGGGGACCGGGCCCTGCACGACATCCGCCGCCTCAGGTTCGCCATAGACGCCATGAACGGCGCCGACAACCGCGACTTCTCCGAGAAGGAGGCGGAGGTCCTCCGCAAGATGATGCCGAAGAGCGTCATGTGCTCGTCCATGGGCAGGGTCCTCGACGCCATCGCCTACTCGCTGGGCGTCTGCACCGAGCGCACCTACGACGGGGAGCCGGCCATGAAGCTCGAGTCCCTCCTGAACCGCGGGCATCTGATCGACGGGTACGAGGCCAGGTCCGAGGGCGGCGTGGTGATGACCGCGGAGCTCTTCGACAGGATCGACCCGAAGGACCGCCCGGAGGACGTGGCGTACTCCATGGTCCGCGGCATCGTGACCGAGCTGACGGAGCTCGCCGTCCAGGAGGCGGACGCATCCGGATTCGAACACGTCGGCCTCACCGGCGGGGTGTCCTACAACGGGATGGTGTCCAGGACCTTCGAGAACACGGTTATATCCTCCATCCACGTTCCGGTCCTCCATAGGAGGGTCCCCAACGGGGACGGCGGGATCTCGGCCGGACAGGCCGCGGTCGCGCTTCACAGGATACAATGAGCAACCTGCTTTTCGTCCTGCTGGACGGGGCCGAGGACGACCCGTGCCCCCAGCTGGACGGCCGCAAGCCGATAGACGTCGCCGAGATGCCGTTCCTCGAGTCGAGGGTCACGCACCGCTGCAGGACCACCGGACGCGGGTACACCCAGCTCTTCCTCAACGAGTTCTTCACCGGGCATCCCCCGGAGATCGAGAGGGCGGCGCTCGAGGCCATGGGCCTCGGGCTGAGGCTGGAGGACCCCCGCAGGGTGGCTTATCGCCTCAGCCCAGCCAGGCTGGAGGACGGGATGGTCCGCTGGAGCTACCACAACTCGGAGTTCAAGGACGAGCTCGAGAGGTGCATCATGTCCCACATGGACATCCTCGAGGCCAACGACCCGGACATAAAGTTCTTCGTTGAGGGCCGCTCGGTCCTCACCATGGTGTCCGACGACGTCCCCGTCACGCCCGCCCCGCCCGTCGACGCCCCGATCGTGGAGATCGGAGGACCGCTCGGGCTGCTGATCCGCGAGGTCGCGGACGACATGGGCGGCATCACGGTCTATCCGTGGGGATGCGGCAGGATGGGCAGGCAGTACCCCGGCTTCCCCGGGATCAGGAACATGACCGCCTTCTCCGACAGCCCCACGTCGCTGGGGATATGCGCCTCCCTCGGGTACGGGATCGAGCTGATCTACGACCTGGAGGAGAGGTTCCCGGCCGCCCGCGAGGCGCTGGACCGTGGGGACGTGTTCCTCCACGTGGACGAGGTGGACGAGTACAGCCACCAGAAGGACCCCTTCAAGAAGAAGGCGGTGCTGGAGCTGACCGACCGTCTCATGGCCGAGTACTTCTCCGACGCCGACCGCATAATCTACTTCGCCGACCACGGCACATCGTGCGTCACGGGGGAGCACATCCTCACTGACGTCCCCGTCTGGACCACCTTCGACATCGGGGCGAGGGAGGGGTCGGTCGTGCCCCTTGACGGCCTGGTGCCGTCTATCACGGACCACAGGTGAGTATCATGGATTTCGAGCTGCCGCCCTCCCTGGGCATATACGGAAACGAGACGATCGCCAAGGACATCCTGTCGAGGATCTGGGGCAAGAGGGGCGTGTTCACGTGCACCGTCGCCAACACCAGGACCTCCACCATACCGGGGCTCTCGGACGCCGGCGACACGCCGGAGCTCACCATGTTCACCGGCCCCGCCGACGCGGAGCTGCTGATCAACGGCAGGGTCTCCTGCATGAAGGGGATCCCGATCAACCCCGGCGGAATACCCACGCCCGCGACCCTCACCATGGCCGCGCTCCAGCTGTCCGGCATGCCCTGCTTCATCGTCAACGGCGGGTGCTCCATCGTGCCCTACGTGCCCTACTTCGACATGGGCGGCGAGTGCGGGGACTTCATCACCACCGGCAAGGCGGTGAAGAACGTCAGGACCGAGTTCGAGAAGGGCGTGATGCTCGGGAGGATGCTGGCCAAGGCCAACGACTTCGTCGTCATCAGCGAGAGCTGCGCCGGAGGAACCACGACGGCGCTGGCGGTCATGACCGCGATGGGCGTCGTGAAGGAGAACCTGGTGAGCAGCAGCTCGCCCAACAACCCCAAGGAGCTGAAGACGAAGGTGGTCAACGAGGCCCTCGCGGCCGCGGGGATAAAGCCGGGCGACATGAAAGACGACCCCCTCGGCGCCATCGAGTGCGTCGGGGACCCCATGATGCCCGCCAACATCGGTATCGTGTGCGGTGCGGCCCCGCACGTGCCCGTCATAGTCGGCGGCGGCACCCAGATGGGGGCCGTCATCGCAGGCGTCATGGCGCTCCACCCGGAGCTCAAGGGCAACTTCCTCCAGGGGACCACCAGGTGGCTCATGGACGACGCCAACTCCAGCATGAGGAGGATCGTCGACTCCATCACCCCAGACGTTCCGTCCGTCTACGTCAACGTGGACTACTCCGGTAGCCCTTACGAGGGCCTCCAGGCCTACGAGTGGGGCTTCATCAAGGAGGGCGTCGGATGCGGCGGCTCCTCCGTCGGGGCCATCGCCATGTCCGCCGGGAGGATCACCGCGGCGGACCTCAAGGACAGGGTCGAGGAGATATACAGGGGCATAATGGGCGAGGCCGTCGCTCCCTGAAGAAGCTCCTGGCCAGGTCCAGCTCCCTCATCGTGTTCACGTTCACGGCCAGCTCGGGCCAGTTAGTGTCGAAGATGTACTCGTCGAGGTACTCGCCGGCGAGGGTGCGCGGGCGGTTCATTATGCAGACGCCCGAGAGCACCCACTGGTTGCCCCTGTGCTCCCTGGTGTAGGACGGCGTTATCCCCAGCCCGCGGACCGTCTCCTCGTCGACGACGGCGATCGCGGACTCCATGACCCTCGAGTCGAAGTACTCGATGAACTCGTCTATGACGCGGGTGGACAGCAGCGGCAGGTCCGAGGGGCAGGTCAGCACGTACTCCCCCTCCATCCTCTCGAACGCCGTGTGCAGGTCGTCCATGAAGCTCTCCCCGGAGGTGCGGATGGTCCTCACGCCCATGCCCTCGAGGTACTCCTCGGTGACCAGCGTGTGGTCGCTCACCGACACGTACACCCTGTCGATGTGCTTGGACGCGGAGAGGGCGTCTATGACGCGCTGGATGGTCGGACGGTCCCCGACCATCTGCATCGGCTTCTCGATCCCGCACTTCCCCATGCGGGTGCCCTTGCCTCCGGCGTTGACCAGTGCCTGCAATCAGACCACCGCCGCGTAGGCGAGCAGGTAGACGAGCATGACCGCGAACCTGGCGATCTCGTTCGTGGCGCCGAGGATGTCCCCGTTGACCATGCCGAAGACCCTGTTGGCCCTCCTGGCCATGAGGTATCCGGCCGCGACGGAGGCGGCGGTCGCGAACACCGCCGCGAACACCGCGTCCGCGTATTCGCAGAACGTGAAGCCGAGGACCGAGTTGATTACGAAGACCCCGACCACGGAGTAGACCATCGCCAGCACGAGCGCGATGACGGTGGAGATCTGGAGCGACCTCACGTTCGTCTCCGACACCTGGCGTCCGGCCATGCCCTTCCCGGGGACGCCGTAAGCGGCGGCGGCCACCTGGGCGTTCTTCACCAGCACCTCCGCGCAGGGCGCGGCTGCCACCAGGAGGACGCCGAACATGGCGTACTCTGCGAAGTTGAGCAGGGTGACGGTCAGCGCGACCCCCAGGCCGCCTGCGCCGATGAGCGTGTCCTTCAGCGCGCGGACGTGGTCCTCCTGCGTCCCCGCCACGACGGACCCGTCGCCGAAGTCGGCCAGGCCGTCGAAGTGGAGGAACCTGCTGCCGACGAACACCGTCGCCAGCACCACAGCGGCCATGAACATCGAGCTGCCGAAGATGCTGTTCGCGTCGAGCCACAGCAGCACGGCGGACACGATGAGGACGGCCAGGCCCATCAGGGCCCCGGCCACCGGCGCCAGGTGGAACTTGCGCTCCATGGCGTCCATGTCCTCCTGCGTTATGTCCTGCTGCCAGATGGTGAAGAATGACACCATCGCCTTCAGGGCGCTTCCTTCGGCCATCGGAGACCACCCGCCTTCCTGGACACCATCTCGACGGCGCAGTCCATGAGCGAGCCCTCCTCCGGCGCGTCGGTGCCGAGCACCGCGGACAGCGCGCGGAGCGCCACGTCCATGTGGGCGGCCCCGCCGTCCTGGGCGATGGAATCCACCCTGTCGGCGGCGTGCCACGCCAGGTCCAGCGCCGCGCGGACGTCGTCCCTGGAGAGCAGCCCGTCGAGCGAGGCGCGGTACTCCTCCGGGCCCATGCCCGAGCCGGACATGGCGCGGAGGTCCTCCGCGTCCAGCCACATCCTCTCCAGGATCCTGGACGGCGAGATGGGGATGGGGTGCTCGTTGCGGATGTCCAGGGCGTACCCGACCGCCGCGGACACGGCGCGTGCGGCGGCGATGCCGACGGACGAGCCCGTCCCGGCCCAGTCGGTGGCCCCCTCGAGCTTGGGGGACAGGATCGCCATCGCGTCGGACGTGGTCCCGGTCTCCATGAAGCCGTGCTCGGCCATGGCGACGGACTTGGCCTCCACCAGCGGGATCATCAGGTTGACCTTGCCCTCGACGGTCAGGGGCACAGGGGACACGACGCAGACGTTGATCGTCCCGGCCATCTCCCTGGCGCGGCGGGTCGACACGGCGCTCTTCTCCTCGTAGTCGTCCAGCACCTCGCCGGCCACCACGTGGTTGCTGAGCCCGGCCGTGGCGATCGCCGCGACCTCCAGGCCGTCGTACGACACCTCGCGGACGTTGAACACGTAGTCCACCTCCGCGGCGGTCATCATCCCCATGGCGTCCTCCGGCAGGCCCAGCTCCGCCCGGACGCGCCTGGCGTCCTCCAGCGGGTCGGAGCAGTCGTAGTCCCTGGGGACCTGCATGACGAAAAACGCGGAGACCTCCTTCAGGCCCCCGTTCAGCACGGCGCAGCTCAGCGCCTCCATCCTCTCGGCGAAGCGCACGACGCCGACGGGGAACCCGCCGGCCTCGGTGACCTCGACCGATTCGATATACTTCAAAATATAGACCCCCAGAATCCGAAGATCGCGTCCTCCAGGAGGATCTGGACGCGTATGCCGGCGATCGCGAAGAGGACCAGGCCGACGGTGATCATGAACAGCACCGAGGACAGCTCGATGAGCCTGCAGCACCTGCGGACATCGTCCGTGGTAGGCAGGGGGCCGTCCCCCATGACGTACACGCCGCGCTTCTCCATGCTTATGCCGAGAACGGCCGCGGCGGCGGTCATCGACCAGCCGCTGTTGGGGCTGGGCGTCTTCGTGTGCTCGGCGCGGGCTGCGGGCACCGCGCGCCTCCAGTCCATCCCCAGGACCATCCCCGCCAGTGCTATGAAGTACGGGGAGACGCGGGAGGTGACAAAGCCGAGCACGTCGTCGAACTTGGCGGGGAAGAACCCCAGCCTGGCGTACCTGTCGTTCAGGTACCCCCACATGGCGTCCATGAGGTTGGCGCACCTGAACATCACCGCGCCCGGGAGGCCGAACAGGCCGAAGTAGAGCGACGGCGAGTAGACGCTGTCCACCAGGTTCTCGGACACCGTCTCGCAGCACGACGACGCGACGTGCTCGGCATCCATGCCGCGGGTGTCGCGGCTGACGATCATCTGGACGCGGGCGTCCGCGTCCTCCACGTTCCCCTCGTCCAGGTCCCTGCAGATGGGATCGCAGTGCTTCCTGAAGGAGAACACCGCGAAGGAGATCTTGAAGAACAGCGCCGTGAGGATTATCCAGCAGACCTCCCCGGCCAGCGGGTCGATCTGCGAGATGCCGATCCTCGCGAGGGACGTGACGCAGAGGCCGATGCCCGCGAACAGCGCGAACACCAGCAGGTACGAGAGGAACCCGACGGCGGTCGCCTTCCGGGACCCGCGGTCCTCCAGGCGGCGGTCGATGGCGGACAGGATGTTCCCCATCCACCTCAGCGGGTGCACCGAGTTAGGGAACTCGCCCACGAAGCGGTCGATGGCCAGGGCCAGGATGACGATGAGCACCGCATCCAACCAGAGCGGCATCGTCTCACCCGTTGAGGACCGAGTCCGCGGCCGCCACGAAGCGGCAGTTGCGCTCCCTGTCCTTCACGCTGTACCTCACGTAGGACGAGAACTCCGGTCCGAAGGACGAGCAGTCCCTGACGGCGATGCCGCGGGCCATCATCCTGGACTTGAACTCGGGCGCGTCCATGCCGACGGGCTCCAGGGAGTTGAAGTAGAAGAACGAGTCCGAGACGTCGCCCGCCGGGAAGCCGATCTCCCTGAGGGAGGCGTTCATGACTTCGGACTCCTCGGCCATGACGCTGGCCGCGTGGTCCACGTGGTCGCGGCAGTCCCTGAGCAGCGCGATGGCTACGGCCTGCTCGATCTGCCCGACGTTCCAGGTCATGCGGACCCTGTCCATGCTCTCGACGATGTCCTGGTTGGCCAGGCCGAACCCGATCCTGATGCCCGGGATGGCGTAGGACTTGGTGAGCGACGACGCCACGACCAGGTTGTTGAAGCGGGAGACCATGCCGGAGAGGGTGTTGTCCACGAACCCGGGGACCAGCTCCAGGAGGGTCTCGTCCAGGAAGACCAGGACGCCCATCTCCTCGCACTCCCTCACGATGCGGACGATCTTGTCCTTGGGCTCGATCCTCCCCGTGGGGTTGTTGGGGTTGCAGATGTACACGGCGCGGGCCCCGCGGGCCTGCTCCAGGAGACGGTCCGCGTCGATGCGGAAGTCCTCCTCCGGACGGAGCTCGAACGGATCGACGGAGGCGCCGACGACGCGGCACTGCTGGGTGTACTCGGCGAAGCTGGGGCGGGGCATGACGACCCTGTCGCCCGGCCTGAAGAACGTGTTGGGGACGCAGCGGATGATGTCCGAGGAGCCGGCTCCGACGACCACGCACTCCGGTCCGACGTCGAACGCCTTGGAGATGACGTCCTTCAGCTCCTCGCAGGAGTCGTCCGGGTAGTGGCCGACCCCGTCGAGCGCGGCGTCCACGATCTCGCGGAGGCACTCGGGCGGGCCGAAGGGATTCAGGTTGTGGCTGTAGTCCTCTACTCCCCCGGTCCTCCAGGCCTGTCCGCCGTGGACCGTCTTCGGGAGACCCAGGAGCTCCTCCCTGGGCGATATGCGTCCCTTCATGAACACCGATGGCGGTGATACGGTATAAACCCTGGCAACGCGCTGGCACTGGCGGGGACGGGCGTCCCCGGACGGAATGGCTTATCCATCCCTCCATGGGGCGCGCGAGGGGGTATTTTCGAGAAGGTCAGGCGGGCCCGCCGGGATTCGAACCCGGGTCTGAGGCTCCGGAGGCCCCCATGCTATCCAAGCTATACTACGAGCCCAATGAGCTTGTTCTATAGTGTTTTAGAGAACTTGGTGCCGGGGAGGGTTTCTCCCCGGCGGATCCTGTGCCTCCGATTGAGAGGGTGGAGGCGGAAGAAGATGTTCTCTTCGGTTCACTGCTTGTTGGTGAACTCGGTGTATCCGCAGTTCCCGCAGGAGACGCGGTCCTTGTGGGTCGCCATGAAGACGCCGGGTCCGCACTTGGGGCAGACGGGCTTGGTCCTGGTGACCTTGTCGCCGTCGACCTGGTAGGCGTCCTTCTTCGAGCAGACCTTGGGTGCAGCTGCAGCCTTTGCCATCGTAATCACTCCTCGGAGGGGGCCTCGGCTTCCGCCTTGGGGGCCTCGATTCCGTTCCTCTTCAGCAGGTACTCCCTCTCGAGCTCGAGGGCGGCCTCCTTCGAGTCGTACACCTTGGCGTATCCCTTGGACTTGCCGGTGCCGTAGACGGACTCGACGGTGGCGACGACGACGCAGTCCCTCTTGGATTTGGTCAGCTTGGCGACCTCCTCGGCGACTGCGTTCCTTCCGGGGGTGGACTCACCGACGTGGTCGATGGTGAAGTACACCTCGGACCTCTTGTAGAGAGGGTTCTGCTTGTTCTCTGTTATCTCCATCTTCATTCCATTTCCTCCATTGCGGACAGGAGCTCCTTCGCCCTGTCCCTGGTGCGGCCGTCGACCTCGACGGCCATCATGCATCTCCCGGGCATGCCGTACACCACCACGGCGCCGTCCGGAGCGAGGACCAGGCACGGCAGAACCGCCAGATCCTCCTCCCCGTCGACGCGGATGAGCGCGACCTCCCCGTCGATGCCCCTGCGGACCGCATCCGCCAGGTCGGCGGTTATGGTCCCCGCGGGGTTGGCGACCTCCGCCCTGGGCTCGTCCTCGACGAGCCTGGCGAAGTCCGTCATCTCGCGGCGCTCCGTGAAGCCGTCGTAGACCGACAGCCGCGGGACGACGCCGCGCCTCCTGAACACCAGGGACACCACGTCCCCGACGGTCAGGTAAACGGTTTCGTCTGCGGGGTCGAGCTCGGACTCCGGCAGCTCCCTCCCGAGGGGCTCCTTGAAGGCCTCCCTCCGGGATTCCGGCAGCGCCAGGTCCCTCTCGAACATCCCGATCAGCGTACCTTGAGGGCATACTTCCCGTTCGCGGAGATGCCCATCTTCTTGGCGATCTCGGACTTCTCGAAGTCCGTCACGGCGAGGAACCCCTGCCAGTCCTTGGAGGTGGCTCCGCCGCAGCGGGGGCATGTGTCGTCCTCGCTGATGAAGCTGCACTGCTTGCACGCCTTCTGCACAGGTCCGACCATCACTCGTCACCCGCCTTCTCCTTCTCGGCCCTCTTCCTGCGGTCCTCCTCGAGCCACTCGAGCTTGCCGAGTCCGGGCTGGCGCATGGTGAGTCCGATCTTGCTGTCCTGGGGGTTCTTCTCGTTGAGGTCGATGCTGACGACCCTCGCCTTGACGATGTCCCCGACTGCGAGATACTTGCCGGACTCCTTCCCGACCAGCCTCTGGTTGGCCTCGTCGATGTCGACGCGGTCGTCCATGATCTGGCTGACGTGGAGCAGGCCGTCGAGCGGACCGAACCTGACGAACGCCCCGAACTTGAGGATCTCGACGACGACGCCCTCGATCACCTCGTTGTCCCTGGGCTTGAAGACCACCTGCTCGAACTTCACGGTCTGGTAGACCGCGCCGTCGCCGTGGACGATGCGGCCGGGGCCCTCGGCCCTGACGTTCCTGATGAGCACGGTGAAGGTCTTGTCCTCCTCGGCGAGGCGGCCCTCGTAGGTGTTCCACGTGAGCTCGTCCACCGCTTTGTCGGGATCGTCCCCCAGCTCGGAAGGGGGGATGCGGATGACCTTCTTGGCCTCGGTTATCATGTACATGGCAGGTCCTCTCGAATGAGCCCGTCTAACACGGCCCCCTATATAACCTTAATCGGCGCCCTATACTAACGCGTGCGACTGGACGTCGGAACGGTCCCGCATGGCACCCGCTCCGGGCGGCCGCCTCCTCGAGGGGCTCGTCGACAACCGTGGTCCCGCAGACCACCGACGCGACGCGGGGGTTGCCGTCCGCGTCGAGGTATCCCGGCCCGAAGGTCACCACGGGGTTCACCACCGGGAGCCCGGTCGCCGCAGCGGCGTTGCGGGCGCCCATGTCGCAGCACAGCGCGAGCACGGTCGCGTCCCCGGGGACGGACTCCGCCATGGACAGGGCCTTGGACATGAGGCAGCAGGCCGACGAGGACACGGTGCAGCGGACGTCCGCGCCGTCCTCCGACAGGCGGGCGGCCAGGGCCTCCGCGGCCTCCCTCCCGCCCATCCCGCGGCAGAGCCTGGCGCAGGTGTTGCACGTCCAGACGGCCACCGCCCTGCCGGAGAGCCCCTCCAGGAGCTCCCCGTACGACCTGTCGCGGGCCATGATGATCATGCGCCGTGGATTCCGTTCATGTTATAAGCCGGCTCTGGATTGTTATGGCATGTTCCTTGCCATAGACGGCCTGGACGGCTCCGGGAAGTCGTCCGCGGCCGAGACCGTCGCAGAGGCCCTCCGCGCGGAGGGGTTCGAGACGGTGCTCAGGGAGCATCCGGGCGGAACCCTCGCCGGGAGGGCCTGCAGGAGGCTGCTCCTGTGCAGGGGCAGGCTGCCGATCGCCCTGTCCGCCGCGTTCCTGTTCGTCGACATGGCGCAGACGGCGAGGATCGTCAGGAGGTCCCCTCCGGAGACCGTCGTGATCGCCGTCAGGTACGACCTGTCGAGCTACTTCCTCAGCCCCCGTCCGGCCGCCGCCATGCACGCGATGTTCGCCGCGTTCATGCCCATGCCGGACCTGGACATCCTCATCGACGTGGACCCCTCCGTGGCCCTGGAGAGGGTCAGTGCCAGGGGGGAGAGCGAGGAGGTCTTCGAGAACCGCGAGTCGATGGAGCGCGCCAGGGCCGCGATGCTGTCCGCGCCCGGAGTGACGGTCGTCGACGGGAACGGCTCCCGCTCCGAGACCTCGGACGCGCTCTTGGAGCTCGTCCGCCCCCTCCTCGGGCGAGGCGACCCTTTAATATAGGGCGTTGTCTAGCGAGCCTCAGTGAGAATTAATGACCGAGAAGCAGAAGCTCGAGCTTATCCCCGTTGAGGACATCAAAGTCAGGAAAGGAATGACCGTCGACGAGATGCTGCGCGCCATGGGCCGCGCGGGCGGATTCACCGCCC
>JAUNXZ010000043.1:0-7536 GCA_030539515.1 Thermoplasmata archaeon
GCGAGGTCGCCGTCAAGAGCCTGGTCAACACCCTGAAGGAGGAGTCCGACGGGGCGGTCGCCATCGTGTTCGACGGCGTCATCTCCCAGAGGATCCTGGACGTCTCCACCGAGAAGGGCATCAGGACCGTCGTGGGCACCAGGAAGGGCAACATCACCAAGATGCCCGCCGACATCACGATCTGGACCAAGGAAGACCTCTACTGATCATGACAGAGAAGAGACCCGTCGAGACATGGGACGACGTGCTCGCGCTGTCGTCCACAGCGGACATAGCGATACCGTCCGACCCCCTGGACAGGGTCCTGGGGCAGGAGGAGGCCATCGAGCTGGCGAAGATAGCCGCCAGGCAGCGCAGGCACCTCCTGCTCGTCGGGCCCCCGGGAACCGGGAAGTCCATGATAGCCCGCGCGCTGTCCATGAACCTCCCCCAGCCCAGCCACGAGGTCCGCGTCGTCAAGAACCCCGAGAACCCCGAGAGGCCGTTCCTGGAGGTCCTCGACGCCGAGGAGGTCGAGAGGGAGGAGAGCATCCGCGCCGAGTCCGTGGGCGTCCTGCTGGACCCCAAGGACGCGCCCAGCAACGTGGCCGAGCACCTCGGCTACCGCTGCAAGGAGTGCGGGAAGTACTCGCTCCCCACCGACCTCAACTGCCCCCACTGCAGCAAGAGCAAGGTGGAGATGGGCGGCCGCAGCAACCCCTTCCAGGACCTCCTGGGCGGGATGCTGGAGGTCGCGCTCCCCCAGGCCACCGCCGGCAAGGAGAAGGTGCACACCACCCGCACCCGCGACGGCGAGGAGGAGGTCGTAATCTTCGAGCGCGCCGGGGAGAAGATCCGCATGCTGGACCAGAAGGCCCTCGACAAGCGCGGGGAGCTCCAGCGCACTTCGAACGAGAAGGTGCTCGTCAAGCTGCGCCGCGACCCCTTCGTCCTGGCAACCGGCGCCTCCGAGACGGAGCTGCTCGGCGACGTCAGGCACGACCCCTACGGCGGGCACGAGAAGCTCGGGACCCCGGCGTACGAGAGGATCGTGGCCGGCTCCATCCACGAGGCGCACGAGGGCGTGCTGTTCATCGACGAGATCTCCCACCTGGGCGACCTCCAGAGGTACATCCTCACCGCCATGCAGGAGAAGACATTCCCCATCGTGGGCCGCAACCCCCAGTCCGCCGGCGCCAGCGTCAAGGTGGACGACGTGCCGTGCGACTTCATCCTCGTCGCGGCGTGCAACATCCAGGACCTGGAGAACATCCTGTCCCCGCTCCGCTCGAGGATCATCGGCGGCGGGTACGAGGTCCTGGTGGACGTGGCGATGGAGGACACCCCGCGCAACAGGGCGAAGTACGCCCAGTTCGTGGCCCAGGAGGTCAACCTGGACGGCCACATCCCCCACGCCACCGTGGAGGCCGTGGAGCAGATCATCGAGGAGGGCAGGCGCCGCGCCAAGGAGGACAACCAGAAGAACTCCCTGACCCTCAGGCTCAGGGAGCTCGGCGGTCTGATCCGCGCGGCCGGCGACATCGCCGTCATGGAGGACGCCCCGCTCATCACGGGCGACCACATCAGGAGGGCCCTCAGGCGCTCCAGGGGCGCGGAGGAGCAGATCCGCGAGAGGTACGGCTCCTACAACAAGGGCCTCGGGAAGGACGTCTCCTCCGCGCAGAAGGAGCGCTCCTCGTACTACTTCCAGACAGAGCACCTGGACGACAACATGTTCTCGTGACCAAACCGCCGGGGGTATCACCCGGCATTCACCCGCTTCCCGCGCACGCGCGTCAAGCTACGCGTTGCTGGTTTTATAGGGGAGCGGGTCTATCCGCATCCCATGAGAGGCTACGCGGTCGCCATTGCGGTTCTGGCAGCCGTGGCTGCCATCCTGGTCCCGCTGGCCTCGGACGACGGGGACGCCGCCCTGACGGACGACTACCCCGACGCGGACATCATAATCTCGCAGGGCACCGTCAGCACCCTCGTCGTCACTTACGTGGACTCCGAGGGCAAGACGAGCACGCAGACATACTCCGCGGGCTCGGACCTGGAGCTGGCGAAGCTGTCCGATATCGACGGATCGCTGAGCGTCGTCATGGCCTCGGGCACCGTTGGCTCCCTCACGCTGGTCGACATCGACGACGCCTCGGCGGAGAACACCGTGGACATCGATTTCCTGATGGTCTCCGGGTCCGCGTCCGAGATCGTCGCCGTCTCGTCGTCCGTCTCCCTGCCGTCGTCCTACTCGTCGGCGTTCAACGCCGTCGGCACCCTGACGATGGACATCCGCGGTGACGTGACCGAGCTGTGCACCACGACCTGCATGGTCGGGATCGGCACGCTCTCGATCAGCGTCGGCAGCGGGTCGGAGATCGACAGGCTGTACCCCACGGGGGAGGACGGGACCTACGGCGAGGTGACGCTCGTCCTCGAGGGAGGGGACGTCGGGTACCTGACCAACCGGAGCGCGGTGGTCTCGTACATGACCTACGAGCTCAGGGCCGGGTCCGTCAGGTACCTGTGCCTGGGCGCGGACTCCGAAGGCGGTTCGTCGATCCTGAGCGGCCTGTGGACGTTCTACGTGCAGGTCGACGCCTCGTTCTGCATCTCGTCGGCCGTCACCGTCGGCAGGGCCGTCCTCGGCTCCGGGCTGACGGACATACCGTCGATCCTCTGCAACGGGGAGTCGCCCTCCGCGGTATTCTCGCGCAACATCGTCATAGACGCCCCTGCGCACACGATCGCCATGGACTCCTGCTTCTACAGCGGGACGTCCAGCGCCCTGAGCCTCTCCGGGTACGTCATCGGAGGTACGGTAAACTCCCAGCAGGTCAGCTCGTCCTGCTACGTCCCGTCATACGGCTCCTCGGTCCCGACGTACGGGGACGGGGGGATCTGGACCGCCAGCCGCGGCGGCACCGTCGAGGCGGGCACCGCGCTCTACGTGGGGTGCTGCCTCACCGTCGCGTCCGGCGCGGAGCTGGACGTGGCCGCCGGAGGCCTTCTCGTCAACTCCGGGATAGTCTCGGTCAGCGGCGTCATGAACAGCTCCGGCACAGTGGTGAACAACGGCTACCTCGAGGAGGTGGACTCCGGATCCGTGGACGCCGAGTTCACCGGCACGGGGTACCTGGCGACCTGCATCTACACCCGCACGACGGACGGGAGGATCGACGTCATGACCTCCGAGTACTCCGCCGTGGTGCTCCGCTACACCGGCGACAGCCTCACGTTCTCTTCGGCCACGGTCCGCCTCACAGGCGTCGGGGCGGTCATCGTCGTGTCCTCGGACTCGGACATGTCCGGGACGCTGTTCACCGCGGCCGTCGGCACCGCCGACGCGGGCTCCTATCTGGACGCGTGGACGGTCAGCGTCGGCGGGTTCGGCTCGTCCGTATCCGTCCAGGTCACGATGGCAGTGGAGATCCCCGAGGGCTACAGAGGCCGCATCGTCGATTCCACGGGGGCGGAGATGGAGGTCCTGTCCTACACCGAGTCGAGCATCGTCTTCGCCGCAGAGGGCAGCGGGACATATTACTTCGAGACGGTCTCCGTGGACGCCGACGAGATCGCCCACAGGCAGCTCGTCCTCAACTCGGCGATAGCCGCCGCCATCGTCATCGTGGCTGCGGTCGCGGTCTACTTCCTGCTGCGCCACGACCGAGGTCGAGGACCAGCCTGACGCCGTCCCCGCCGTCGCTGTACAGCGATGGCAGCATCTCCGTCCTGCGGAACCCCTTGCGCTCGTAGAGCGATAAGGCGCGCGCGTTGGTGACGCGGGCCTCCAGCTGAATGCGCGGGAGGCCGGACATGCGGCACTCGGTGATGAGAGCGTCCAGCATGGCGGAGCCAGCACCGCGTCCCTGGGAGGACGGGTCCACCGCGAGCAGCGCGACGGAGACCGTCCTGTCGTCCAGGATGTAGCTGCTCAGGGCCCCGACGGTGCCGCCGAGGACGGACTCGGCAACGAACTGGCCGCGGGGCCACTGGAGCATGAAGTACTCGACGGATTCGACGTTGAAGTAGTCGTCCAGCGCCGAGTTGTATATCCGGAACATCGCGGGCACGTCGGCGCCGCCGGCGTGCCTGGTGACCATCAGGCCGCTCATGACCTCCTCTTCTTCCCCTTGCTACCCTTTCCGAGGGCGGTGGCCACCGCCGCGATGATCACCAGCAGGGCACCGATTATCACATATGCGTACTGGCCCAGAGAGCCGAACAGCGAGGACAGGTCGGTGCCTGATGTCGAGGACGATCCGCCGACGGTGTATGTGGCTGTGACCGTCTCGACCAGCCCCTCTGAGTTGGTCACGGTCAGGGTGAGCGTGTGCGTCCCGTCGGCCGGCTTGGCCACGACGAATGCTTCCGTCGTGGTTATCGGGTCGGACCCGTCTCCCAGGTCCCACACGAACGTGTAGATGTCCTGGGGGACGGTGGCGTACACCACGATCTCCGCGCCGGAGTCGTAGGTCGAGTTCAGCCCGGACAGTGTGACGTCGAAGCCCTCGTAGGTGTAGTAGCGGTCGAAGTCCGCGAGGAACGACTCGGCGAAGTAGTCCGCCACGTCGGCGGAGTGGATCATCACGGCGACCTCCCTGTTGGACCCGAAGGAGGTCGGCGTCCAGTTCACGGAGGACACCATGGCGCTGTCGTCGCAGATGACGCCCTTGTTGTGCAGGGTGGGCGTGCTCATGGACGCGGCCTTGATCGAGGTGGTCATGTTGATGTCCAGGACCGTCTCGGTCTCCACGTTCGCGGTCCCGAAAATCAGGCGGCTGTCCACGCCCCTGAGCGCCGCGGCGGAGAACAGGTTGAGCGGCGAGTCGTCAGTGGTATCGACGTAGCTGTCGGAGAGGCTCTGCTGCTCGGAGTAGGCTCTCGTCGTAGCGTTGGACACGTAGTACTCCAGCGCGTCGTAGGAGCTGTCGCTGGACAGGACGGGGGTCACCGTCGCGGAGTACGAGGCGAACGTCGCCTCCTCCGGCTCGGTGTAGGTGTAGGTCCTGGTGTTGGCGTTGGGGTACTTGTCGGAGAAGAGCGTGACGTCCCCGTACTCGGTGGACCAGTCCGTCTCGAACACGGCATCCATGTAGGCGGCGTACTGGGTGCTCTCGACGACGACGCCCCATCCGCGGTTGCCCTCGGTGTCGCTGTCGTAGGGGGTCGAGTCCAGGGTGCCGTTGACGTTCGCCGCGGTCCAGTTCTCGGACGTGACCACGACTGTGTCGCCGTCGATGATGGCGTACTTGGCGTGGTCGTAGTCGTACCTGTCGTTGACGGTGCCGCCGATGAAGCGGACCTCCCCGCCCTGGCTCTCGATCGTCGCGAGGTACGTGGCGATGTTGGAGATGTAGCTGGTGTAGCCGAGGGGCGCGCCCTCGAGGAGGATGTCCACGTCGACGCCCTCGGCCGCCTTCATGCACAGCAGCGACAGCATGTTGGCGCTGGACAGCATGTACAGGTTGACCTTGATGCTGGACGTGGCGGATTCTATCGCCTGGTATACGGGTATCCCGCCGCTCTCCGGGAAGAGGAACGGTGTGACCGTCGCCGAGTACTGTATGCTGGCGTCGAAGGTCAGGGTGGTGCGCCCGTAGACGGACCAGTCGGCGGCGGTGTCGGTGTCGGTGGACCCGGTGCGTATGATGAACGCCCCGCCGTCCACGTCGAAGCTGTCTCCGGACCAGTAGGTCCCGTCGCTCTCCTTAGATCCGTAGAACACGGCGTCGATGATCGTTCCGTTTCTAAACAGGTACACATCGTCCCCGCCCGCCGCGGGGTTGAAGGATCCCGTCATGGTGATCCACGACGCTCCGTTGTCCCCGTAGACGTAGGTCTCGGCGCCGCTCTGCTCGCAGAAGGCGTACCCGGTCTGCATCTCCTCCACGAAGACTATGGTCGCACCCGCGGCCACCGTGTACGACGAGAACGTCAGCGTCCCCTCGCTGCCGGACGTGCCGGTCCGGTCGGCGATGGAGTAGTCGGACAGGTCCACGGACGAGGACCCGTAGTTGTGCACGGCGACGCCTTTGACGTCGTCGTAGCTGACCTCGTAGAGCATCAGCCCGTCGAGGGAGCCGGAGGCCTCCGAATCCGCCGCGAGGGCGACGGGGCAGAGGGCGATCATCGCCACCGCGAATACGGCGGCGGCCTTTGCGAGAGCATCCATGCCAGTATCTTGCACTAGCTAGGAAAAAAAGGTATCGGCCCCCTGTCGCGGGGGCCGGGGTTTCATGCCGCGCCGGCTTCGGCCGACGGGACGGGAGAGGGCATCCCCTCGTCCTTGGTCCTCATGCAGCGCATGGCGTTGATGATCGCGATGATCGTCACGCCAACGTCGCCGAAGACGGCCATCCACATGTCGCCGATGCCGTAGAGGGTCAGCGCCATGATGCCGAACTTGACCGCCAGGGCGAACACGATGTTCTCCATGACGATGCGGTTGACCTTCCTGGACAGCGAGATGCACTGGGGTATCTTCGAGGGGGCGTCGTCCATGATCACGACGTCGGCAGCCTCGATGGCCGCGTCGGATCCGAGACCGCCCATGGCTATTCCGATGTCCGCCCTGGCGAGCGACGGCGCGTCGTTGATGCCGTCGCCGACGAAGGCCACGGCCTTCCCCTTGGGGCACTCGGCCATGATCCTCTCCAGCTCGGAGGTCTTGTCGCCGGGCAGGAGCTCGTAGCGGACCTCGTCGATGCCTATCCGCTCGCCCACGTCCCTGCAGATGCGGGACGAGTCGCCGGAGAGCATCACGGTGCGCTTGACGTCCATGGACTTGAGGCGGGAGAGCGCGTGCTTCGAGTCGCTCTTCACGACGTCGGACACGACGATGTGGCCCAGGTACTTCCCGTCCATGGCCACGTGCACGTTGGTGCCGGCGACCTCCTCGTCGCAGTACGCGATGCCGTGGTCGTCCATCAGCCTGTGGTTGCCCACGAGGACCTCGGAGCCTCCGATCGTGGCCCTGACGCCCTTCCCGGGCACCTCCTGGGCGTCCGATACGCGGCTGGGGTCCACGGACCCGCTGCCGGCGTCCTGTATGGACTTGGAGATCGGGTGGTTGGATATCGCCTCGGCTGCTGCCGCCATATCAACGAGGGACGAGTCGTCCCCCTCCATGGCGTGCACCTTGGATATCTCGAACCTGCCCTGGGTGAGGGTGCCGGTCTTGTCGAACACGACCGCGTGGACCCTGGACAGCGCCTCCATGTAGCTGGCGCCCTTGATGAGCACTCCCATCCTGGACGCGGCCCCGATGCCGCAGAAGTAGCTCAGCGGCACCGATATCACGAGGGCGCAGGGGCAGGACACCACGAGGAATGTCAGGGCGCGGTACACCCACGTCTCGAGGTCGTAGCCGAGCACCGGCGGGACGACGGCGATGATAAGCGCCGCCGCGACGACGGCGGGCGTGTAGTACCTGGCGAACTTGGTGATGAACTTCTCCGCCGGAGCCTTCCTGGAGACGGACTCCTCCACGAGCTCCAGCACCTTGGCGACCGTCGAGTCCTCGTACTCGCGGGTGACCCTCACGGTGAGCTT
>JAUNXZ010000043.1:7636-13374 GCA_030539515.1 Thermoplasmata archaeon
GGCTGGATGTCCATGAGGTCCGCGATGGACTGCCTGGTCCTCCCGACGGCGCGGTTCTCGAACCACTCGCCGACCTGGAAGAAGAGCATCACCGCGGCGGCCTCGGGATACATCTGTATCGCGAAGGCGCCCAGTGTGGCGATGGCCATCAGGAAGTTCTCATCGAGGAAGTTCCCGTGGCCGATGTTGCGGGCGGCCTTCAGCAGGACGTCGTACCCTACAATGAGGTACGCGGCGCCGAAGACCGCGAGCTGGAGCCACTCGTTGGCGTCCAGCCCGTAGTGGAGCACCATGCCCACCGCGAAGAGCACGCCTCCGCAGATGAGCCTCTTCTCCAGCATGCGCATGGGGATCACTTGATCCTCTTGACCTCGACCTCATCCTCGATCTTCTTGGCGATCCTGGTCGCCTCCTCGACGACGCGCTCCAGGTCGGCCTCGGGGGCCTCGATGGTGAGCTTCTGCGTCATGAACGAGAGCGAGGCCTCGTCGATGCCCTTGATCTTCTGCACTTCGTTCTCGATCTTGGCCGCGCAGTTGGCGCAGCACAGTCCTTCCAGCTTGAGAACAGCCTTCATGTTGTTCACTTGAACATGTGAACAACTGTTCAACTATATTAACGCCTCGAAGGGCGTCGCCCGAGGCGGACGACGGCGACCTTCTTCCCATGGAATGCGGCACCGAAAACCGTCGGATCCTTCAGGCGGTGCGCGTAGTCCTTGCGGACTGCCTGGTCGAGTCCCCTCCTGGCAGCGGCGGCGAGAGCGGCATCATCCTCCGCGTCGGTCTTCTTGAACTCGACCAGTATGTCTCCGACGGGTCCGCTATTCCTCGAGAGGAGCAGATCGAATCTGCCGTCTCCTGCTTCGCATTCCGTCCTTGCGGTGTGGCTGCCGCATCTGCAGTAGAATATGCTGAATATCAGCACCCTGTAGGCCACCTCGGTGGAGAGTGTGAGGAAATCCAGGTCGAGGAGGACTTCGCGGATGGCGGCCTCCATGCGCTGGGGGTCGAGTGAGAGGAATGCCCTGACGAGTTCTATCGCCCTCTCGTTCTGTTCGGATTCCATGCCGTCTACTATGATGCGAGAGAACATCATGCGGACCTCGAGGTTAGGGAATGTCAGGTTGTATACCCCTTTCAGGATATCATCCGGCGTGGCGTTCAGATACCCGGACATGACCATGACCGAATAGGCGGAGGTCCTTGTCGATGCGGGAGCATCGGAGAATGTTATGCGGGGATCGAGAGGCGACTGGATGGTGCCGCCGTCTATCATCTCAAGTATCTCACCGTACATCGGCGAGTCCGTGTTGCGTACGATGTCCTTTATGATGGCATCGCCGCCCGTACCCGTCCAGTAATCGCCGGCGGTAAACCCTCTTGAGACGTATTCGAGGACGCTCCAGGGGTTGTATATGTCGGCGTTCCCGAAGCGGTATCCGTCGTACCATTCCCTCGCGGTATCGAATGCATCCGGGTTTTCCGATTCCGTGCAGATGTTCTGCACCTCCTCGGCGGTGAATCCGAACATGTCCTCGAACCCTGTGCTGAAGACATTGTCGACGTAGACATTGTTGAGTCCGGAGAAGATTCCCTCCTTCGCAATCTGCATCACGCCCGTGACCACCGTGAATGCGATGGAATCGTTGTCTTTGATGCCGTTCTCCAGCAGCCCTCTGACAATTCCGAGTATTTCCTTCTGAACCTCGAGCCTGTCGTACGAATTGTTGACAGGATTGTCGTATTCGTCGATGAGAAGCACGACTTTCCTGTTGTGATGGCGTTCGAGCAGCATGCAAAGGTTCAGTATCGAGGCACTGAGCAGAGCGGGATCGTTCGTATTCCCCGAAATGGCGTTGAAATACGCGCGCTGATCCTCGTTGATCGCCTCGGATTCCTTGAGGTAGTCGAACTCCCAATAAACCTTGGCCATCCTTGTTCCGAGAGTGATGCAGAATTTGTCCGTGGAATCGGTGACGAGTCCCATGAGGCTCATACGGACGACCGGATACGAATTCATCAGGGGATCGTCCGGGCGCAGTCTTGAGATCCCAAGGCCGCTGAACCAGGCCTCGGCCTGACCCTTGTACTTCATGTTGAAGTATGCATCCAGCATGCTGAGGTTGAGCGATTTGCCGAATCTGCGAGGACGTGTGAACAGAAATGATTGAATCCCCTTCTTCGACAGTATGCGGTCGATGAGCTCTGTTTTGTCCACGTACAGGAGATCACTATCGCGCATCGTCCTGAAGTCAGCAACACCCATCGGAGGGTCACGCATATCTTCCGTATCTACACCGACATTATTAACGGTGCCTTCAACCAGCT
Organism: Thermoplasmata archaeon; assembly: GCA_030539515.1. Taxonomy (GTDB): domain Archaea; phylum Thermoplasmatota; class Thermoplasmata; order Methanomassiliicoccales; family Methanomethylophilaceae; genus Methanoprimaticola. The sequence continues at coordinate 9,967 of JAUNXZ010000043.1, forward strand.
CCTTCTCGCTCATGAGTGAGCGATTGTCATACCGTTATGTAAAATGCTGGCTGTTATCTCTGTTATTGTTGCATAAAAGCATTCCAATTGGTGTGAGCGGAATAACTTCCCCACACGCCTGGACTGTCCAAACAGCCCTCCTCAATCTCCATTCTGAGAGCTTGACGCCCTTCCTGAGATCCGCGACATCGCCCGAGAAAGCGGCGCCCCTCAAGCATCCGGGTTCCCCGTGGTTCCCGCCATCCTGATGAGGATGTCCGTGAAGAATTCAGATATCTCACGGTTGGGCATGCTCAGGATGTACGAGCCGGAGCCGTCCGGGACTGCCTTGAGATATCCGGACATGACCATGGCGGAGTACAGGGAATTAATGTCTGAAGACATCTGGTCGAACGTCACGGCGCAATCCACTATGCAGGTAATCATCTTCCCGTTGCTCATGGCAAGCAGGTTGGAGCGGGCCTCCGGCACGCTCCGGATCATGTCGATGACCGTCCGGGTGCTTCCGGTGTAGACCCACCCGTTGCCTCCGGTCCTGAATCCATCGTATACGTACGTCAGAACGCTCCACGGGTTGTAGACGTCCGCGTCCCCGAAGCGGTATCCTTCGTACCATTCGCGGACCTCCTCGAACTTCTCGGGATGCTCCGCATCCTCGAGTACCGCCCTCACGTCTTCGGCGGTGAATCCGAACATGTCATCGAATCTCGAGTCCAGCACATCGTAGACGAGGGCGTTGTTGAATCCGGAGAATATGCTCTCCTTCGGGATCTGCATGACTCCGGTGACGGCGGCGAACTTGAGGTGCGGGTTGGATTTCAGGGCATCTCCCAGGAAATCGTGGCAGAAATCCAGGATGTATCTCTGTCCTGAGCGCCCGAATGCATTGTTAACGGGGTTGTCATGCTCGTCTATGAGGATGACGACCTTCCTTCCGTGATGTCTCTCGAGCAGTTCGGAGAGTGTGAGGAGAGATGACTTGAGCTCCGAGCCACCGGTTTGCATAATTATGGACCTCAGGCGATTCTTGTCGTCATCATCCAGCCTGTCCGAGTCGTACAGGTATTTGTACCCGCGAGCGAGGTCGGCGATCCTCTTGCATATGAGCCTCTCAAACTCCTCTTCAGTGCCGTTCCCCAGGTTCTTGAGGTTCAGGAAGATCACAGGATACGAGTTCATTTCTGGATCATCCCGACGGAGTCTTGTGATTTCCAGCCCGTCGAACCACTTCTCCGCCTGGCCCTTGTACTCGAGGTTGAAGTACGCGTCCAGCATGCTGAGCGCAAGCGACTTCCCGAACCTGCGGGGGCGCGTGAAGACGTAGGCCTGACCGTCGGAATCGGCCAGACTGTCGATGAGACGGGTCTTGTCGGCGTAGAAGTATCCTTTGCCGACAACCGACTTGAAGTCCTCGAGACCTAACGGATTCCTCCTCATGTCCCGGTGCCCCCGCATCTGCTCTCTTCAGCGGCTTCCCTCTTCAATCTATCGCACATGGGATAGCGATTGTCATTCGGATATGTAAAATGCGAACATCGTCGCCTCTGGAGAGCATCCGAATCGGGGGTCAGGACCGCCAGATATGCTCCTCTATAGCCCTCGCCCTGGCCGCGTCGTTCTCCTTCATCCTGCCGATGAGGTACAGCCCGACGAATGCGGTGGCGGCGATGACGAACAGGGCGCCGACCAATCCGATGTAGTCCACGGACATCGTGTCCGTGACGACACCCCCTATTATGGAGCCCATGGCTATCCCGACGTTGAATATACCAGAGAACAGGGACATGGAGATGGCCGTGGCGTCGCCCGGGGACGCCCTGAGGGTCTCCGACTGGAAGGCGACGTTGAACGACGTGGCGAAGAAGCCCCACACGGTGCACACCACGAGCACGCCGATCATGGAGACCGCGGAGGGCCTCAGCAGCAGGAGCATCACCGCCGCCCCGACGAGCACCGTCATGATGAAGCGGTAGCGGGTGCGGTCGTAGACCTTGGTGAACAGGATGCTCCCGCCTATGCCTGCGAGCCCGAAGAGGGTCAGGGCGACGGTGATCATCGTCTCCGACAGACCGGCCGTCTGCGCCAGGAAGGGCTCGATGTAGCTGTACCCGGTGTAGTATCCCGTCACGTACACGGCGAGGAAGATGTAGATCCCGACGAGGACCTTGTTCCTGAACAGGTCCGGGAGGCGGCCCAGCGTGAACGTGCCGGGGTTGTCGACCTTCGGGAAGACCGCGACGAGGAGCGCCAGCGCGAACACCGAGACGACGGCGATGACAACGAAGGACATCCGCCATCCCAGGGCGAGTCCGATGACCCTTCCGAGGGGCAGCCCGATGATCATGGCGATGGACGTGCCGGTCGCGACGGCGCTGATCGCGAGCTTCTGCAGGTCTGGGGAGACGACCTTCACGGCGAGCGGCGACGCGATGGACCAGAAGATGGAGTGCGCAACCGCGACGCCGAGACGGGACACCACGAGCATCTCGTAGCTCGAAGACACCCCGGACAGAACCTGGAAGAAGGCGAAAAGCGCCACGCACATCAGGAGCATCCTCCTGTACGGCATCTTCCTGAGGAGGAGCATCAGGGGCAGCGAGAGGATCGCCACGGCCCAGGCGTAGATCGAGATTATGAGGCCCGCCTTGGACTCCGAGATGTCGAAATCCGCCGCGATGTCCGTGAGCAGCCCTATGGGCATGAACTCGGACATGTTGAAGATGAAGACGCAGATGGTTATCCCGATGAGCGGAAGCCATTGCCTGGGTGTCAGAATCTCGCCTCTGGGCCCCGCTCTTCCGTCGCCGTAGAAATACGTTGCGGAGCGACGCGGGAAAATGCCCCCGTGAGGGGGTAATGGGCCGGGCGGTCCCCCCGCCCGGCGGTTCACTGCTCCAGGATGTCCAGGAGCTGGTTGATGTTCTTCTTGCCGAAGTCGACCTTCTCGCCGACCACCAGGCAGGGCACGCTCATGACGTTGTACCTCTCCCTCAGGTCAGGGAAGTGGTTCACGTCGTAGATCTGAGCGGTGACGCCGGGGTTGGCGGCGGCTATGCGTTGAGCGGCGATCACGAGATCGGGGCACATGGTGCACGACAGCGAGACGATCACGGTCATGTCCCTGGGCGGGAGCGCCTGTATCCTCGACATGGCGTCGGGGTCTACGGCCTGTCCGGGGCCGGACGCGTTGTACAGCCCGAGGACGAAGGACGTGAACTCGTGGCCTCCGGGCACCCCGTGGAAGGCGAGCCCGGTCCACTTGCCGTCCTTCAGGACCTTCACGCAGGGCGCGTGGTCCTGCGCCTCGTTCGAGACCTCGACGGACAGCCTGTCGGTCATGTCGGCCATGGCGCGCATGTAGCCCTCGAGCTCCTTGGACACGGGGCGGTCGTCCAGGGAGAGGCTCAG
>JAUNXZ010000161.1 GCA_030539515.1 Thermoplasmata archaeon
CCGTGGGGATGATGTCCTTCGTGAACCTGATGCCGTACTTCTCCTTCATCTGGGAGGCGTTGTTGGGGACCACGGTGTAGTCCCACTGGTCCTCCCTGATCCTCTCGCCTTCGAAGAAGCGGTCGTACGCCGCATAGATGTCCACGTACCTCTTCGCGGTCACGTTTGATTACCTCCGACCATCGTACTTATACTAATCGCCCGTCCAGACGCTGTTTTTGACACATACTGGCAACTCTTGCCAAAGCGTCCAGGGGCACGTCCCCGCCCGGCTAAGGCAGGGTGTGTGGATAGGGCACCCGCCCGTACCGGCGAGGAAAACAGCAAATTTACCGGGGCAGGCGGAGCCGCCGGTCGCCCGGCGGCGTAAGGGGTTTGGAAGCGGTTTGAGGAACAGCACTCAGTGCTTGATGTCCAGGCCCAGGTCCCTGAGGGTGGCGACGGACTTGTCGTAGACCTCGAGGTACTCCTGGGTGGGCTTGACGGTCTTGACGTCGTAGCACTCCTGGAAGGTCTTGCCCTGGGGCGCGTCGGTGTAGTGCGCCTCGTAGGACGGGACCAGCTTGTTCAGGATCTCGTTGACGTCGGAGATCTTCATGCCGGCGGTCGCGATGGCGGCGTCTCCCATGATCCTGGCCTCCATTCCGGTGGTCTTGTCCTGGACGACACCCTTGGCGGCGGCGGATCCGGACAGGAGCTCCCTTCCGGACGCGGTGTCGGTGATCGCCTGGGCGGCGGTCTCCAGCAGGCACATCTCGGTGCAGGGGCCGGCGATGGGGTAGTACTGGTTGGCGAGGAGCAGGTCGGTGTTGGCGTCGATGGCCGCCGCGGCGTGGGCCGCGACCTGCAGGGTTCCCCTGGCCATGGTGGTTCCCCACCTGATGTGGATCGGTCCGTCCAGGTGGAAGTTGCCGCTGAAGCAGGCGAAGGAACCGAGGGTGGTCGCGACGTCGCAGATGGCGGTCTCCTCGACCCCACCGGTGTATCCGCCCAGGATGGGCATCTGCTCGATCATGATGGTGTCCCCGACGGTGGTCCAGCCGGCCAGCATGTTGAGGCCGGTCATGTCCATCTTGAGCTCGTTGAGCTGGGAGCACTCGTGGGCGTCGGTGATCCTGTGGCCCGCGTTGGGAAGGTCCGCGCAGAGACGTGCCGCCTCGGAGAGGGGCGTCTCGGGTCCCTAAACACCGAGTCCGGGCCTGCCGGCCCTGACACGGGCCTCTTTCGTGGCCCTGAGCTCCGCCATGGTGGCGCGGATCTCGTAGGGGGTCTTGGATTTCGCGGGGTGGCCCTCGATGGTGGTCATGACTCCGTTCACGAGGTCGTCCACGATTCCCTCCTGGGCGTAGGACTGCATGATCTGCACGAACACGTCCTCGGAGATGGGGGATCCCGTGGGTCCGCCCTGGATGATGGGCTTGACAGGCGAGTTGCCGTGCCTGGGGTAGAACCTGGCGATGTCCTTGCCCTCTCCCAGGATGAGCTTGGTCGGGGTCTTCTTGATTCCCTCCCAGACCTCCTCCTCGGTCACGTGCATGACGCGGCCCAGGTCCTGGCAGTAGTATCCGGTGGTCACGAGCATCTCGAGACCGGCCTGGAACAGGTTGTTGATGAGCTCCTTGTCCTCGGGGATGATGGAGTTCTCCTCGATCTTGATGTTGTACTTCTCTTTCAGAGCGGTGAGGTTCTCGGGGATGACCTTGTAGTCCCAGTCCTCGACCTTCACCTTCTTCCCCTTCACGAACCTGTCGTAGACGTCGGGGATTGTCAGGGGCCTTGTTGCTGCCATTTCTTTTCCTCCTTGATTGAATGTGATTTGCTCACTGGGCGACGAGCTTGTCGACCAGTCCGATGATCTCGTTGGCGGTCTCGGAGTAGCCGTCGGCGTTGATCTCGTCGCACCAGGCCTGGCTGCAGGGGGCGCCTCCGAAGATGCACTTGTAGGGGGCCTCGATCTCCTTGACGGCCTCGACGAGCTCGCGCTGGGCCTCGAGGGTGGTGGTCATGAGGGCGGATCCTCCGAGGACCTGGGCCTCGTTCTCGTCGGCGGCGTCGATGAAGTCCTGGGCGGTCACATCGGGTCCGAGGTCGATGACCTTGTAGCCCGCACCGCGCAGCATGGCGCAGCAGACGTTCTTGCCGATCTCGTGGATGTCCCCCTCGACGGTTCCCATGACGACGCAGCCCTTGAGTCCGCCGGCTCCGGCGGTCATGAGGGGCTCGAGGATCTTGAGGGCGAGCTCCATGGTCTTGGATGCGGCGACGACCTGGGGGAGGAAGATCTCGGCCTTGTCGAA
>JAUNXZ010000162.1 GCA_030539515.1 Thermoplasmata archaeon
GCAGTCCAGGCTGTCCATGAAGGACTGGTGCTCCCCCTCGTAGACGAACTCGCAGTACACTTCGTCGGCGAGGATGGTGATATCATTGTCCCTGGCGATGTCCAGGAGGGCCTTCTTGGACTCCTTCGTGAGGACTCCGCCGGTGGGGTTGGACGGCGTGTTGACGACGATCATGGAGGTGCGCGGTGTGATGCGCTCCTTTATCATCTCGATGTCCGGCTGGAAGAGGCCGTCGTCCGTCAATCCGTACTCGACGGGCGTGCCGCCCGCCAGGCTGGCGTGCGGCGCGTAGATGACGAAGCCGGGGCTGGGGACGAGGACCTCGTCCCCGGGGTCGACCATGCTCTGGGTGACCTCTAGCAGCGCGGTGGAGCCGCTGGGGGTGACCATGATGTTGCTCCCGTCGAGCCTCCCGTACGGCGAGAAGTAGTCCGCTACGGCGGACCTGAGCTCGGGGATCCCGGCGGTGGGGCCGTACTTGTTCCTCCCCGCCTTGGACGCGGCGCACATGGCCTCTATCGCTTCCGCGGGGGGATCCAGGTCGGGCTCGCCCAGGCCCAGGTTGACGGAGTCGGGGCCGGCGAGGTCGAACATCTTCCTGATGCCCGACATGGGTATCTCGGATATCCTCTTGGAGGACTTCATGCGGTGCGTATGGGGAACCGCGGATAAAGGTGATTGCGGGTGCCAGGCGGGTTAACGACGTTGATTGCGTTTTCCGTTGGGATTTTCGACGGATGCCGTATGTGCCAGCCTCCCGGTGCGGAAATGTGTGGTTTAAATACGGCATCCGTCGAGGTCTCAGCTCCTAAGACCGACCCCGTTAAATACCCCGCTCGGCACTGTTTTCCCAGGGATTAGGGATGCCCGAAAAGCGTATCAGGAGGAAGCCCGGGAACGAGTTCGACGCCACCGTCGACGAGGGCACGTTCGGGGACTACGAGGCGTTCGGGGTGTTCGGGGACGACTCCGACGACCAGACGCCCGAGTACGAGATCTTCATCGTCGCGACGGCGCAGGAAGTCTGAGCGTATCGCTCCGTGTTGCTTTTCGCCAACCGTTATTTATATCTCCCACCGCGATTGCGCCGCATGACGAGATGGGAAGCGGGCTGGATCTGCCCGATTGTCGACAGCCAGTGGCTCGGGATCAGCTGGGATGTGATGTACGCGATGGCGGACGCGCTGGGGAAGGAGCGCGCTATGGAGGTCATCACCCCTCTCCTTGACGATGCCCCGGGCATATGCGAGGAGTGCATAGCGGTGCGCGCGAGGGAGGTCCTCGACGGGTACTACAGGCCGATGACGGACCACTTCTGCGAGGACCTGACCCCGGAGGTCTACACCTCGCCCTCCTTCGACTACCACGGGTACATCCGCTCGAGGATGGAGTCCGACTCCGAGGAGGTGCTGACCTTCTGGCTGCTGGACGAGTTCCGGAACGACCTGGAGGTCCTGAGGGACGCCGGGCGCACGGACCTGCTGGAGAGGACTATCGGGTACATCGCCGATGCGATGTCGTACGACACCAAGATGCGCTGGATCGCGCCAGACGAGGTCAGGGCGCGGGCGCAGTGGATGAGGGAGCACGCCGGGTGCGGGGACATCGAGGCGGCGTTCCTCGGGAAGGCCAGCTGAACCCGCTTAGCGAATGTCGGTTTCGCAACCCGGGCTGCGAAATAAAGATAACAAAAATTACAGCCAGCAGTTATTATACCGCCGCCGCGTAGATGGTACTGCACGGGACAGGGGATGGATGATCCGGACCGTGCGTCTCGGAAAGAGGCGAATGGTATGCAGAAGAAGACGAAGATAATCGTCGGAGCCGTGGTCGTGCTGGCAGTGATCGTGCTGCTGGCGGCGGCCGCCTCCGGCGGGGGAAGCAGCAAGGCGGAGGTACGCTACAACTACTCGATCGAGGTAACGGACTCGTTCACGACCGACTCGGGGTACACGGCGTCCTCGGGAACAGGGTCGGACTTCGCGATCGTCACGTGGACGGTGGCGAACGACTCCTACTCGGACGGGTTCAGCACGAACTCCCTGACGTTCGACGCCGACCTGACTGTGAACGGCCTGACCTACGGGACGAGCGCCTACATGTACTCGCATCCGGGGTACCTCCTGGCGACGATCGAGCAGGGCCACTCGGCCTCGTTCGTGTATGTGTACGAAGTGCCGGACGGGACCGCGGTGTCGGACATCGAGGTCAGCTTCGAGTACACCTGGACGTTCGACCCTCCGAAGATGGAGAGGGACGAGTCCCTGTAAAC
>JAUNXZ010000163.1 GCA_030539515.1 Thermoplasmata archaeon
AAGGTTCAGGCGTGGATATTCGTGGTAAAAACTTGCACGGACTGCAAACTTTTCCTAGGAAAAACTTGCAGGACCGAGGGGTGTCCGAAGGTTGGGGGGAGGGCCGACGGCCCTCCCGTAAAGGGGCCGGCCTCAGCTCAGGTCCGGCATGGACCCCTCCGATCCGGGGTCCTTTATCGGATGGCGGGCGATCATGACGATCTCCCCGTCGTGCTCTATGACGTCGGCCTTGACGCCGTAGACCTTGGCGATGTTCTCCTCGGTGATGACCTCGCGGGGCGTCCCGTTGGCGAGGATCCTGCCCTTCTTGATCATCACGATGCGGTGGCAGAACTTGGCCACGGTGTTCAGGTCGTGCGCGGCGATGATGATGGCCATGTCGCGCTCCCTCTCTATCAGGTCCCTGAAGTACTGCATGACCTCGAGGGTGTACTTGATGTCCAGGTGGGCGGTCGGCTCGTCGACGAGCATTATGCGGGGCTGCTGGACGTAGGCCTTGGCGATCAGCGTCCTCTGGCGCTCCCCGCTGCTCAGCTGGGTGATGTCCCTCTCCGCCAGGGCGGACATGCCGAACATCTCGAGGGCGCGGTTCACGACCTTCTCGTCCTCGGCGGACTCCCACCACATGCTCTGCCTGTGCGGGTACCTGCCGAGCATCACGACCTCGTAGACGCTGAGGTTGAAGTCCGGGGGGAACTCGGTGGGGATGTTGGAGCACATCTTCGCCATCTCCTCCAGGTCCACCTCCCTGACGTTCATGCCGCCGACGGTGAGGTCCCCGGACCTGCCCTTCAGCAGGCCGTTGATGGTCCTCATCATCGTCGACTTCCCGCACCCGTTGGGGCCGATTATGCCAACCAGCTCCCCCGCCCGGACGTCCAGGCAGATGTCGTGGAGCGCGTGGTAGTCCTCGTACCAGACCTCCAGGTTCTCGGCGGAGATCAGGAGGTCGTCAGGAGCGCGGCGTTCAGGATCCATATCCCTTCCCCCTCTTCTTCAGGATGAACACGAAGAACGGTATGCCTATGAGCGTGGTCACGGCCCCGATCGGGACCGCGACGCCGCTGACGTTGATTATCTCCTTGATCAGCAGGTCCGCCCCGGACAGGAGCAGGGCGCCGATGACCATGGACGCGGGGATGAGGAGCCTGTGGTCCCCTCCCAGCAGCATCCTCGCCAGGTGGGGCACGATGAGCCCCACGAACCCGATGATCCCGACGAACGCTACGCACACGGCGGTGAGGAACGACGCCGTCAGCATGGAGAGGAGCCTGAACCTGTCGTAGTTGACCCCGAGCTCCATGGACTGCTCCCTGCCCAGCAGCACGACGTTGAACGTTCTGGCGCAGCAGATGAACACGGCGGACACGGCCAGCACGGGGATGATCATCACCCATGCGGTGTCCCACGACACGGACGAGAAGCTCCCGTAGAGGAAGCTCAGGATCCCGTGGGTCTGGTCCTCGTTGGTGAGCATCAGGATCGTGGTGAACGCGCTGAAGCCCATGGCGGAGATGACCCCCGCCAGGACGAAGCTGACGTTCGAGTTCCCGCTGATCCTGGCGATCGTGAACGTGATCATGAAAGCGATGACCGCGAAGACGAACGCGAACAGCGGGGTCCCGATGTAGCTGCCGATCCCGGCGACGCCCGAGAAGAACACGATGTAGAGCGTGGCACCCAGGCCGGCGCCCGACGAGACGCCGGTCATGTACGGGTCAACCAGCGGGTTGCGGATGATCGCCTGGAACACGACGCCCGCCACCGCCAGCCCGGCACCGACGGCGAACGCCGAGAGGACGCGCGGGAGGCGGAGGTTGAACACGGTGCGGTCGAGGCCGGTGGTCACGCCGTTGTGGAATACGCTGACAAGGCTGTCCCATACCTCGCCGAGCGAGTAGTTGACGGTGCCGCAGCACAGGGACAGCAGCACCATGGCGAAGAGCGCCACGGCGCCCACCGCGAGTATCGCCGCCAGACGGCGCTTCATTCTCCGCGTGACGGCAGCTTCGGATTCGCTCATGGGGGTGGAACGCGGGCGGAGGCCGCCCGCTGGCCGCTCAGGCCGGTTTGTTGCTCGAGTACCCGATTATCGTCTCGGTGTTGTCGTCCGTGACCGCGTACGGCAGGTCGGAGAGCGAGAGGGCGGACCCGCCGGACGTGGCGGAGTAGCACTCGGGGTTGATGTAGACGCTCATGACGGCCAGGGCGTTCAGGACGGTGTACGGGGTGACCCTGGAGAGGTCGCTGCCGACATCGCCGCTGATGAAC
>JAUNXZ010000044.1 GCA_030539515.1 Thermoplasmata archaeon
GGAGGAAGTCGTCCTCCTTGTCGAGCCTGGGGAACCTGTCGACGTAGCCCTTGAGTGCCGTGACCACGATGTCGCCCGACGCCGTCACCTTGGCGAGGGCGGTCTTCTTCCTCGTGTCGAGAGAGTTCGTCCCCGTCTTGTGGATCTTGGCGGCCCTGTGGAAGGCCTTCTCCATTAGCTCCTCGGAAGTGAGTACAGTCGGGATCTTGAAGTCCATCGCGGCCATGTCGCACCCCATCGCGCACGCGGATAAAAAGGGCTGTGGTGGCCCCCGCGGGGGTCCCGCGGGGGCATGCCCCCGGGCATCATCCGAAGGTGACGGTGGCCTTGAAGAGCCACAGGTCGTGCTCCATGCCGTCCTTGGCGGATAGCTTCGAGGGGATCAGCACCTCGGGGCAGTCCCGTATCAGCAGCCCGAACTCGATCCCGGCGTCGCCGGTGTCCACGCCGAGCACCTTCGTGAGGGACGCGAGGTTCGCGCGGAATACGGCGGCGATGTCCACCTCCGGCATATCGTCCGACTTCGAGAGTATCTCCGGGAAGCCGATGCGGGCGTGGGCGGACACCTCGAGGTCGACGTTCTCGGTGAACGCCTCCAGCGGATCGATCCTGTACGGGTTCTTCATGCCGAGCAGGAGGGACTCCACCTGCCCGGCCACGTACTTCAGGCAGTCCTCCACCATGTCTCCGTCGGTGCGGAGCGCCACGCGGATCCCGGAGGACGCCGTGGACGTGGCGTCGCTCACGTCCACGCTCACGTAGACGGAGGCGTCGACTATCTGCGCCGTCACGACGCCGATGACCTCCTCTATCGTGTACCTGACGAGGTACTGGATGAACGTCACGAGGGTGTCCACGTCCTGGATGCTCCCGACCTTCCCGAAGGCCTTCTCCACCGCGTCCCAAACGCAGTCCTTCATCTCCGACGGGGCGATGACCGCGCCGAGGGCGGAGCCGGCGTTGGATTTCCCCTGTGTGCCCGTGTCGAGGACCCACTCGGTGCTGCCGTCGAACTTCCGTTGCCATGTGTCCCCGTTGTCGGAGGTGTCCGCCTTGATGGGGGTCTCGTCGACGAGGTTCCCGTCCGGGTCGTAGAGCTTCACCCCCTCCCCGCTCCGGGTGTTCTTCCCGGAGCTGTTGACGAGGATGAAATCCGGGTAGACTACGAGGTACTCCCCGGGGGCCAGGGTCCCGGAGAGGGTCATGCGCTTCGACTTACGGTCCGAGGCGGCCACGAGCTCGTAGCCTTCGAGGTCGATGGTGGTGTCCCCGTTGTTGACGAGCTCGATCCACTCCTTCCCCGTGTCCGTCCCGGCGGGGTTGGACTCGAACTCGTTGATAAGCAGTCCCGTCTCGATGGCGGTGGTGTACCGCAGGCTGAACCCGGCGTCCAGGCCGATGTTCACCCCCAGTCCGGGGACGGGGATGTTGTCGAGGGCCTCGCCGATCCCGGGGACGTCGCTCAGGGCGACGCCCATCTCGTAGTAGTTCTCCAGCTTGGGGGCCACCAGCGAGAAGTCGGTGTCGCCGACGCTCCCGTCGACGCTGAAGAGGTACTTGCTGCCCTTCATCAGCGGGTCCACCGTCGCCTCGACATCCCAGTCGTCGGCGGCGACGCCGCCGGAGCCGGTGATGATGAGGTTCTCCGCCGCGACGTCGCCGCGGAGCTTGACCTTGATCCCGGCGGTGACCGTCAGGTCCGACACGGGCATGGAGAGCTCCGCCGAGAACAGAGTCTTGGTGGTCTTCGCCCAGGAGACGGCGGATGTCGTGAGCGTGAGGGTGCAGCCGAAGTACTCGAAGGCGATGGTCTGGTCCCCCATGTCGATGTCCACGAGCACTCCGAGCACGGTGTCGCACATCAGGTCCTCCAGGTACTCCCCGAGGATCTCCTTCAGCCTCTCCGTGGGCTCCATCAGCATCTCGTAGAGCCTCAGGAGCATGTCCGACGCGAAGCCGGCGGCCTCCATGAGCGCCTCGGTGATGACGGTGGCCGCCGAGCGTATCGCCTCGAGCACCACGCGGAGCGGCTCGATTATCGGCTCCAGGACCTCGAGGAGCACCTTCCACAGGTCCGTGAGGACGGTGTCGCTGGCGCTGTACTCGATCCCGGCGAGGGCCCATCCGCTCGCCACCGTGACCTCGGTGGAGAAGTCAACAGCGAATCCTCCCGAGTAGGCGGACGACGTCGTCCCCATGGCGGAGGCGAAGGATCCCGCGCCCGTCACGGAGTAGGACACCCATCCCTGCAGGGACACGGAGAACACCGTGGAGTACGCCGCGCTGGAGTCCTCGCGGAACCCGACGGTGTGGACGCACCCGGACTCCACGATCCCGACGGAGACGGAGGTCTCCTCGAGCGTGAACGACGCGGAGAGGCTCTCGCTCATCACGTTGCCGTTCTCGTCCGTGACCTGGAACGACGTCTCCCCGGGCAGGTCCACCACGCCGCCGTAGGGGTTGGTGCCCTCGATGCCGAGCATCTCCGAGGTCATCTGCCGGGCCCGGTCCTCCATCGGGGACAGGATGTCCAGCGCCTCCAGGCCGTAGGAGCACACCCACGCGAGTGCCGACTCGACGATCCCGGTGCTTCCCGAGTCCATCGTCCTCAGCGATTCGACCTTCGCCAGGTCGCTGTACACCGCGGAGCGGTACGACTCCAGGGCCTCCGCGACCTCGTCGGAGGCCATCAGCGCGTCGACGTCGATCTCGATGCCGTCGGCCTCCGCGGCGGCCTCGAGGGACGACCGCACGGCGGAGAGGAACTCGGACTCGAGGACCATGTCGTCCGCGTGGTCCAGGACCTCGTCGGCCAGGCTCCCGTAGAACTCGTCGTACGCCTTGGCGTCGGAGAGCGACAGGGACACCGTGTCCTCGACGGCGTCGGCGCATCCCTCAACCGCGTCCTCGAAGAGGGCGGACAGGGTCTCCGCCAGCGACTCGGAGTCGTAGGGGTCCACGGTCGCGCTCACATAGCCGAGGTCGGAGCGCTCGGCGACGAGCACCGCGGCCGCCTTGAGCACCCCGACCACGTAGTCCTCCACGTACGACGTCTCGGCGTCGTAGCGCTTCTTGAAGTCTGAGAGCCAGGACTGCGACAGCAGGTCGGCCGTGGGGTTCGTCACGGACACGGTCAGGCCTCCGACGGACACCTCGGTGGTCCCGCTCCCGGGGTTCCTCCACTCGTCCTCGGAGTAGCCGTTCGAGGACATGGCGCTCTGGAGATACGGCGCCCCGTCCACCCGCTCCTCCCCGGAGAGGAAGGACGCGAGGGACCCCAGGGCCCCGGCGAGGGGGTTCGCCTTCCCGTACAGCGCCTCGAGGACCTCGAAGCCGTACAGGTAGTCGATCCACTTCAGGGCGATGTCGTCGACGGCGGACATCAGCGCCTGCGCGTAGACCGCCGAGAGGTCTATCGTCACCTTGCCGCCGTCGGAGACCAGCAGGTCGGCGAGGTCCGCCGAGGCCTTCGACGAGAGGGAGTTGTCCGAGTCCCGGAAGCATATCGCGGAGATGGCCTGCATGCAGACGGCGTAGGCATCCTCCACATCCTCGGCGGTGATGATCGAGTCCGTCCCCATCTCGCCGTAGGCGGACGTCCCGCCGTACCCGTTCATGATGCGGTACTCGGCGAGCGCCGTGAGCTGCGAGGACATCATCTGGGACAGGGAGATCCCGGAGCCCCCGGACATGGACTCGAACAGCGAGCCGCGGACTTCGGCGAGAGGGAGCGCGTAGCTCCCGTCGGAGTACACCTCGAGGTCGGTCTGGGCCTTCCCGTGCTGGGATGCGAGGTGCACCGTGATCGTGCCGGTCCCGCGGAGGTAGGTGGGCGTGTAACCGCCGAGGGCGTCCTCGGAGTCCAGGCCCATAGGCTCGGCCACGAGGGAGATGTCGTATTCCAGGCACTCGGCGGTCACGCCGCCGCTCACCATGGGGAACTGGAAGGCGATCCACGCGTCCGCCCTCTCGGAGAAGACCTCCGCCCGCTCCTCCAGGCCGCCGAGCGTGTCGTCCGTCGACACGGCGAGGATGATGCTCCCGAGGCCCATGTTCACATACGTCGTTATGTCGTCGACCGCGTCGCCCACGGCGTCGACGTCGTCCTCCGTGCCCTCGACGCCGTCGTTGGCGCGCTGGTAGCTCGCCGTGACGGCGGCGGCCGCGACCGAGAGCATGAGGATGGTCACCGCCACTATGGCGAACGGCATGGTCCCGCGGTTGTCGTTGCGTCTCATGACGTACTATGCGCCGGAGGTTATTGATAAGGCCGAGCGTGTGCGTCAGCGCTAACTCACACGGTCTTAGATATATCGACCATCCGGGATGCCGATCCCGGAGGCATCCCGCGAACCGCAGGCATGGACGAAACCGGGCACTCGCCGACCGGTAACGGCTCCAACGCATCCAGGGGGCGGGCAACACGCTCAAATGACCATGTGCCAGCTCGGTCGCCGTTTAAAAGAACGGAATCCTGTCTGGGTAGGCTCTCCTAATTGGGCGTCTATTTTATATCAGGAAAACCTGGACCTTTCCAGTACCATGACTGCGACCTCGACCAATTATGCGCTGGCGAGGGGGCTTCCCAAGAAGACCCGCTCGCTATGCCCTGAGTGCGGCAAGCTCCTGGATGCGGAGATCTACGCCAAGGACGGAAAGGTCTGGATGAGCAAGACGTGCCCCGAGCACGGCGACTTCAGCGACGTCTACTGGGCTGATGTGGACATGTACCTCAAGGCGGAGAAGTACGCCTACGACGGCATCGGACTCCACAACGCCATGGACAGGACCATCGGCGAGGACCCGGACGACACCGTCCACATCGTGATCGACGGGCAGAGGATCGACATGCTCTCCTGCTCCGCCATCGCCAACCTGGACCTGACCAACAGGTGCAACATGAACTGCCCGATCTGCTTCGCCAACGCGAACGACGCCGGGTACGTCTACGAGCCGTCATTCGAGCAGGTCCACGACATGCTGGTCGCCCTCCGCTCGGAGAAGCCCATCAAGTGCACCGCCATCCAGTTCGCCGGCGGGGAGCCCACCGTGTACCCCCAGTTCGTCGAGGCCGTGGCCGACGCCAAGCAGCTCGGGTTCGCCCAGGTGCAGGTCGCCACCAACGGGATCAAGTTCGCCAGGGACTACGAGTTCCTGAAGGCCTCCAAGGAGGCCGGCCTGAACACCATCTACCTCCAGTTCGACGGTCTGACCGACGAGGTCTACCTCCGCTCCCGCGGCAGGAAGATGATGGCCGTCAAGCTCGGGGTGCTGGACAACTGCAGGAGGCTCAAGGAGGACGGCCTCAAGCCCCCGTCCGTCGTGCTCGTGCCCGTCGTCGGGAAGGGCATGAACGACGACATCATCGGCGACATCGTGCGCTTCGCGTTCGACAACTCCGATGTCGTCCGTGGAGTCAACTTCCAGCCCATCGCCTTCACCGGCAGGATCACCCACGAGGAGCTCGTCTCCGGGAGGTTCACCCTGCCCGACCTCGTGAAGTGCGTGGAGGAGCAGACCGGGTACGCGACGAAGGAGGACTGGTACCCCGTCCCCGTCGTGGCGCCCATCTCCAAGTTCGCGTCCATCATCCTGGGCCAGAACAAGGTCACCTTCACCACCCACCCCCACTGCGGCATCGCCACCTACCTGTTCCAGGACGACAAGGGCAACGTCGTGCCCTTCCCCAGGTTCGTGGACGTCGCGCGCTTCTCCGCCGGTCTCAACCAGATCGCGGACAAGGCCGAGGACTCCAGGTTCAAGAAGCTGTACGTCGCGAAGCTGATCAAGCTGCTGAACAGCTGCGTGGACGAGTCGAAGATGCCCGAGGGCCTCTCGAAGAAGAAGTTCGTCATGCTGATCAAGGACGTCATGTCCGACAAGTCCAAGGACACCCTCGCGGCGTTCTCGTGGAAGATGATGCTCATCGCGGGCATGCACTTCCAGGACAGCTACAACTACGACGTCGAGAGGGTCAGGAGGTGCGGTGTGCACTACATCACCCCGGACCTCAGGATCATCCCGTTCTGCGCATACAACTCCGGCCCCGAGTTCAGGAAGGGAGTCGAGGAGGAGTTCTCCGTGCCCCTGGCGGAGTGGAAGAAGACCCACGCCAAGGAGGCCCAGGAGCTGGCCGCCGCCCTGATCGTCCCCAAGGACATGCAGGCCGACGAGCCCGAAACCAAGGAGTGATTTCGATGATAGTGGATCTCAACAAATGCCTGCACTGCGGGGGATGCGTCGGGTCATGCCCCAAGAACGCGATCTTCCTCAACGACTTCGTGCTGGAGTTCAACAGCGACTGCATCCGCTGCGGCCGCTGCGTCAAGCTCTGCCCCGTGTCCGCCCTCGAGCTGGAGGCGAAGGCATGAGGACCCTCGAGTGCGACGTCGTCGTCTGCGGCGCCGGACCCGGCGGCAGCATGGCCGCCAGGTACTGCGCCATGGGCGGCCTGGACACCATCCTGATCGAGAAGAAGGCGGAGGTCGGCGCTCCGCTGAGGTGCGCGGAGGGAGTCTCCAAGAAATGGCTCCAGGAGGTCGACATCGAGCCCGACCCCGCCTGGATCCGCGGCGACATGAAGGGCGCCATCATCAAGTCCCCCCAGGGGACCACGTTCCAGCTGGACGAGTCCAAGGCCGGAGCCGAGGTCGGGTACGTGCTGGAGAGGCACATCTTCGACAAGGCCCTCGCCAGGATGGCGGCCGAGGCCGGGGCGAGGATCATGCTCAGGACCTCCTGCACGGGGGTCATCCGCGAGGACGGCAAGCTCGTGGGAATCAAGGCGAGGAGCATGGGCGAGGAGATCGAGATCCGCGCCAAGGTCGTCGTCGCCGCGGACGGATACGAGAGCCAGGTCGGCAGGTGGGCCGGAATCGACACAACCCTGAAGCTCAGCGACATCGACTCCTGCATCCAGTACAGGATGTGCAACATCGACGTCGCCCCCGACTACTGCGAGTTCGTGATCGGCTCCGTCGCGCCCGGAGGATACGTCTGGATCTTCCCCAAGGGCAACGGCGTCGCCAATGTGGGAATCGGAGTCATGGGGAGGCTGTGCAAGGGCAACGGGGACGCCAAGCGCTACCTGGACGACTTCATCGCCAAGGACCCCCGCCTGAACAAGGGCCAGTGCCTGGAGATCATGGGCGGATTCGTGTCCACCTGCCCCGGACTGGACTGCTCCGTGGATGACAACCTGGTGCTCGTCGGTGACGCCGCGAGGATCATCGACCCCATCACCGGCGGCGGCATCGCGCACGCCTGCAGGACCGGCATGTACGCCGGGAAGGTCATCACCGAGTGCGCCAAGACCGGCGACTTCTCCAAGAAGGCGCTGATGGCGTACGACAAGATGTGGCGCGACAGGATGGAGGACAAGCTCTTCAGGAACTTCATGGCCAAGGAGAAGCTTGCCTCCCTAGACGACGAGACCATCGACGAGCTCATCAAGATGATCAAGACCGCCGACATCGGTGAGGTCAACGTCTACAACCTGCTCAAGGCCGTCAAGGAGAAGTTCCCCCAGGTGGTCGAGGGCTTCGAGGACCTCATCTGAGGATGAAACCGGGGCTTCGGCCCCCTTTCCCATTTTACAATAAGTTTCTGCATCGCCGCGTTCGCGGTCCTTCCGGTTCCCCCTGCCCATCGCCTTCCAGGGCCTCGTCGAATATCTCGTTGGTTATGCCCATGTCCAGGAATGCGATGTATGGGATGCCTGCGAAGATCCCGTTGAGGTAGCGCTCCTCGTTGTCGTCGTTCCTCCGGTTCCTGGCCAGCGAGCTGATGGGAGCAATGTCCTTCAGGTCGTAGGACTGCCTGAGGATGTATGCCGACCTGGGATCCAGGCTCTTGAGTAGGGAAGTGTTGTGGGTGGTGAACAACATCTGCCCCTTCCCCCTGTCCAGTATCTCGTCGAGCACAAGACGCAGGAGCCTGCAGTGGATCCCCGTGTCGATCCCGTCCACGACGACGACCTTCCCGCTGTCGTAGTCCATGAACAGGGGGACGAGTTTCAGCAGGTTCCTGGTGCCTAGCGCCTCCCTCTGGACGGGGACGTCCCTGTAGATGCCGCCGACGCGCTTCTCGAACACCAGGTTGTAGCGGAGGTCCGATCTATCCTCCTCGACGTCGTAGCGGACCCTGCGGATGTCGGAGCTTGTGTTGCCGAAGAATGTCGTCAGGACAATGCCGTAGCCGTCGAGGACGTTCCGTCTGTCCGATGGGATCACGCCGGATTCCAGGTCCATCCCTCCTTCCACCCTTCCGTGGAGGAGCACCCTGACGTCGTCCAGGTAGTCCAGCGTCCTGAAGACGGCATCGATGCCGGCTCCGTTGACGGATCCCGTGTCGTGTTGCGAGCGCTCGTGTCTGAAGATAGATAGTGCCGAGTGGGTTCCCCATTGGCTTCCGATGCGCTTCCTGATGTCCTTCCAGAGGACGGTATCATTCCGGAAGGACCTGTGGAACCTCTCGGACCTGCCATTCTCCCCTTTGCCGGAGATCGAGAAGACCGTGGTCATCCTCTTGCCCATGCGGCATTCCAGGCATTCGGAGACCAGGGTGTCCGTCCCATCGAAATACATCGAGTAGGCGGCATCCCGCCCGTCCGCGGTGAATGTGAACGCGAGCTTCATGATCCCGTCGGAGCCGATGGTCCTGGATTCCCCTGCAAGGCCCTTCAGCCCCTCGCGGAGGGGGCAGTCGTGACCGGATTCGCCGATGGGCCCGTCCTCCTGAAGGGCCAGCGTCCTGGTGGAATCCAGCAGGAACCGGAAAGCCTCGACTATGTTGGTCTTCCCGGAGCCGTTCTCGCCGAATATCGCCGCGTGTCCAAGCGGTGCATCCTTCACACCGGTCAGATCGAGCTCCAGATGTCCGAATGATTTGAAGTTGTCCAGCACGACCTTCTTGAACATGATGATATAGCCATCGTTATCGTATTAATAACCTTTCAAACCGATCCGACGGCAGGATGTACGCGGTCCCGGCTCGGTCTGACCCGCGCCCCTCGACGATGTAGTCGAACTCGTTGACTATCATGGACATGTCGACCCAGTACGGGTTCGGGATCCCTCTGCAGCCGCCGTCCAGGCGCCCCTCCCCCTCCACCGCCACGTCGATGGGTCTGACCTCCCTCCCGCCGCCGTCGGTGCGGACGACGGCGAACGCGTGCCCCGCCTCGACGGCGTCCGGCAGGCTGCGGACCGTCATGATGAGCTGCCCGTGGTCGTCGTCCAGCGCCTGCTCCAGGATCCCGTCGAGGAGGTCCGGGTGGAGCCACGCGTCCGCGTCGTCGACGAGCACGGTCCTCCCGCGGTAGAGCTCCATCAGGTAGGGCAGGATCTCCAGGGCCCTCCAGATGCCCGACGATTCCGACTCGATGGGGACGAGCCTGCACTCCCCGTCGATGAGCCTCCTGACGTGCGTGCGGTAGCAGAAGCAGTCCCTCCCGCGCGGCCCGTGGCGGACGTGGCGGACCTCCCTGATGTCCGGGTCGATGCAGCGTAGGAACTCGGAGGCCGCCATCTGGTACGCCTTGAGCACGATCCTGTCGTCGTCGTTCATCACGCCCCACTCCATGTCCGGGAAGAGGTCCCCCGAGCCGCTGGTCAGGATGCGGACCTCGGCGAGGCAGTCCAGGAAGGCCAGCGCCCAGGGGCAGACCATGCCCTCCATCTGCCCGCGGTCATCGGCGGTCTCCGACACGAGGATGGACAGCGCCGTGTGGTCGCCCCAGGAATCGGACACGAGGTCCCGGAAGCAGCTCCCGTACCCCGCGTCACGGAAGAACATCCTGTGGAACGAGGGTTCCTCCCCGCGGCGGAGCGAGTACAGGACGGTGGGCTTCCTCCCCCACGGGCGGCAGGTCAGCTCCTCCGAGAGGACCCGGCCGTCGCGGTCCAGCTCCAGGCCGTATCCGAACCGTGCGCCCCGGACGAACTCGTACGCCGCTCTGATGCCATCGTCCGATCCTATCCTGGAGTGCTTCTCCGCGATGATCGGCATGGACGTGCGGGGCATCCAGATCTCGTCCGATCCGTCGTACTCCGCGGCGAGCCTCTCTATCATGCCGTCGAGGTCGCGGTCGTCCGGGTCGCGGCCCAGGACCAGGTTGTACCCGCTGGCCCAGTCGACCGGCCAGGGGCGGCCGGCGAGCGTCCTGGCCGATTCCATCAGGAATAGGACGGATTCGACGAGGCTCGTCTTCCCGGAGCCGTTCTCCCCGCAGACCGCCGCGTGGTCCAGCGTGCGGCCGTCCGGCCCGGACAGGTCCAGCTCGGCGTGGGCGAAGGATCTGAAATTGTCAAGGACGACTTTACTGAGCATCGCTTGGATATCGGCTATTGCGTATTAACATGTTGCATCGCGAATGCTCGGATGCAATCCCGCCTCGGCAGTCAGGCTCGCCGAGGATGTAGAACGCGGCGGATGCCACGAGGACGGCGACGACCGCGTAGTACTCCGGGTCGGTCTGTCCGATGTAGATGCCGGCCAGCACCCCCGCGAACAGCGCCAGGAGCACGTTCTCGAAGGCCAGGAACACCGGCGCGAGGACGAGGACCAGCATCATGGCGCTGAACTCCATGTCCCCCACGTCGTAACCCGCGAGGGTGCCGCCGGTCCACCAGGCGTGGACGACGATGCAGAGGCTGATGGCGACGCCCAGAAACAGCAGGGCGACGCCGCCCGTCGACGAGAACAGGATCTCCTCCGGAGTCGGCTCGTACTCCGGGTCCTCGTAGACGAAGCCGTCCTCCGACAGGTACGGCTCCCCGTAGATGTCCTCGAAGTCCGGGTCCGGCCCGACGGGGTCGTAGTCGTCGATCTCCAGATCGGCGGTGCAGTATTCCTCGGTCTCCTCGGCCATCGCACGTGCGAAGGTCATAGGAGCTAATAGAGTTGACGTATACATCCAACACGTTACGATCACGGTTGTGGAGATTAGCCCGGAGCAGCCGGCCTCGGTGATGAGAGGTCGGTGCGAAGTTAAAGGCATGAGTCAAAACATCAAACCTCACTTAATACGGTCCAGATGGCCCTGGAAGATGGGGCTGTGGCTCATGCAGTGGAGGACGAACTCCTCCAGGTTGGTGTTCTCGCATTGTTTGAGACGGCTGTACAGGTCCATAAGGTCCGTGATTCCGTCGCTGATCTTCCTGTACGTCTTGATCTTCTTCGACACCACCTGTCCGTAGCCGATGGATTCCATAACCTGGTCCAGGTTGTCGTCGTTGTAGATCGGAGTGACGTAGCGGCCAAGGGGAAACGCTTTGAACATCTCCCCTGTGATGTATCTGAGCCTGTTCTCATGGTCCCCGTCGATGTCCATCACAGGAAATATCCTGAGATTGGGCATGTGTTCGACCACCCTATTCCCGCCGAAGTACTCGAGCCTTTCAAATTTCTTGCTGAGGGCGAGCTCGCTCGTGTACGGTTTGGATCCGAACCTCCCCGGGAGGCTGGACATGGTTATCGTCCTGCCCCCGGAGTCGTTGGAATCGATCTCGATGCCGATGTCGGCGAGGCGTGCGATTGCCTTGCAGAGCTCTATCTCGGATTTCCCATGGGCTATGACGAGGGTCCTGTTCCTCTTGTCGCTCATGGATCCCCCATGAACTCGTCGAAAGTGCCCGAGATCTCCTCCATGTCGATGAGCGAAGTGTGGGGGATGTCGCCGAACACCCCGTTGTGGTACCTGTCCTCGTTGTTGTTGTTCTTCTGCGTCCTGGCGATGGAGCTGATGGGGGTGATCGTCTTTGCATCGTTGTAGTGCTGGTTGATCACGTATGCCTTCTTCGGGTCCAGTTTCAGGAGCAGCCTCGTGTTGTGTGTCGTCATTATCAGCTGCCCGTTACCGGAGCCGAGGATCTCCTCCAGGATGAGATACATCAGCTCCACATGGATTCCTGTGTCGATCTCATCGATGAGGACCGTCTTCCCTCTGGAAAGCTCCATGAGGTAGGGGAGCAGCCTGAGGAGATTCCTCGTCCCCAGGGATTCATGGGATGACTTGACATCCTGGAATTCCCCGTTGATGCGCTTCTCGAAGTACAGCTGGTAATGTATGCGGCCACCGTCCTCATACACGTCGTAGTGCACGTTACGTATGTCCAGGGATGTGCGGATGAAGAACTTCGATATGGCGCTCTCGTACGCCTCCAGCATCTTCCTCTTGTCAGACCTGATGATTCCGGATTCGAGGTCGAAAGTCATCCCCTTCCTCCCGCGGAGGCATATCCTGACATCATCGAAGTGGTCCAGGGCATCGTAGACCTCGTTGCAGACCATCGACTCGATGCTGTCGCGTTCTCTCCTGAGTATGGATAGCAGGGTATGGGGGCCCCAGTCGTTGGAAATGGCGTCCCATAGGGCCGGCAACCCTTCTTTTTCCACGAAAAACGACTTGTGGTATCTGGTTGAGATCTGCTTGTTCTCATCACGGCTGATGGTGAAGATGCTGCCCTTCCTGTTGCCTATGCGGCAGTCCAGATTCTCGTAGACGATCCTGTCGTTCTCTCCGAACTCCATGGAATAGACTGCATCCGCACCGTTCAGGACGAAGGTGAACTCCATCCTCATGTTCCCCTTGGCCCCCAGCATCTTGGACTCGCCGACGAGTCTGGATGTGTTGAGGGAGAACAGCCTCTCCCGGGTGTTCTCACCCACGAGCTTCGCAAATTTGCCGATGAGATCCACGGTTTCCTCATCACAATTCTCGAAGCCCTCTTCGAGCATTATCGTGCCCTTGAAGCTATCCTCATGAGGATAGGGGTGCTCCAGGGTCTTGGTGGAGTCGATCAGGAACTGGAAAGCCTGTATCAGGTTGGTCTTCCCGGAACCGTTCCTTCCGAATACGGCGACGTAGTCGTGCGGAATGTCCTTCGAACCAGTGAAGTCCACGTCGAGGTGACAGAACGATTTGAAGTTGTCTAGCACGACTCTCTTGAACATGGATTGTAATATGACGATGTCATATTAATAACTATCAGAATATCGCTAATTTATAATACAATTCGACATATAAATTAGATTTAGAAGCAAAAATTGTAACTGTTCAGAACCCCCAGTGCAAAGCCGAGTGGGGAATCGTGCGATCGGA
>JAUNXZ010000164.1 GCA_030539515.1 Thermoplasmata archaeon
CGCCCTCCTTCGTCGAGACGGTGGGGAGCTCGTACGGGCGCTCGTAGACCGGGCCGCCGGTGAGGAACTCCAGGTCCATGTCGAAGATGCCCTCGCCGTCCCAGAACAGGCGGGTGTGCATCGTGTCGGTGGTCACGCCGATGGGCGTGGCGGGCACGTCCCACAGGTCGAAGACCTCGAGCACCGCGTCCACGTTCTCCGGCGTGCATGTGCACATCATGCGCTCCTGCGACTCGGACACCCAGATCTCCCAGGGCGCCAGCCCGGGCTCCTTCAGCGGGACCTTCTCCAGGTCCACGTCGGCGCCGCAGCCGCCCTCGAGGGCCATCTCGCCCACGACGCAGCTCAGGCCGCCGCCTCCCAGGTCCTTCATCCCGGTGATGAGGTGCCTGGCGTTGACCTCGAAGCAGGCGTGCATGACGGGCTCCTTCATGATCGGGTCCCCGAGCTGCACGGCGCCGCGGGAGTCCTCGTCCGATGTGGACGTGAGGTCCGCGGAGGCGAAGTTCACGCCGTGGATGCCGTCCCTGCCGGTGAGCCCGCCCACGAGGATCATGACCTCGCCCGGGCCTCCGGCGTAGTTCTTCGCCAGGTCGGCCCTCTTGACGATCCCGAGGCAGGCCACGTTCACCAGGCAGTTCCCGGTGTACTTGTCGTCGAAGAAGAAGCCGCCCGTGATCGTGGGGATGCCGACCCTGTTGCCGTAGTCGCGTATTCCCGACACGACGCCGCTCATCAGGTACCTGGGGCTCTTGACGCCCGCGGGGAGGTCCACGTCCCTGTCGATGGGCCCGAAGCACAGCGGGTCCGCCAGGCCTATGGGCTGGGCGCCCATGCACACGACGTCCCTCAGGATGCCGCCGATTCCCGTCGCGGCTCCGCCGTAGGGCTCGATCGCGGAGGGGTGGTTGTGGCTCTCGATCCTCAGGGCGTAGCCGTAGTCGTCGTCGAAGACCATGACCCCGGCGTCCCCCCTGGAGAGGATGTCGTCCCTGTCGATGCCGAACACGAACTCCTTGAGGATGGGCTTGGAGCTCTTGTAGCAGCAGTGCTCGCTCCACGCCTGGCCCAGGGCCTGCAGCTCCACGTCGGTGGGGTTCCTCCCCTCTTTGGCGAAGTAGTCCCTGACGGTCCTCATCTCGTCCTCGGACAGGCCGAGGCTCATGTCCTTGGACAGCTGCGCGAGCTCCCCGTCCGATGCGCCGAGGATCTCCACGTCGCACAGGTCGTAGGGGGCGTCGCGCCTCCTCATGCCGCAAGCCATCTCATCTCACCGAAACCTTGTAGTTCTGGATGACCGGGTTGGCGAGCAGTTTCCTGCACATCTCCTCGGCCTCCGCCTGCGCCTCAGCGGGGGGCAGGTCCATGTCGACCTCGAACAGCTTCACTGTCTTCACGTCGCTGACGCCCTTGAAGCCAAGGGACTCCAGGGTCTTCCTGGTGTTCTTCCCCTCGGGGTCTGCGACCCCCTTCTTGAGCTCGATTCTGATCTCGACGACTGTCATCGCGGAGAGCTATGGCCCCGGCGCTAATAACCTTGCGCACGCGGTGCGCGCGAGGATTAAAGGCGCGTACGCCATCCGGTGGCCGTTATGAGCGACTCCATCATCCTCAAGGTGGCCATGGCGAGGTCCCAGTCCGAGGCGGGCTACGGCCGCGCCAGGATGGACAGCGAGTCCCGCAGGGCGCTGGGCCTGGAGCTGGGCGACACGATAGAGATAGCCGGCAAGAGGACGGTGGTCGCCAAGGTGTTCAAGGGGAACCCGGAGGACGAGGGCAAGGGGATGCTGTTCATCGACGGCCTCACCAGGACCAACGCCGGGGTGTCCGTGGACGAGAACGTCACCGTCAGGAGGTGCGTCCCGGAGCCCGCGGAGCAGGTGGTGCTCGCGCCGAACATCCCCGAGGGGAAGGTCATCCGCTTCGAGGACGGCATCGAGGAGGTGTTCCTCAAGGGCCTGCTCAACAGGCCGCTGGTGGCGGACACGGACATCATCGTGCCGAACATCGCGCTCATGGGCAACCGCTCCACCTTCGCCGTGGTGCAGACCCAGCCCAAGGGGCCCGTGATGGTCAACGAGAGGACCAAGGTGGTCATCAGGGCGGGCCCGAGGACCCGCGCGGCCAAGGCCCAGCGCGGGAACCAGATCACCTACGACGACGTGGGCGGCCTGGACGAGGAGCTCAAGCGCATCAGGGAGATGATCGAGCTCCCGCTGAAGCACCCGGAGCTGTTCGAGAGGCTCG
>JAUNXZ010000165.1 GCA_030539515.1 Thermoplasmata archaeon
ATCCCGCCCGCGGCGTTTCACAGGACGCCCATGTCGGTGAGCTTCTCGGGGAGGTAGTGGTCCGTCACGTAGTCGAGACCGTACTTGGCCAGCGCCTGCTGCTCGGCCTTCTTGTTCATCTGGAGCATGGCCTGGATCTCGTTGACCCAGAACTCGTCGGTGAACCTGGGGTCCGAGAGCTCGGCGTGCAGCGCCCCGACGTCCTTGTCGTTGAGCTTGTCGGTGGGCAGGTCGTAGTTCAGGATGTCGGACGCGGTGATGCCGACGAACTGCGCCGTCGGGGTCGCCAGGTACTCGGAGATGTGCGCCGTCTTGATCGCACCGTACGCCACGGACGCGTAGATCCTGAAGGACCACGGGTCTCCGTCGGTGAAGACCACGACGGGGATGTTGAACTCCTCGTTGACCCTCTTGATGAGGCGCCTGGTGGACCTGGCGGGCTGTCCCGAGAGGTGCACCAGCGTGCACCCGAACTTCTCCGGGAACCCGTTCTCGATCAGCCTGGCGTACATACCACCGGTCTCTATCGCCATGACGAACTTCGTGTTGCCCGGGTCTATCTGGAAGACGTCGTCCTCCACCTTGTACGGCACCGCGAATCCCGCTTCCGACACGTCGTCCTGGCAGTTCACGGTCTTCATGCCCTTCTTGGTCATGGTGGTGAAGTTGATGTCCCCGTAGACGTGCGCTCCCGATTCCTCGGGCCTGAGCTTGAAGTCCTCCCTCATGCAGCTCGTGATCGTCTCCAGGTCCTCGGCCAGCAGGTTGCTCTCGTCCTGGCTGTGGAACTTGGCGTTGTGCCAACCCTCGGAGATGTAGTACATCTCCCTCAGGGTGGACGACTTGTTCTCGCGGATCATCTCGTTGATGAAGTCCGCGGTGTACACGGTGCGGAGCATCATGACCGCGCCGTTCACGGTCTTGGCGCTCCTGGCGGTCTTGAGGTCCCCGTACTTCCACACGTTGTGCCTGGGGTCGAACTCGATGTTCTTCTTGGAGCGCATGGGCAGCTCCATCGCGGGGATCTGCCCGGTGTCCATCTGGTCGTACAGCTGCCCGACCAGCCCGGTGAGGCTCTCCATGGCCTCCTTCTGCCTGTCAGTCCTCGCCAAGGTCCTCTACCTCCTCCTTCTCCTCAACATAGTCGTCCTCGACGTACTCGTCCGTCTGGACTATCTCCATCCCCTTGATGCCCCAGTCGCCCGGGAGCAGCTCGGCGCCCATGACCATCGCCGGGTTCAGCCCGGAGAAGTACACGTCGTCGGCGTCGAAGGTGTCGGCCATGTCGCCCACGAGCTCGAAGGTCACCTCCGTGTGCTGGGAGGGCTGCAGCTCGGGGATGGTCCAGTTGGCCTTGCCCTCCTCGTTCATGTCCTTGAAGTGCTGGTGCCCGAAGAGCGTCAGGTTCACGGCCTCCTTGGGGAGCTGCGCGTGGAGCATGAACGTCCTGGGCAGGTTGGTGTAGTTGTAGACGGTGAACGTGACCGCGCGGGTCTTCTTGTCGACCTTCTTGACGGTCGGCTCGATCCACACGACGTTCATGATCCTCGTGATCGTCATGTCCAGGTTCGGCACGGGCCTGCCGAGGTGCTCCGCGGCCTTCCTGGCCATGTCGGGCAGGATCTCCTGGACGATCTCGAACTTGGCATGGGTCTTCTTCTTCCTCTCCATCTTGTTCAGATGGCTCTTGAGGTTCCTGGCGCACAGCCTGAGCGCCAGACCTATCTCGGACTGCAGCTCGGGGAAGCTTGCCACGGCCTCCTTGCCCTCGGACGTGAAGGGGACCTTGGTGGACGCTATGTGCACGAGGATGATGGCGGGCCCGTAGGGGATCCCCTTCCCGCCCCTCTGCTCCAGGCCGTACCTCCTCCAGTCCATCTCCGAGATCGATTTCGTGATGGCGCAGGCACCCTGCTGGTACAGCAGCGGGACGCGGTTGGCGAACCTGAGGATCTGGACCGGGCCGTCGGAGGGGATGTCGCCTCCGTACACGATACCGGCCTCGACCACGAACGGGTTCCCGTTGACCGCCTTCGGCGAGCGGGTGACCGGCGTGGCGTAGTACTCCGGGCGGAGCCCCTCCAGCACGTGCATCAGGCCCTTCTTGATCAGCGTGTCCCCGATGGGCGACAGGCAGTCCGTGGGGGGCGCCATGATCTTGACCTCGGAGATCGCCTTGAGGATCTTGATGGCGTCCTCGCGGTCCAGCTTCGCGGGGTTCTTGTCCGGGCTCACGCCGGACTTCT
>JAUNXZ010000166.1 GCA_030539515.1 Thermoplasmata archaeon
CGGGCGGGCCCACTCATCTCCCATTATTTTCGTCGGCAACCACCGAATTCTGTAGGAATCTCGTTATTCCCGACATCGTCCGGCATCCCGTTGCGATCGACACACGACCCGTCACGGAAGAAGGTCCCTGATCAGGAAGACCGACAGGATGGCGATGGCGGCGACGATGTAGATGTCCGAACGCTCGAACATCGCGGGCTCCTTCGGCTCGCGGTACGGCGCGCCAGGCTCCCCGGTCACGTGCCATGCGCACCTCTCGTCCCTCCACGCGTGGAGCATGCCGCCGTCCTCCACATCGATATCGACAGCGTACGCCCCCTCCTCCCCCGAATCCGACACGGAGAAGCGGTGCGTCCCGGGCTCCAGGCGGAGACGGACCACGTTTCCGCGGTTCACGTGGCAGACCGCCTTCCCGTCGACCACCAGGTTGGTGCCGGTGCTCTGCAGGAAGAAGTTGTCGAACTCTACGGTGACGTTCGGATCCGCCTGTTCGACGAGATACGACGGAGGCTCGGCGCTCGGCCTGCCCTCCGACCTCTCGAAGGAGCGGATCCCGTGGCGCACCAGCAGGAGGACGGCGATGCCCGCGAGGCACAGGATCACGGCATTCCCCAGCAGGAAGTATGACACCGCGCTGGCGACGAGGAGCGGCACCGCGATGATGAGCTCCGTACGCAGGGTCCCCGATACCATAATCTCATACACCCGACAGCCGGATGGCCTCGCAGGTACTTCAGTATGAACACCGCCACGACCGCCAGGGCGAAGACCTGCATCGCCATCCAGACCGGCGCCGTCCTGCGCATCCTCGCGTGGTCCTCCTCGAACTCCGCCCTCAGCCGCGCATCCACGGATCCGGGACAGCCCGTCGCGCGGTACTCCGAACCGTCGCGGTACACGTACACCCTCGTGCCGTCCCCGGACACGGGAACCTCGACCGCGTCCCCGGCGTACGGGACCATACGGACCTCCTGTTCGGGCCGGACACCGAACTCCAGCACACCGCCACGGTACAGCTTCCCGACGGGCTCCCCGTCGACCGTCACTGTCAGCGGCCTCCTCGCGTCGGTGTACATCGTGAACTCCGCGCGTACCCTGCAAGGGCCTTCGCAAGCGCGCAGCATCCCGGATTCCCGGGTGCGGTAAGGGAAGAACGCCAGGTCCACGAGGTAGGCCATCGCCGCGAGCACCGCGAAGGCGCAGATCCAGAAGAACACAAGAGGCGTGCCGAACAGCAGGATGGTCGCCACGGCCACGACGAGGAGCAGCACGCCGACGATGACCTCCGTGCCCTCCCTTCCGCTCAGCCCCATCCGCTCCCTCCGGCCGCCGGATGCGCGAACGGCGCCTTGATGGCTCGGTCATCCGGACCGCAGGGCGTTCCGGAGACCGGAACCCAGGACGCACTGCGGATGTCTCGCCTACATGTATTAACTTATCCTAAAAAGATTTAGGTTAACCTAATGACTTTTATACCAATCTGTTTTCACACAACCGTCAGAATAACAGAGGAGTCGTCCCCTCCGCTTCGCGGCGGGGCCACGATAGGGAGTGCGGGCCGCTTTTCCACCCATACGGGCGGCCTGGCTTCTCTGCGGCCGCGTTAATGCGACGCAGAGCGCTCCCCCAGAGCAGCGGTCGGCTGGCATCGAAAGGAGAAAGACCTGATGTCACTCAACGCAGTGGAAATCGCGATCATCATGGCGCTGATCATCACAGCCGTCATGTGCCTCGCCCACAAGTACGTCAACCGCTACAGGTGGGTCGTCTACCTCATCACCCTCCTGGTCGGGGCGTACTTCGTCCTCCCCAACGTCCTGGGGTACGAGATCGGATGGCTATCCGGAAGGAGCCCGTTCAAGCAGGCGTTCACCCTGGGCGCCCTGTCCTGCATGCTGTTCGCGGTGGTCGCCTACGTAGGCGTCCTCCCGGACAAGTGGAAGCTGAAGAAGCGCCTCAAGGGCATCCGCGCCGAGCTCTCGGTCATGGCATGCATCCTGGCCTTCTGCCACACCATGTACTTCTCGTACTACTTCATCACCTTCTTCACCGACCCCGGCAGCCTGAACGGGTACTACATCTACGCCTGCGCGGCGTCCCTCGTCCTCGACTGCCTGATGGTCCCGCTGATGATCACCTCCTTCTACTCGGTCAGGAAGTACTTCAAGGCCAGCACCTGGAAGAGGCTGCAGCAGTGCTCCTACATCTTCTACGTGGCGCTGCTCGTCCACGTCTGGGG
>JAUNXZ010000167.1 GCA_030539515.1 Thermoplasmata archaeon
GCGCGGATCTCGTCCCTCTGGACGCGCTCCAGCTTGCCGTCGGCCTTGGACAGCAGGTCTATCGCCCTCGCGGGCTCCCTGGCCCCCAGGGCCGCCTCCGCCGCTTCGACGTAGACGAACGGCGGAGCGTCCATGCCGAGAAGCTCCGCATACACCATGGAGGCGGAATGCCAGTCCTTCTCGTCGACGGACATCCTGGCGGACGCCAGCAGGAACTCGGGGTCGCGCTCCTTGTAGTAGGGGCTCCTGACGAGCTCCTCGGTGGCGGCGTCCCTCCTGCCGGTGAACCAGTCGTAGTAGATCGAGTACAGCTCCTGCACGCGCCCGTGGCCGGCGGGGTTGGTGGGCTTCCTGCCCTCCACGATGTCCTGGATGTTCTCCCTCTGGAGCCATCCGCCCTCCGTGTCGGTCTCGGCGAGGACCTTGTACGCGCCCCTGCAGGACGCGTCGTAGCCGTATGCGCACCCAGCGAACTGCGCCGCGCCGTCGATGTCACCGCGGGACCTGCGTATGCGGGCCTCGGCGAGCGAGCGGGACACCATCTCCTGGGATCCCGCGGACATGGCGAGCAGCTCCTCGGCGCCGTCCAGGTCGCCCTTCTCGAGCATGATCCCGCTGGCCCTCACGGACGGGAGGCAGTCGGTGGCGCGGCTCCTTGAGACGACCTTCCTAAGGGTGGCGATGTCGGCCTCCCCGGACGCCGCCAGAGCGTCTATGAGCATCACGAGGACCGCCGAGTTCACGGTGCCCTCGTACGTGTCCAGCTCCCTGACGAGGACCATCGGGCCCCCTTTCGGGAAGTGTCCGCCGTCTAGGGTCTTCCACAGATGGTATTCGAAGGTGCTCTGTAGGACCGGACGGCCTGTCATGCCTGGATGATGGCGTTCGGCCTATGTAACGTTTCGTTCCCATAGATTAGGATTAAATAGGGCGATACGTTTGGGGCTCTTAGGCAGCTGTGATCTAGCTGGTTAGGATCTGAGCCTTCCAAGCTCATTGCCCGGGTTCGAATCCCGGCGGCTGCACTCATCCCTTCTATCCAGACTGTTTTCGTGTGCAACATTCCGGTTGCACCATGCCCCGATCCGGATGCTTCCGGAGTCCTGCGTTCTCATCGCGATGATTCCCTATGCGATTGTCCGGCTCTCCGATGCCAGCCATCCTTGTACTTGTTGTTTTGCATCTTGGTACATTCTTGTACCTTAGATTCGAGAATGTACCATAACTGGCCTGTACCGGTCGCCTCAATCAACTGCTCTCTTGTTTTGCGGTTTTGCAGTTTGGTACCGTTCGGTACCTTACATGCAATCTTGTACCTTATCTGATCCGCCCGTAACCTGCCTGTCGGTGCCGTTTCAAATAAAGTACGTTTTTGCATCTTGGTACATTTTGGTACCTTAGGTACAAATACGTACTGTCTCGGACCGTCTCCGTCTCCCTTCCTCCTGCCGTGCGAAAGCATTATTACGCGTACCTCGATAAGTTACGTGGTGAAACTAAAATGCCCGTGATAAAACTCGAGTCATCCAAACTGACTAAGGAGCAGAAGCAGACCCTCGCCAAGGAGTTCTCCGAGAGCGCGGCCCGCGTCACCGGGATCCCCGCGAGCGCGTTCTACATCTTCTTCGACGAGTACGACCACGACAGCGTCGCCGTGGGCGACACGCTGCTCAGCGACAGGCAGCACCGATGAACCGCAACGCGTTGGCGGCCGTTGTGGCCATAGTCGTGATACTGGCGTGCGCCGGGGCATACCTGGCGCTTAACGGAGGGGAGACCTCCGATACATCCCCCGGGAACCCGGAGGAGACGCCGGAAACACCCGAGACGCCCGACGAGGGGGAGAGCACCGTGGACACGATTCTGATGACCGTGGGGGACGCAACCTTCACGGTAACGCTGGCGGACACCGACGCCGCCCGCGCTCTGGCGGCCATGCTGCCGATGACCGTCACTATGAGCGAGTACAACGGCAACGAGAAGTACGTCTACCTCGACACGACGTTCCCCACGGCCCACTCACGGGTGGGCACGATCTCCGCGGGAGACGTCATGCTCTATCAGGACGACTGCGTCGTCGTCTTCTACGAGAGCTTCAGCACGTCGTACAGCTACACCCGCCTCGGGACCGTCGACGATCCGATCGGGCTCGCCGAGGCCCTCGGGTCCGGAAGCGTCACGGTGACGTTCTCCGCGGCCTGAGAAACGCCCCTCCGGGGGCCCTTCCACCC
>JAUNXZ010000045.1 GCA_030539515.1 Thermoplasmata archaeon
GATGGGGAAGTGCGGCCCCCGCGGGACCGGAGAAGTGAGAAAGGTTCGGGCCGACCTCCCGGCCGGCCCTGGATTTCGACGGCCTCAGAGGACCTTCTTGCCGGCGTCGGGCCCGGGGGCGACGCTGTAGACCTCGCACACCGTCATCTTGACCAGGTGCTTGGCCGGGGCGGTCTCCATCCTGGAGTGGGCGATGGCGACGGCCTTCTCGTAGTCGGCTCCGGAGTCGAGGATCTCGACCCTGCCCTTGACCTGCCAGCAGCCCTCCTTGTAGTCGGGGGACCAGAGGTAGAACGCCGCCAGGGGGTTCTCCTTCATGTTGTGCAGGGTCTTGTCGAAGAAGTTGTCGATGATCCAGATCTTGCCGTCCTCTCCGGGGAAGAGCATCCCCACGGGGACGACGTTGGGCGTGCCCTCGTCGCAGGCCGTGGCCAGGGAGAAGACGCGCATGGACTTCATGCACTCCTTCATCTGGTCGGTGAGTTCGACGGGCTTGCAGTCATCCTTTCCGCAGCAGCAGTCAGACATGGGATGGTGAATCGTTAGGCTACCCTTAAAAACTGCGCATCGGCCGGCGGGTCGATATTATTACAAACAGGACACGGCCCCATTTTGCCTGTCCTCGAAGGGCAGGCCTGGCCTGGTTGCGCCAGACCCCGCCGAACCCGATAAATACCCGCGAGGAGAGAACGGGTCATGGCCGGGGAGAGGATCTTCACGAGGGACTTCACCCTGGACACCATCATCTCCTTCTGCTGCTCGCTGAACTACTTCACCCTGCTGATCAACATCACCGGCTTCGCGTCGCTGGAGTTCGGTGCGGACCCGGCCGCGGGCGGGACCGCGGCGGGGATATACGTCATCGGCGGGCTGATCTCCCGCGTGCTCATCGGGAAGTATGTCGAGCTGATCGGGAGGAAGAAGCTCCTGATAGCCGGCCTCGCGCTGGCGCTGGTGATGTCCGCGTCATACTTCCTCGTGACATCCATGCTGATGCTCTACGCCGTCCGGTTCGTGCACGGGATGGCGTACGGGCTGAGCAGCACCTGCACCTCGGACATCGTGGCCAAGCTGGTGCCCCCCGGCAGGAGGGGCGAGGGCCTGGGGTACTTCTTCCTGAGCATCACCTTCGCTTGCGCCATCGGGCCCCTGCTGGGGATGACACTCGGCGCGTCCGAGGACTACGACGCGGTGTTCACCGTCGGCCTGGTGATGTACACCATCGCGCTGCTCCTGGCGCTGGCGATACGCGTGCCCGAGGAGACGCTGACGGAGGAGCAGGCCGCGGAGGCCAGGAGCTTCAGGCCCTCCAGCCTCTTCCAGAGGTCCGCTCTCCCGCTGGCGATGACCGTCATGGTGTTCTACTTCGCCTACTCCGGCGTGCTGTCGTTCATCTCGGACTACGCTGAGGAGATCGGGATGGTCGAGGCCGCGACGTACTTCTACCTCGCAGTGGCGGCCGGGACGCTGGTGTCGAGGATCTACGCCGGGAGGATCTACGACGCGAAGGGCCCCAACGCGGTGATGCTGCCGGCGTACCTGGGGTTCATGGTCGGGATGGCGATTTTCGCGACGACGTCGAGCGCGGCGCTGTTCCTGGCGTCCGGGTTCGTGATAGGGATCGGGGTGTCCATCGTCTTCTCCATCTGCCAGTCCATCGTGGTGTCCAAGAGCCCTCCCAGGAGGTACGGCGTGACGACGTCTACGTTCTCCGCGCTGAACGACCTCGGGACCGGGGTAGGGCCGACTGTCCTGGGCGTTCTGATCACCGCCGTGGGGTACAGGTACATGTACCTGACCTGCGTGTTCGTGGCGTTCGTCAGTCTCCTGATGTACTGGTTCATCCACGGCCGGAGGTACGGCGGGATGCCCGGGAGGGAGATCAGGCAGGAGTCGGACTGAGTCCGACGCATGCCGATCAGTGGCTGCGGAGATTCCTCAGGTTTTCCCTGGCCAGCTCATGGCCCTGGTTCGCCGCCTTCGTGTACCACCTGGCGGCCTCTTTATCGGACTGCTCCACGCCCCGCCCCATCTCGTAGCACACGCCCAGGTTGTTCTGGGCATCCGCATGGTTCTGGTCGGCGGCCCGCCTGTACCATCTGGCCGCTTTGGCGTAGGACTGCTCGATCCCGTCCCCGCGTTCGTAGCACAGCCCCAGGAAGTACTGCGCGTCCGCGTACCTCTGCTCGGCGGACATGCTGTACCACCTGACCGCTTCGGAGTACGACTGCTCCACGCCCTGCCCGTAGTCGTAGCACAGCCCCAGGGCGAACTGGGCTTCCGCCAGCCCCTGGTCAGCTGCCTTTCTGTACCATCCGGCGGCCTCGGCGATCGACTTCCCGGTGCCCTGGCCGTTCTCGTAGCATATCCCCGCGTAGTACTGCGCGAGGGCATGGTCCTGCCCGGCCGCCTTCCTGAACCATCTGAACGCCTCGGGGTATGACTGCTCCACGCCTTGTCCGTTGTAGTACCGGACCCCCAGGTCGTACTGCTCGGCGGGATCTGTCGGTCCGGGGGCGTCCTCAGGGGGCCTGTCGGAGCCGCCTCCGACGATGTCGTCCACCGTGAACCTGAAGGCGAGCTCCTGCTTCGCCCTCGGTTCGCCCTGCTCCGCCGCCCTCCTGAGCCATTTCGTGGCCTCACCCGGCGATCTCTGGACGCCCTTCCCCTCTTCGTAGCACATCCCGAGGTAGTACTGCCCTTCCCTGTCGCCCTTCTCGGCGGTGATCGTGAACCATCTCACGGCCTCCTCGTACGACTGCCTGACGCCCCATCCGTCCCTGTAGAAGCACCCGATCGCGTTCTGGGCGCGGCTGTCGCCGTTCTCGGCGGCCATCTTGTACCATCTGGCCGCATCGACGTAGGACTGCATCACGCCCTCCCCGCGCATGTAGTAGTCGCAGAGGCGGACCTGCGCCTCCACCACTCCGTTCCTAGCGGCCCTCTTGAACCACTCCAGGGCCTGGTCGAATGCGCCGGTCGACCTGTATTCCTTGATGAGGTACAGTCCGAGCGAGTACTGCGCCGCACCATCCCCCGTGTCGGCGACCTCGGTGTACAATCTCACGGCATCCAAGGTCGACTTCTTCACGCCGAGTCCCGCCGCGTAGCAGTCCGCCAGCCTGCGTTTGCCGGTCGCGTCGCCCTGCTCCGCCGCCTTTCTGAACCATCTGACGGCCTTCTCGTAGGATTTCTCCACGCCCTCTCCGTTGAAGTAGCACTCTCCGAGCATGCACCGGGCCGCCGCGAATCCCTGATCGGCGGATTTCTCGAACCACTTCGCGGCCTTCTCATAGGAATGTCCCGCCGGGGTGTCTCCCCTGTAGTAGTGCATCCCGATCTCGAACTGCGTCCCCGGATCGGTCCGGCAGCGCTCGTCCGCGTACCGGGGGTCCATCCTGCGGAGCTCATCCGACGATTCCAGGCCCCTGTCCTTCCCGAAGAATCTTCCCATCGTTGGACGGATGGCGCGTTCACTACTTTAACTTCCGTATACCGTGCCCGGGAAGCGTCTGGACGCTGTTCCGGTGTCGTGCCGATGAACGATTCAGCATGTCTGTGGTGACCAGACGGAACTGGTGGAGAATTGGTGCTGAGGACGAGATTTGAACTCGCGAACCACTAAGGACAGGATCCTAAGTCCTGCGTCGTTGGCCTAGCTTGACTACCTCAGCCCGGGAATCCCCAACCCCAATTCGGATATTACACTTTGGGGGGCTTCCGGTAGGTCCGGATGGCCTCAACGGCCTCCGGCGTGGGCGGAGGGCCCCTGTCCTTCCCCACGGGGCAGACGGCTATGCACCTGCCGCAGGGGGACTTCCCGACCTGCGCGAGCTCCGCCGAGCGTTCGACGCAGGCCTGCTTGATTGTGATGGCCTGGGGATAGTCCGCCTCGCCCAACGCGGATGCGGGGCACTCCCTCACGCACCTCCTGCACCTGAGGCAGAGCCCCTCGGACATGACCTCCCCGTACGGGAGGACGGCGTCGGTGATGACCGACGAGAACCTCACCCTGGGGCCGTAGGCAGGGGTGAGGAGCACGTTGTTCCACCCGAAGGTGCCCATGCCCGCCAGGTACGCCGCGTGGCGGTGGGAGAAGAACGCCTCCGGGAGCTCGCGGAGGCCCGCGATACCGTGGTACCCGTCCCTGGGGACGTACACCGCGCGGTGGCCGAGGGCGTTGAGCTCCAGAGTGAGCCTCTCGGACGCCTGGTCCAGGAGCGAGTTGACCACGCCGTACAGGTGGTTGTAGTAGATCGACGGGGCGGTGTCCACGATGGTCTTCTGGACCGGGACGCCGATGACCAGGACGGAGCGCGCGTCCGGCATGATGTCGGCCGGGCGGTGCCCCGGGCCGATGCGTGAGGAGACGAGCGGGTCGCTGTCCCAGCGCTCCACGGGCGCGGCGGATATGTCGACTATGCCCATGCCCCTGGCCGTTTGGCGAATGACGTCCATGAGCTCCTCCGGTTCCATGGTCGGGCCAGCGGGGTGCGTGGTATTAAGATTAGACGGTCCGGGCCGGCATCACCGTTCCCTGCTCTGCAGGATCTCCTGCTCCTCGCGGGAGTTCCACCTGATCTCATCGCCGCGGACCAGGACGTACTGCGGTAGCCCGATGATCATGAACTCGGCGGGATCCGGTCTGTACACGTCCCAACCGTCCAGCGTCCCTTTGCTGCAGAGGTGCGTGTAGAGCGGATACTCTGTTTCACCGTCGTTGGCGAAATCGAGCACCCGCTTCCTGAGCTTCCTGTCCATGGGACGGAATCGGAGGGAGGGTTCACATCCCTTTCCCACACGCATCGGCACTCCGCCGTTGTACAATCGTGTTCAACGGCCCGGAACCCTCCGTTCCTCCTGGTTTCCGCTCCTGGCTCCCGTTTCCTGCGCGCGTACATATTAAAACCAGCTCGCAGATGGCGTCGCATCGAGGTTTCAGAAATGTCGGATCTTCTAACTGACGGGGGGAAGCAGCTCCTCCTCGGCAACGAGGCCATCGTGAGAGGCCTGTTCGAGGCGGGCGTCGGCTTCGCCTCCACCTATCCCGGCACGCCGTCCTCGGAGATCGGCAATCTCCTGGAGAAGCTGTCGGGGGAGGCGGGCATGTACTTCGAGTTCTCGGACAACGAGAAGCTGGCGATGGAGGTCTCTGCCGCCGCCGCTTCCGCGGGAGTCCGCTCGTTCGTCTTCATGAAGCACGTCGGACTGAACGTCGCCGCCGATCCCATGATGACGCTGGCCTACTCCGGCGTGAAGGCCGGCATGCTCATACTCACCGCCGACGACCCGTCGGCACACAGCTCCCAGAACGAGCAGGACAACAGGTACTACTCGCACCTGTCGCTCCTGCCCATGGTGGAGCCGTCCACGCCCATGGGCGCCAAGGCGATGGTGCCCGAGGCTTACCGCATATCCGAGGAGCTGGGCCTCCCGGTGATATTCAGGACCACCACCCGCGTGAACCACGCCCGCGCCCCGGTGGAGTTCGGCCAGAGGGCCGAGCCCGTGACCAAGGGCCACTTCGACAGGGATTTCGTCAGGTTCGTGAACATCCCCGCCAACGCGAGGATCAACAGGAAGAGGCTCCTGCAGCTCAACGAGAAGGCGAAGGAGATGTCCGAGAAGTCGCCCCTGAACTTCGTCGAGGGCGAGGGGTCGGTCGGCGTCATCACGTCGGGTGTCGCGTACACCTACGTGAAGGAGGCCATGTCGAACGTCTCCATCCTCAAGCTCAGCTTCACCAACCCGCTGCCGGAGAGGAAGATCGCCGAGTTCATGAAGGGCAAGGAGAGGATCATCGTCGTGGAGGAGCTCGACCCGTTCCTGGAGGACGCGGTGCTCAGGATCGCCGGGCAGAACATGCTGGACGTTCCGGTGTACGGCAAGAGGTCCGGGCATCTCCCGTACGCGTGGGAGTACTTCCCGGACACGCTCTCCGCGCTCTCCGAGCTCGCGGACGTGAAGGAGTTCAGGGAGCCCATGCCCCAGCCTGATGTCAAGCTCCCCGCCAGGCCTCCGACGCTGTGCGCCGGATGCCCCCACAGGGGGATATTCGCCGCGACGAAGCGCGCCGTCGGCAAGAGGGACGTTGTTTATTGTTCGGACATCGGGTGCTACACCCTCGGAGGGTCGCCCCCGTTCAACGAGGCGGACTTCATCATCTGCATGGGCGGAGGAGCCGGAGCCGCGGGAGGATTCGCGCAGGCCACCGACCAGCTGCCGATAGCGTTCATGGGCGACTCCACGTTCTTCCACTCCGGAGTGAACCCGCTGATAAACGCGCTGTTCAACAACCACAAGATCGTGATGGTGGTGCTCGACAACCGCACCACCGCTATGACGGGACACCAGCCCAACCCCGGCACGGGGAGGGAGTTCGGCGGCGTGACCACGCAGGCCCTGGACATCGAGAGCATAGCCCGCGGTGTCGGCGCCAAGTTCGTGAAGCAGGTGGACCCGTACGACATCAAGGCTGCGACGGAAGTGATGCGCGAGGCCATCGAGTACGACGGCGTCGCCGTCGTGATAACGAA
Source organism: Thermoplasmata archaeon (assembly GCA_030539515.1). Classification (GTDB taxonomy): domain Archaea; phylum Thermoplasmatota; class Thermoplasmata; order Methanomassiliicoccales; family Methanomethylophilaceae; genus Methanoprimaticola. Next base: position 6,537 of record JAUNXZ010000045.1, read on the forward strand.
GCAGGCGTGCCCCCTGGAGCTGAAGAAGCGCAGGATGCTCGAGGCGAAGGTCTGCGAGGTGGACCAGGCGCTGTGCGTGCAGTGCTTCACCTGCCTGAAGACCGTGGCGTGCCCGGCGCTGGTGAAGACCGACGGTGCGGTGAGGACCGACCCGACCCAGTGCATAGGGTGCGGGATGTGCGCGAACGTCTGCCCGAAGAAGGCCATAGGGGTGAGGAAGTGAAGTACACCGTCCAGATCGTGGGCGTGGGGGGACAGGGAGTCCTCCTGGCGTCGAACGTGCTCGGTACGGCGGCGATGAACGCCGGCCACAGGCTGATGATGAGCGAGGTCCACGGCATGGCCCAGAGGGGAGGCAGCGTCCTCTCGACCGTGAGGTTCGGGGACGAGGTCTACAGTCCTTTGGAAGCTGAGGGCGGGGCCGACCTGATCATGGGGTTCGAGCCCGCGGAGACCGTCAGGAGCCTGCACCTGGGCAACGGGAGCACCAGTATCCTGATGAACCTCGATCCGGTGCTGCCGTCGATGGTCGCGGCCGGGTTCGAGGAGTATCCGGACGTGGATCTGCTTGTGGAGTCCGTCAGGAAGATCAACTCCAAGCTGGTGACGATCGATGCGACGAAGCTCGCAATCGAGGCCGGGAAGGCCGTTGCGGCGAACGCCGTGATGATCGGCGCCGTGGCGGCGATGAGGGACTTCCCGCTGTCCAAGGAGCAGCTCAGGGACGCGCTGGTCGCGCAGGTCCCGGAGAAGTTCAGGGAGCTGAACCTGAAGGCCTTCGAGCTCGGGTTCCACGCAATCCAGGACTGACAGAAACGCCGGACCGGGCGGGAGATCGCCCCTTCCGGCCCTTTCCGCAAACTTGCTTTCCAACATTATTATATGCCAATTTTGCGATGAACAGAGCGTCCAGATAAGACCCGCAAGCTGGTTGCCTGTGGTGGCCATCGATACTTGCGGGCAATGGATTCCTTCTCGGAAGCTTCCGCACGGTTTCACGGAATAGGATCCGGAACTCAGGTTATCGTTGTAGAAATGGAAAGGTCGCCCCGCCCGATGCAGCGGACGGGGCTTTAGGAGGACAGATGGCCCGGGGCGGCGCCCCGGGCCGTGGGGAGATAATAGTAAGCTCAGGCGCTGCTGAGCGCCTCTATGGGGTACGCGGGCTCCGGCATGTCCGCCTCGGCCGCGGCCTTCCTGCGCCTGAAGCCGTCGATCTCACCGACGCACTTCATGACGTGCCTCCTGATGCTCAGGTTGACCTGCCCGTACGCCTGCGCCATGGTGAGGTTCGGCATCTTCTCCAGGACCAGGTCGTTGTCGACTATGATGCTGTCCGCGCAGACCGCGCGGATGTGGGCCCACGCCTCCCTGGCGACGGCCTTCCTGCCCATCTCGAGGGAGAACGGGCTGATCGCGACCGCGAATGTCGGGATGCCCTGGCTCTGCGCCGCCTCGATGACGACGGACATTGCACCGGACCCGGTGCCTCCGCCGAGGCCGGCGATGACGAAGACCACGTCGTACGACGAGAGCGCCTGGCGGATCTCCCCGATGTGGATGTCTGCGCACCTCTTCCCGAGGACGGCGTCCCCGCGGGCGCCCTCCCCGTGGAGGACCTCCCTGCAGATGTACAGCTTCAGGTCCGCCCTCGTCGAGTGGAGGGCGTCCTTGTCGGTGTTGATCCCGATGGTGTCCACCGGGCAGCAAGCGTCATAGAACGAGCTGATGACGTTGCATCCGGCGCCGCCGACTCCGACGACCGCCACGCGAGGTTCGATCTGCTCTGTTGCGTTCATTGCTTTCACCCAATGGCTGTTTTTCTCGGTTCTTTAAGGCGTTTGAAGAGCACCGGCCGCCCTCCGCATGAGCGGTCCCATCCGGACGGACGGTGCCTGATTTCCCATCCCTTGTTCTTCACTTGAGCGCAGCGTTCCTCTGCGCGGTCCTGAAGGAGTCGGCGTAGGCCTCCTCCTCCACCGCGGCGGGCACGATCTTGTCGAGCACGCACTTCCGGACGAACTCCTCCTCGTCCAGGCATATGCCGCGCTGCACGAGTCCCTGGAGAGCGTCCATCTGGAGGTCGCTGAAGCGGACGAAGATCCCGCTTCCCGACGCGTTCGGGGCTCCGCCGCTCCTCTGGGAGGCGATGTAACCCCTGATCGCGTCGCGGATGAAGTCGGACCTGTTCCCGATGTCATGCTCATCCATGAAGTCCTCCATCATCTGGATTTCCTCAGGTCCCATCCTGAGCGTGACCTTGGTCCCGTCGTCCGTCATTCTCCATCCATCCTGCAAGAGGGAGTGCTTTTCCCATCCCTTCCCGCTTGCAGTCATTGCTATGTCTTACGTGATATTTAAAAGTTGTCGGACAGCGTCGGACAAACGTCGGACGGGGGATTCCGGAGGGGTTTTCGAGAACATCCCTCCGTTCCGCGTCCGATCGGTCCGATGCGTGCGCGGACGGCCGGTTTCCCGGCCTTCCTATATTAAGGAGCATGCGTCCGTGGTAGATAAACATGGTGTCATACGTCCGGCGGTGTCTGTCGGACAAGCGCGGGTGACGGGCGTATGACAGATGGGGTCTAGTCGAAATTTCACGTCCAAGGACGTTTTTTCTCGACTAGCTATTTCCGAAAAACATCCCCTCGGAAGAGAAGCTCTCTTCCGACCGGCAAGTCGGTGTTCGCCGTCATGGACGGATGCGCTGTTTTCCACCGCAAGCCGACCGCTCCCGCCTTCTGCGACACATATTAAAACACGCGCCCAATCGCGTGCGCATAGAAAGGGGTTCAGAGATGGCCAACGACTACGGCAGCATGGAAACCAAATGGCAGGCCCGCTGGGAAGAGGCCGGCCTCGACAGGGCCGAGAGGATCGACGGCAAGCCGAAGTTCATGATCATATTCGCCTACCCGGGCGTCACCGGCTACCTGCACGTGGGCCACCTGCGCGGGTACACCTACGTGGACGCCATCGGCAGGTACAAGCGCATGACCGGCTACAACGTGCTCTTCCCCGTGGGGACGCACGCAACCGGCAACGGCGGGATCAGCCTGGCGGCGAAGATCGCCAGGAGGGACGAGAAGACCGTCGACTACCTCGAACGCAACGGATGCCCCCCGGAGAGGCTCGCGGAGCTGGAGGACCCCCTGGCGGTCATCGAGTTCTTCAACGGGGTCTACGTCAACGAGTACTGGAAGAGGTTCGGGTTCCTGTCGGACTGGAGGAGGTTCACCTGCACCCTGTACCCCGACTACGGGAAGTTCATCCAGTGGCAGTTCCACAAGCTCAGGGACGCCAACCTGCTGATACAGAAGCCCTACTACGCGCCGTTCTGCCCCCACTGCGGGCCTGTCGCGGTCGATCCGTCGGAGACGGACATCTCCAAAGGCGGGAAGGCGGAGACGCAGGAGTACACCCTTCTGAAGTTCAGGCACGGGGACGAGTACCTGGTGGCCGCCACGCTCAGGCCGGAGACGGTCTACGGGCAGGTGTGCTTCTGGGTTAACCCGGAGGTGGAGTACAGGAGGATCAAAAAGGACGGGGAGACCTGGATCGTCTCGCCGCAGGCGGCGGAGAAGCTGCAGCTGCAGAAGGACGGCATCGAGGAGGTCGGAACTATTCCGGGCTCCGAGATGATCGGCTGGATGTGCGAGGCCCCCATGATACATCGCGAGATACCGGTGTTCCCGGCCTCGTTCTGCAACCCCGATGTCGGTACGGGACTCGTCACGTCCGTTCCCTCGGACGCGCCGGACGACTGGATCTCGCTCGAAGCGGTGAAGAAGGACCCCGAGCTGAGGGAGAAATACGGCCTCAGCCAGGAGCTCATCGACTCCGTCGTTCCGATATCGATCATCGACATCAAGGGCTACGGGGACTTCCCGGCCAAGGATGTCATCTCGAGCATGGGAATCGAGCAGCCCGGCGACCCCCGCCTGGTGGACGCGAAGAAGCAGGTCTACAAGGACGGCTACCACATGGGCCGCATGAAGGACGTCTGCGGGCCGTATGCCGGAATGCGCGTCGAGGAAGCGAAGGACAAGATGCGCCAGGCCATGCTCGACGCCGGCGAGGCGGAGCCCTTCCACGATCTGACGGAAGAAGTTGTCTGCAGGTGCGGGGCGCGCGTCCACATCAGGAGGATCGACGACCAGTGGTTCATCAACTACGCCGACGCGGACCTGACGGAGAGGACCAAGGCCCACGCTTCCACGATGGATCTCAACCCGCCCGAGTTCTCTGACAACGTCGCAGGCATCCTGGACTGGTTCAGGGAGAGGGCCTGCGTCAGGCTCGGCAACTGGCTCGGGACGAAGTTCCCCTTCGACGACAAGTGGATCATCGAGGCCATCTCCGATTCGACGCTGTACCCGATCTACTACACCATATCGCTGTACGCCAACACCAAGCAGATCGCCCCGGAGCAGATGACCGTGGCGTTCTTCGACCACGTCATCCTGGGCGAGGGTAACGTGGACGAGGTCTCGAAGGAGACCGGCATCTCCGTCGAGCTGCTGGAGAAGATCCGCAAGGACGTGGAGTACTGGTATCCGCTGGACATCAACCTCGGCGGGAAGGAGCACATGACCGTGCACTTCCCGGTGTTCCTGTTCAACCACCGCGCGATCCTGCCCGACAGCATGCAGCCCCGCGGCATCACGGTGAACTGGTACGTCACCGGCAAGAACAGCGACAAGATCTCCAAATCCAAGGGCGGGGCGCAGCCCATCCCGGGAGCCGCCGCCAAGTACGGCGTGGACGCGATGCGCCTGTACTACGCGCACGTGGCGTCCATGTTCGTGGACGTCGAGTGGAGCGAGGAGACGGTGCTCACCTACAAGCAGCGCGTGGACAGGGTGTTCGGCGCCGTGTCGGACATCATCCAGAGCGAGTCGGACGCCCCGAAGGGGGAGATCGATTCGTGGCTTCTGTCGAGGTTCAACAGGCACCTCGCCTCTATCCGCTCATGCATGGAGAAGTACGACCTGAGGCAGATGTGCACCACGGTGTACTTCGACATGCTCAACGACATGCGCTGGTACGCCCGCCGCGGAGGCTCCAACCGCGACACGATCGACAGGGCGCTGAGGATCTGGATCCAGGCCATGATGCCGGTGACCCCGCACACCGCGGAGGAGCTGTGGGAGATGGCCGGGTTCGGCGGGCTCGTTTCGGCGGGCCAGCTGCCCTAGCCCGACGAGTCTCTTATTTCCGAAGCATCCGAGCACGGGGAGGACATGATCCGCTCGCTGATGTCCGATGTGACGGAGATCAGGAAGATCGCCGGCATCGAGGCGAAGCGCGTTGTCCTCTACACGTCGCCGGAGTGGAAGAGGGACGTCATGCGCAGGGCCGCTTCGATAATGGAGTCGGGCGAGCAGCTGACCATCCCCGGGCTCACGAAGGTGTGCATGTCCGACGATGCCATCAAGAGGAACGGCAAGTCCGCTTCCGAGCTGGCGAAGAAGGTCGCCCTGGACTTCTCCAGGGCCCCCGCCGGAACGTACGCTCCGCTGTACGAGACAGACGAGCTCTCGCTGCTCGAGTCCGCCAGGGGATTCCTGGCGGAGGAGATCGGACTCGAGGTGGATGTGTACTCGGCGGACGCCGAGGGAGTGTACGATCCCCAGAACAAGGCCAGGCAGGCCGCGCCCGGAAGGCCGGCCATCCTGCTGGAGTGAGCATGTTCATCGACATCGCACGCTCGAGGCACTCCTGCCGCAGCTTCACAGCCGAGCCCCTGACCGACGAGGAGAAGAGGCTCATCGTCGAGGCAGGGGACCTGGCGCCGTCGTCGAAGGGGCGCAGGCCCGTCCGTCTCGTTCCGATCGACGACGTGGAGGTGATCAGGAGCCTCTCGGACTGCAAGGACTCCGGGGCCAGGGCCATGGAGACGGCGACCTTCGCGGTAGCCGTCGCCGCCGACCCCGCGGTGGCGGACACGTGGGTGGAGGACTCCAGCATCGCGACCATCATGATGCAGCTGGAGGCTGAAGACCTCGGAATCGGTTCATGCTGGATCCAGCTCCGCCTCAGGTCCCGCAAGGGCGAGCCCGCCGAAAACCACACGAAGGAGGTCCTGGGCCTCGATTCTTCCCTCGCGGTTCTCTCGATAGTCGCGTTCGGGAGGAAGGCATGAGGGTCGGTCCCCCGGGACCCGGCGACCTCGCCGCGGTCCGGGGGATCTACCTGGAGGCGTTCCCGGAGTGGGAGCGCACCGGGTTCGATAAACTCCTTGATTATCTGGAGAGGGGCGACGCGGAGCTCCTCTGCCTGTACGACGAGGGTGTAGCCGGCATGGCGTACACCATCTTCGATTCCGATGTGCTGTTCATCCTGTACCTGGCGGTGTCCGAGGGGCTCCGCGGGATGGGTTTGGGGTCGAAGGCGCTTGAACTCGTGATATCGAGGTATCCGGGGCGCGTCGCGTTCCTGAA
>JAUNXZ010000046.1 GCA_030539515.1 Thermoplasmata archaeon
AGCGAATCCGGAGCTCATTTTTCCAAGCCTCAACTTATCCAACACAGTGTCGGATATTTAGAGGTGTCGAATCGGGACCAGCGGAACGGCGAAAAACACGGGGATCCCCCAACCTTTATCCGGGAACCGGGAGATTCCGGAACGATACCATGGTCCAGGACAACCGCGGAGTCTACACGGAGGACGAGCTGACACTCGTGCTCGGACTCTACAAGACCCTGGACAAGAGGGACATCGATGAGGAGAACCCCCGGATCAAGGCCCTCAGCGAGTTCATGGAGGTCTCCGGAACCGGACCTCAGGGCCGGGGAAGGTCGCCAACGTCGATCAAGGCGAAGATGGGCAACTTCCTCGCCATCGACCCCGACTATGGAGGCATGGGGCGCTCCCACGGAGGGAAGCTGGATGCCGTCGTGTGGAACAGATATCAAGGGAACGGATTCGCAAACCTGGCTGATGCCGTCCTGGAGATCGAATCCCGTCTGACCGAGGGGTACAGCACGGGTGTCCACCTATTCGAGGGGGACGTCACGTCCGAGTGCGAGGTCGGAGGCAGGACGCGGGCATACATGGTTAAGGCCCGCATCAACCAGGGGATCTTCCGCAACAGGATCCTCGGCTCATACGACGAGACCTGCTGCATCTCCGGCCTGAAGGAGCCGATGATGCTCGTTGCCAGCCACATCAAGCCTTGGGCGGCCTGCGACGAGGGTTCCGCCGAGAGACTCGACCCCTGCAACGGCCTGTGCCTCAATTCGTTCCTGGACAGGGCATTCGACAGAGGTCTGTTCACCGTCGGGAAGGATAACGAAGTGAAAGTATCGCCTGCCCTCCTGGCGGAAGAGGCCAGGAAGGAGACCGCGATGACCGAGCTCCTCTGCAGATACGACGGCACGACGATCAAAGAACCGCGTGCGAGCCAGTACGATCCCAACCCCGTCTATCTGAAATTCCACCGCGACAACATCTTCGCGGACACCCCCGAGAAGCTCAGGGCGGCACGCGGCGGAAGGGGCCCGGGATCTGCCGTATCGTGATGTGTTGCCGAAGCGCCGATCCTTATCCGGCAGCTATTTAGCAGCAGCGGCCGTTGATGATCGCATGGTTGAGGTGGCCGCCGGCATAGTTGTCTCCGACGGCCGCATATTGTGCTTCCGCAAGGGCCCTTCCAAGTACCCGTACCTCTCCGGGAGGTTCGAGTTCCCGGGCGGGAAGCTGGAGGACGGCGAGACGCCCGAGCAGGCGCTCGTCCGCGAGTTCCGCGAGGAGCTGGATTCCGACATATCGGGATGCCCGATGGAGCGTCTGACCTCCTACGTCCACGACTACCCTGACTTCTCGGTCACCCTGCACTTCATCGTCGTCAGGTCGGACGGATTCTCGTGCACGCTGAGGGAGCACACGGAGACGGTGGCGGTCCCGCCGGGGGACCTGACCGGAGTGAACTGGGCCGACGGCGACCGCAAGGCGGCGGAGATCATCGCGGGGCGCGGACATGCACGACGACGACATCCGTAGCGGGCTGGACCACGGCTTCGTCCGCAGGAGCCCCGACGCGCTGGAGGACTTCTCCCCCAGGCTGCTCCTGAACGACCCGGCCAGGAACCTCAGCGTCATCACCTCGCTGAAAGGCGAGATGGACTCCTGCGACGAGTTCATGTTCTCCGTGGCGTTCGTCACCTACGACGCGGTGAACGCGCTCATCCAGATCTTCGAGGAGCTCGAAGAGGCGGGCATCCGCGGCAGGATCCTCGCCTCCACCTACCAGAACTTCACCGACCCCAAGGCCCTCGAGAGGCTCTCGGGGTTCTCCAACCTCGACGTGCGCGTGGTGACGGACGACGTGGCCGCGATGCACGCGAAGTGCTACATATTCCGCCGGGGCGACGTCATCGACGTGATCATCGGGAGCAGCAACCTGACCGTTCGGGCGCTGAAATCCAACATGGAGTGGAACCTGAAGGTCAGCAGCACCGAGTCCGGCGATGTGATATCCGCGCTGCTGGCGGAGTTCGAGTCCGCGTTCTCGCACGCCACGAAGGTGGACCCGGAATGGCTGGACGCGTACCGTTCCGTCTACCGCCCGATCTCCGGGATCGTGGGCCGCCCGGTTCATCCCGGTGCATCCGACCGCCCCTCTCCCAACTCGATGCAGGTCAGGGGCCTGGAATCCCTGAGGAGGATCCACGACTCCAGGGCGCCGAGGGCGCTCGTGGTGTCGGCCACCGGAACCGGGAAGACCTACCTCTCGGCGTTCGACGCCAGGTGGTACAAGGCAGAGAACCCCGGCGCGAGGTTTCTGTACCTTGTGCACAGGACCATGGTCCTGGAGAAGTCCATGGAGAGCTTCAGGCGCGTGCTCGGGGACGTCCCCATATCGAGGTTCGACCCCAACGACGCCTCCACGCGCAGGGCGGACTTCCTCTTCGCCACCGTCCAGAGCATGTCCCGCCCGGAGGTGCTGGGGTCCTTCGACCCGGAGGCGTTCGACTACATCATCGTGGACGAGACGCACCACGCCGGCGCCGCGTCGTACGAGCGCATCATCGACCACTTCAGGCCGGAGTTCCTGCTCGGGATGACCGCCACACCCGACACGCGGGGATACGACATCTACTCGATCTTCGACCACAACATCGCGTTCAACATCCGCCTCAGGCAGGCGATGGAAGCCGACCTCATCTGCCCGTTCCACTACTTCGGGGTCGACTCGGTGGAGATCGGCGAGGAGATCCTCGACAGCGGGGACTTCAGCAGGATCGAGTTCGAGCAGCGCGTCGACCTCGTCGCATCGAAGGCGAGGCTGTACGGCTACAGCGGCGACAGGGTCCGCGGGCTGGGGTTCTGCAGGAGGGTGTCCGAGGCCGAGGCGTACGCCGCCGCGTTCAGGGCCAGGGGGTTCAGGGCCGAGGCCGCATCCGGATCGACGGGTGCGGAGGAGCGCGAGGAGCTGGTCCGCAGGCTGTCCGCCGGCTCCGGCGACTGCCTGGACTACGTGTTCACCGCGGACCTGTTCAACGAGGGCGTGGACATCCCGCCCGTCAACCAGATCCTGATGCTCCGCCCCACCGAGTCGCCTGTGATCTTCATCCAGCAGCTCGGGCGCGGGCTGAGGCTGTGCAGCGGGAAGGAGTTCGTCGTGGTCATCGACTTCATCGGGAACTACGCCAAGAACTACAACATCCCCATAGCGCTCTCCGACGACTTCGCCTACAGGAAGAGCGACATCCGCAGGTTCGTGCACGCCGGCGACGGGATCCTCCCGGGGATGTCCACGGTGAGCTTCGACCGCATCAGCAAGGAGCGCATCTACCGCTCGATCGACGCCGGGAACTTCACCGCCCGCGAGCTCCTGGCGGACGAGTACCGCAAGGTCCGCACCGCCCTCGGTCGCATCCCGGAGCTGGTGGAGTTCGACGAGTTCGGCTCCATGGACGCCATGAACTTCCTGAGCGCCTACGGCACGTACCACAGGTGTCTGAAGGCGCTGGACCGGACGTACGAAGGGGTGCTGGACGACTCGGAGATCGCCATCCTGACCTACGCCACCGATGCCGTCGCATCCGGGAAGCGCGTCCTCGAGGCGCTGCTGCTCCGGGGCGTCCTCGAAGGGAAGTGTCCCCTCGAACACATGATGTCCGAGCTCGGACGCATGGGCATAGAGCCGGACATGAAGGACGTTGGGAGCGCGGTGCGCGTCATGAACGGAGCGTTCCACTCCGACAGGTCGGGGAAGAGGAAGCGCGACGTGGACCTCGTCGGCGAGGACGGGAGGCGGATCCCGGAGAGGACCGCCGAAGCGCTGGAGAACCCTGTGCTCAGGGACCACCTCCGCCAGGTCGCGGACCTGGGAATGGCCAATTGGACGAGGGACTACGGCGTGCCTGGAGGGTTCGTCCTCTACAGGCAGTACAGCCGCGAGGACGTCGCCAGGCTCCTGGACTGGCCGTACAACGTCAACGGCCAGACCATCGGGGGCTACTTCCACGAGAGGACCACGGACACCCTGCCGGTGTTCGTGAACTACGAGAAGACGGACAGCGTCGCCGAGTCGCAGCGCTACCACGACCACTTCATCAACAGGAAGTACCTGGAAGTGGAGTCCAAACCGAAGAGGACCGAGTCCTCCCCGGACATGAGGGCGATACGCGACTCCGAGGCCAACGGCACCCGCATCGAGCTGTTCATGCGCAAGAGCGCCGACGACAAGGGCCCCAACGAGTTCTACTACCTCGGGAGGATGCGCTTCGACCGCTTCGTTGGGAGGAACGACGACCGCGACACCATGGTGTACCGCTTCGCCCTCGACCGCGACGTGCCCGAGGACCTGTACGGATACTTCACCGCGTCCCTGCCCGGAAGCGACTAATCCCGCTCTGAGTGCCCCCATTTATACACCCCATCCGATAGACCCCCGAAATGGACAGGGAGTACTCCGCCGGACACGTCGCGGCGCTGATCACGATAGTCATCTGGGGAACGACGTACATCTCCACCAAGCTGCTGCTCGAGGACTTCGAGCCGGTGGAGATCCTGTTCATCCGCTTCGCGATCGGCTTCCTGGTGCTCCTGGTCGCCAGCCCCCGCATCATCCGCGGCGCCACCCGTGAGCAGGAGCTGACGTTCGTCGCGGCAGGCCTGTGCGGCATATGCCTGTACTACCTGCTGGAGAACATCGCGCTCACCTACACGCTCGCGTCCAACGTCGGCATGATCGCGTCCATAACCCCGTTCTTCACGGCCATCGCCATGCAGGTGTTCATGAAGGGCGAGGAGACCCTCCGCGCCAACTTCTTCGTCGGCTTCGTGGTCGCGCTCGTGGGGATCTTCATCCTCAGCTTCAACGGGACGCAGCTCGAGCTGAACCCCAAGGGAGACGTCCTCGCGCTCCTGGCGGGAGTCGCCTGGGCGCTGTACTCCGTCCTGACCCGCAAGATCAGCACCTTCGGGTACGGCACCGTCCAGGTCACACGCAGGGTGTTCCTCTACGGCCTGATCTTCATGGTCCCCTGCCTGTTCCTCCTGCCCAACGGGTGGAACACGGCGGACCTGCTGGAGACGGACAACCTGCTGAACATCCTCTACCTGGGATTCGGCGCCTCGGCGCTGTGCTTCGTTACCTGGAACTACTCCGTGAGGATCCTGGGCGCGGTGAAGACCAGCGTCTACATCTACATCATACCGGTCGTCACCGTCGTCACGTCCGTCATCGTCCTGCACGAGCCTGTGACGGTGCTGTCGCTGATCGGGATACTGCTGTGCTTCGTGGGCCTGGCCCTCTCGGAGGACCGCCTGGTGGACCGCGTCCTCGGGAGGACGGGTTCCCGCCAAGTCTAATATCCCCGTCCGCCATTGACCGCCGATCAAGATGGATTCTGTCTGGACGGAGAAGTACAGGCCCAAATCACTGGAGGGCGTCATCGGGCAGCCCCAGGCGGTGGAGAGGCTCGCGTCCTTCATGAACGGGGGCGGACTCCCGCACCTGCTCCTGTCCGGACCCCCCGGCACCGGGAAGACCACCTGCGCGCTCATCCTCGCCGATTCCATACTCGGCGGCATGACCGACGGCAACTTCCTGGAGATCGACGCCTCCGACCTCACCAAGGCGAGGCCCGCCGACGACTCCGACGGGAAATCCGCCGTCAAAAAGGACTCCAGCCCGCTCTGGAGGATCCGGGAGTTCGCCACCAACTCGTCCATCGACGGGGTCCGCTTCAGGATCGCGTTCATCGACGGGGTGGACTCGCTGTCCAAGGACGTCCAGGAGGCGCTGAGGCGCACCATGGAGGTGTACTCCGGCAACTGCGCCTTCATCCTCGGGTGCAACCACCCGTCCATGATCATCGACCCCGTGAGGTCCAGGTGCACGTCCGTGCGCTTCAACCCGGTCCCCCGCGCGGACCTGTCCGCACGCATCTCGGAGATCGCGGCGGCCGAGGGCGCCGTCCTCGAGGAGGGCGCGGCGGACGGCATCGCCATGGCTTCCGGCGGCGACATCCGCAGGGCCGTCCTGATGCTGCAGGCCGCCGCGTCCAAAGGGACGGTCACGCTGGACTCCGTCTACTCCATGACGGACACGCCCGCGGCGGAGACCGCCCGCGCCATGATGGAGGCCGCGCTCTCCGGCGACGTCATGAAGGCGAGAGACATCCTGGACTCCATGATGGTGGACACCGGCATGACCGGCCGCGAGGTGATCTCCGAGGTCCAGCGCCAGGCGCTGTCCGTGGGGCTCCCGGACGTGGACGCCGTGCGCCTGATGGACAGGATCGGGGACACGGACCACCGCATAGCCCAGTGCGGGTCGGGGGGCGCCATGGGCGCTTCCCTGGAGAGGGTCCAGCTGGAGAGCCTCCTGTCCTACCTGGCCATGGCCGGGCGCCGCGCCAGGAGACGATAGGAAGATATCGTCGTTGGCGGATTACGGGCCCATGACCCAGGTCATTCTGCACACCAGCATGGGCGACATCGCCCTGAAAATGTACGACGACATGCCCGTCACCGCAGGCAACTTCATCAAGCTGTCCAGGGAGGGCTTCTACGACGGCGTCATATTCCACAGGGTCATCGACGGGTTCATGATCCAGGGCGGCGACCCCACCGGCACCGGCATGGGCGGACCCGGCTACAACATCAAGGACGAGTTCGTGAAGGGCCACTCCAACGCCAGGGGGACCATCTCCATGGCCAACACCGGCAGACCCAACACCGGCGGCAGCCAGTTCTTCATCAACACCGTCAACAACGACTTCCTCGACTGGGACAACCCCCGCACCCCGTCCGCGCACCCCGTGTTCGGCGAGGTCGTGTCCGGGATGGACGTCGTGGACAAGATCAGCAGGGTGGACACCGACCGCAACGACAGGCCGATGTCCGACGTCGTCATCAAAAGGGCGGAAGTCGTCGAGTGATACCATGTCCAGGCATGTCATGGAGTGCCTGGGGATGAGCCGCGTCACCATAGAGGACGGGCATGTCACCGAGGTAACGGAGCCGATCGTGAAGAGGTGCCCCCTCTTCGAGAAGTACAGGGGCATACAGACGCTGGACGAGGACTCGGTGAAGGCGAACATCGAGTACCGCATCGGCGCGTTCGGCATGTGCACGGAGAGGCGCGAGACCACCATGAGGGACTTCCTGTCCTTCGGGGTGTCCGAGACCCTCAGCACCGGCCTGAGGGACGGCGTGCTGGACGCCGTGGTCCTGGCGGCGGACGGGTGCGGCACCTGCGTGGTCACCGACCCGGACGTGGTCCAGGGGCTCGGAGGGCGGATATCGGGGATCCGCGAGACCGAGCCCATACCCGCGGTCGTGGAGGCCGTCGGGGCCGGGAACATGCTGGACCCGGAGACGGCGCCCATCGACATGGTCGCCGGGGCGGACAAGGCGTTCGCCATGGGATACGGGACGGTGGCGGTCACCACCGCATCGATGAGGGACGTCGAGGCCATTCGCGCGAGGCACGGCGACAGGGCCGTAATCGCCCTGGTCCACACCACCGGCATATCCGAGGAGGATGCGAAGGAGGCCTTCGAACTGTGCGACGTCATCACGGCGTGCGCGTCCAAGCACCTCCGCGAGGTCGCGAAGTCGACCGACGGCGTCCTGATCGCCGGGAAGGCGGTCCCCGTCTACGGCGTCACGGACATCGGGAAGAGGCTGATGTCCAGGCGCCTGGAGATCGCCGGGAAGGAGCCCTGGGACCCCACGCAGGGCGAGGATCCCCCCAGCCCCCTCATCTGACAGCAAACCCCGGCGTCGGGCCCCCCGGGGCCCCGCCGGACCTTCTTCAATAGGTCTCGAGCGTGAGGTGCGTCCCGGACCTGAGGTAGATCAGGGGGATGCGCTCCTTCCTGAGGCGCCTGCGGAGCTCCTTGTCGTTGGTGAGCACGTACGCACCCTCCTTCTTCGCGAGCTCCACCACCGCGTTGTCCCCGGTCTCGGCCGTGGGCACGATCTCGTACTTCCTGGCGAGCGACAGCGCCGCGCCGGCGAACCTGTGGTCCAGGTGCTTGAGCTCCCCGACCAGGGGGCCGGGGACTAGAATCCTGACCTCGCCGAGCAGGTCCTGCAGGGCGAGGTCGAGGTTGATCCTGATCTCGAAAGGCATCAGTAAGGCGTTTGTGTCGAGCACGACCGTCTGCATGGCGGTCACTGCTCGACGATACCGTATCCGATGAGCCTCCACTTGTTGGAGATGCGCCTCGATATGGCGACCCTCTGCCCGGGCAGGATGCACACGGGGATCTTGAGGGCGACCTCGGCGGAGTCGCTCCTGGCGCTCTTGACGATGCCGACCGTGGTGGCCGTTCCGACGCTGAGCATCAGGGGCTCGTTGCTCTTGATCTCCTCGACGGACAGCTCGGCGGAGGATCCGACGACGCGGTCCAGGAGGACGGTCTTCATCTCGAAGTCGAAGGCGACCTTGGGCAACTCGCCGGGGCGTCCGATGACCCTCCCGGTGAGCCCGTCCGACTTGGTGATCGCGGCGTCCAGGCCGGTCCCGATGGCGATGAGCCCTCCGGGGACGACCTTCTTGACGCTCTTGCCGCCGGCCTCCAGGGACGTGACGGTGGCGAGGATGTTCTCGTACACCGTCTTCCCGGCGACCTCGGTCTTGCGTCCGGGCGCGATCTCGATCTCGTCGCCGATCTTGAGGGTGCCCTGCATGAGGCTGCCTCCGAGGACGCCTCCCTTGAGCTCCTCCGGCTTGGCGCCGGGCGAGTTGATGTCGAACGAGCGGGCCACGTGCATCAGCGGGGATGCGTCGGGGTCCCTCTTGATCTTGGAGACGATGTGCTCCTCGATGGCCTCGATGAGCATGTCGATGTTGACGCCGCGGTTGGCCGAGATCGGGATGATCGGCGCGTCCTCCGCGATGGTCCCCTTGACGAACTCCTTGATCTGCTTGTAGTTCTCGATCGCCTGCTCGCGGGTGACGATGTCGATCTTGTTCTGGACGATGATGATCTTGTCGATGCCGATGATCGACAGGGCCATCAGATGCTCCTTGGTCTGGGGCTGGGGGCACTTCTCGTTGGCCGCCACGAGCAGCAGGGCGCCGTCCATGAGGGCGGCTCCTGAGAGCATGGTGGCCATGAGGGTCTCGTGCCCGGGGGCGTCCACGAAGGACACCGCCCTGAGGAACTCCGCCTCCTCGCCGCAGTTCGCGCACTTCTTGTTGGTTCCGTACGCTGCGGCTCCCTGGCACTGGGGGCATTTGTAGAACGCGACGTCCGCGTAGCCGAGACGGATGGAGATTCCCCTCTTCAGCTCCTCGGAGTGCCTGTCGGTCCACTCGCCGGACAGGGCCTTGGTGAGGGTCGTCTTCCCGTGGTCGACGTGCCCGATCATCCCGATGTTGATCTCGGGCTGCTTCGGTACTTTCATCAGTTCTCCGCGGGGGCCTCGCCCTCGGGTGCGGGGTTGAGGATCTCATCGATGGTCTTGGGCCCGTACTCGACGACCTTCATGTTGATCTGCACGATCGCGTCGGAGATGGCGGCGCCGCGGATGGCGACCCTCCTCCTCTCGCCCTGGTACCTCTCGTGGAATCCGAGGCTGTCGGACAGGAGGAGCTTGACCCTCTTGTTGCCGGGGAGGTCTCCCCTCATGGGGGTTCCGTTGCTGTCGGAACCGCCGGTGACTTTCAGCTTGTACTCGGGAAGGCCCAGGAACACTCCGTCGACGACCTCTCCGATGCTTACGCCAATCAGAGAGTTCGCGTGGTGACCGGTGACGGGGATGTTGTAGGACTTTCCAGTCTTAACATCGTTCACAACGACTTTGAAGTCTGCCATTTGAACACCTGTGGGTGTCGGCTATTAAGGAGATGCTTATAAAGATATGCCCTGCCGCATCGGTTGAAGAACATCATCATGCGGGCGAGCCCTATGGCGATCCTGTCCGCGACGGAGCGCTTGGTGTACTCCTCCGGGAGGCACTCGGCAGCGCCCTCGAGCTCCGCCTCGAAGGCCTCCTCGGCCTTCCGCGCGAGCTCCTCCGAGTACACGACCGCGTTCTCGGCGTAGTCGGCCCACATGCGCGAGTTGTACACCGCCGAACCCACGGTGCACACCCTGCCGTCGGCGACCACGACGCACTTCACCAGGGACCTGGACGCGAAGTACACGTGGGCCCCGGCCTCCATGAGCGGGTTCGACGCCGCGAGCGAGTTCCAGGCCTGGTACCAGCGCCTGGACTTGGCGGGGATGAGTATCCTCACGTCGGTGCCGGAGATGACCGCCTGCTTGATGGCGTTGTACATCTCGTCGGTCGGGACGAGGTACGGGAAGGTGATGTACAGGCGCTCCTTCGCCTCCGAGATCATGGCGGAGTACCCGTGGAGCATGGGAGACGTGGGCGAATCCGGTCCGGACGAGACCATCTGCATCCCGCATCCGCCCGCTACCGGCTCCGGGTCGGGGACGGGGGCGACGTCCTCGCCGGTGGCATGGTGCCAGTCCGCCAGGAACCTGGTCCCGAGGCGAGCCGCGGCGGGACCCTCGATGCGCAGGAAGGTGCTCATCCCGGTGTACGCGATCCTCCCGTCGATGACGATGATGTTCCGGAGGTTGCGGTTCTTGGTGCTTATCGAGAACATGGAATGGACCCTGTGGTGCAGGGTCGCGTGCCTGGCGCCGGCCTTCTTCATCCTGTGCAGGCCGCTGTTGCGTCCGAACCCCGACACGGACGTCAGTATGCGGACGTCCAGCCCCTCGCCGGCCTTCTGCGCCAGTATCCCCGGCGTCTCGACGCCGACCCTCCCGGGGAAGATCGCGGCGGTCTCCAGGTGTATGGACTCCTTCGCGGCCAGCAGGTCCCCGTAGAACCTGTCGGTGCCGGCGTGGGAGCTCCATACGAGCTCCGCGGAGTTCCCCTGCGTGTACACGTCCGCGCCGGACCCCCCGAGGATCCCGGCCAGGCGGGCGTCCTCCTCGGGGACGGGGCCCTGCTCCGCGGCCATCACCGGCGCGTCGGACTCCGCCTTCCGCAGGCCGTCCCGCCTGATGAACAGGGTGCAGCCCCATATCAGGTACATCAGGGCGCCCCCGAAGGGGACTATGACCACTATCGCTATCCAGAATATGAACGTCCGGGGGTCGAAGCGCTCTTTGAAGAGCATGACCAGGAACACCGACAGGTCCACGACGAAGAGCGGCAGCCAGAACGGCAGCACCGCGAACACGAACGTGAAGAACGGGACGGTGAGGTAGGTCATGACGGTCCCGTCACATGCCCCAGAAGGGCTCGCCGAGCCTCTTGATCGCCACGGTCTCCTCCATGGCGAGCTTCTCGTCGGCGTTGAGGTCCAGGGTCTTGAGCTGCTTGTACCCGGACTCGATGAGGTCCACGTACACCACGTCTCCCTCGTTGATCTGCCTGCCCGCGGTGACGCCCTCTATGGCCACGGCGACCTCGTCGCCCTGCTTGGCCTCCTTCTGGACGTCCTCCCCGATGCGGATGCTCTTGATCTTCCCCATGTCGCGGCCGTCGGGCCCGATGAGGTTCTCCCCGGGGCGTATCCTGCCGGCCAGCACCCTGACGCCGACGATGGCGGGCTTGCTGGCGCGGAACGTGCAGTTGGGGAGCACGGTGAACTTGGCGGGGAACGAGAACATGGAGCGCTTGTCCGAGTCGGTCTGCCTCTTGCTCTCCTCCACCCACTCGACGTAGTCGTCGATGAGCTGGTAGACGATCTGGTTGGTGAAGACCTTCATCTCCTCCTGGTTCGCCAGCTCGGACTCGGCGTCCTTGGACAGCCCGATGTTGAACCCCAGGATGATGCGGTTCTTCTTGTCCCCGTAGGCGGTCTCGACGATGTCCCTGCGGGTGATCTCGCCGATGCCGTACTTCCTGATGGGGATGTCGTGGAGCTTGGCCTCGTACGCCAGCGCCTCGAGGGACCCGATGGCGTCCGCCTTGATGGTGATGCCCTTCTCGGTCGTCTCGATCTTGATGCTGGTCTCCTCGGCCAGCGCCTTGATCGCCGGGTCGTTCGGACCCTTGACGACGACGATGGGCGCTCCGGCGATGACGCCCTCGCAGACCTGCGTGGAGATCTTGACGCCGGCGGCGGCGTGGAGCTCCTTGACGGAGTCGAAGCGGTCGCGGGGGTCGCGGATCTCGTCCAGGGGCTTGGGCTTCAGGATGGCCTTGACCTTGGTGACGACGGGCGCCCCGCGGGTGCCCATGGCGACGGTGTCGCCCTTCTTCAGCGTCCCCGAGTAGAGGATCATGTCCAGGGTCTTGCCCAGTCCGCGCTCCTCCTTGATCTCCAGGATGGTCCCCCTGCCGGGGCCCTCGCCCTTCTCGAGCTGGGACTCGAGGAAGCGCTGGGCCAGTCCGATGAGGACGAGCAGGAGGTCCTGTATGCCCTCGCCCTCCTTGGCGCTGATCGGCACCAGCGCGACGGCCTTGGTGAAATCGTCGATCCTGTCGTACCTGTCCGAGGAGATGCCCTCCTGGGCGAGCTGCGCCACGACGGTGTACATCTTGTCCTCGAAGACGGCGCGGGTGTGGTCCTGCTGCTGCCTCTCCGACAGCACGAAGGGCCTGCCGTCCTCGCTGATCCACCCCTCGATGGAGTCGATCTTGTTCAGCGCGATGACGAACGGGGTCTTGTACTGCCTGAGGATGCGGATCGACTCGATGGTCTGGGGCATCAGCCCCTCCTTGACGTCGATCACGAGAACGGCGAGGTCCGCTAAGGATCCTCCCCTGGCGCGCAGGGTGGTGAACGCCTGGTGGCCGGGGGTGTCGATGAACAGCAGCCCGGGGACGTCGAACTTCTTGCCGCCCAGCAGCGAGCCGCACATCTTGTAGATGTGGTCGATGGGGACCTCGGTGGCCCCGATGTGCTGGGTGATGGCGCCGGCCTCCCTGGCCTGCACCGAGGTGCCTCTGATACGGTCCAGAA
>JAUNXZ010000168.1 GCA_030539515.1 Thermoplasmata archaeon
CGCCGGCCCTCATGGAGAGCACGTGCTCCCCGTCGGAGATGACGTTGCGGATCTTCCCGGTCTTCCTGCTCTTCACGAGCTCGACCGGGCCGCGGAACAGCGCCTCCGCCGCCTCCAGCCCGAACTGGTACCTGGCGACGGCCTTCGCGCGGATCAGGTCCGCGTCGACGTCCTCGCCCTCTACGTCGGGGACCTCCTCGCACTCTACGGACTCGTCGAACACGTCGAGCAGGAACTCCTGGGTGAGCCTCTCGGACTCCGCCGCGGTCTCCGCGTCCTGGATCTCCGGGAACAGGGACTGCGCCAGGGGGTACATCTCGTCCAGCTCCGCGGGCACGGGGCCCCACGGCGACATCACGACAGGCGTGTATCCGGCGCGCCTGGCCCTGGCGAACTCCTCGGCGTACGGCCTGGAGTACGGCTTCCCGTGGGTGTCCGGGAACACCGCGGCCTTCCTTGTCTCCGGGACGTAGCGCTCCCTGAGGCGCTCGGCGTACCTGAGGTACACGGGGCGGTTCCTGGTCTCGGGCCCGGTGTAGAACACGGCGCCCTCCCTGCTGATGGGGTCGCAGCGCTCCATGTCGGCCTGCCACTCCCTGAGCCTCCTGAGGCCGTCCAGCAGCGCGGGGTGCGCCCTGCAGCGGATCTCCGCCAGCTCCCAGAGCCTGCCCTCCCTGAGGTACCTCTTGACGAGGGCCAGCTCCTGGGTGATCTGGTACAGGTTGTGCTCGGCGATGAGCTTGGTGCGCTTGGAGGGCTCCATCTTCCTGAGGCCCTGCAGGGTCATGCCCTGGCACGCGGGGCACCCGCAGTCCAGGGTCTGCATGTCCTGGAGGCGGAAGGTCCCGTCGAGGAACATCATCCTGTCGTCCCTGGCGAACTTCGCGTAGGAGGCGGAGTCGAACAGGTCGCATCCCATGAGGGTGGCGAGCGCGAGGATCATCGGGTGGCCGGCGCCGAACAGGTGGACCGGGCGGGAGGGGTTGAGGCCCCTCTTGGACGCCATGACGACGTCCACGAGTTCTGAGTAGCGGTACTGCTCCATCAGGGGCACCACGCCTCCGACGGGGTGCACGTCCACGTCCATGGTCGCCATGGCGGACGCGCTGTACTCCCTCAGGTCCGTGTACACGGAGCCCTGGACCACTCCGTTGATCATCATGTCCCCCTTGAGCCTGCAGGCCTCCTCGGTCCTCTCCAGGGTGGTCTCCAGGGAGCGCTTGGTCTTCTCGTAGGACCAGTCGGGCTCGGTGAACACGTCCAGGACGGTGCCGATGTCGGTACCGATGGATTTCTGGAACTCCACGATCTCCTTGTTGGTGACCTCGACCTCCCCGTACATGTGGCTCTGGAAGGTCCCCGAGTCGGTCATGATGACGCCGGGGAAGTCCAGCATCTCGTGCAGCCCGACGGCCTGGGCCTGCTCCTTCAGCTTCGGGGTGTTGCGGATGATGTAGGAGTTGGTGATGAGGGCGTTGAACCCGAACCTGTCGTGGAGCTCCCTCGGGGGGACGGTGCAGATCTTGGGGTTGACGACCGGCAGGAGGGCCGGCGTCTCCACGACCTTGTCGCCGACGGTGAACTTGCCTATCCTGGCGAAGCCGTCGCGCCTGATGATCTCGAACATGCCCCGTGCGATGGCGGGGGCGTTCTTATAATTAAGTGGAGGGGCCAGGGGCCCCCGCCGTCAGTTGACGACGTTGATCTTGTTCTTGTTGCAGTCCGCGAACTCCTTGGCGATCGCGTTCTTCATGATGGTGTCGGGGACGTCCTCGACCCACTGCCTCTTCCAGTCGAGGGTGGGCCTCCCGAACTTCACGACCTTGACGGTGCCGTGGTCGCAGGAGTCCTCCTCCTCGAGCATCTTGATCTGGAGCCCCTCCACGATCTGGGGGATGGTCTTGCCGTTGATCCTCACGTCCCTGGTGCCGTCGGTGGTGACGGTCTCCTTGAACGCGCAGGAGATGTCCGCCATCTGCATCTCGAAGATCAGGTCGCGGATGTAGTGCGCCATGACGGCGTTGGTGCGCCTCCTGATGGTGGGGTCGTCCGGATCCTCCTCCGGGTGCAGGTACTCGATGTCGATCATCGCCATGCCGACCCCATTGTGTCAACGGCGTTAAAGCCTATCGGTCGGAGCGCCGCCGGCGACCTTTGTGTGTTCGAAGTTTTTGCCAGATGCCCGAATACTCCGAACACCCGCACCCCG
>JAUNXZ010000169.1 GCA_030539515.1 Thermoplasmata archaeon
GTAATCGTCATGGGCTCCGTGAAGGGCGACATCCATTCGATAGGGAAGAACGTCTGCTGCGCCATGCTGCGCGGGGCCGGCTTCAAGGTCGTGGACCTGGGGGCCGACGTTTCCTGCGACAGCTTCATCAGGGCGGCCGAGGAGGAGGGCGCCGACGTGGTCGGCGGCTCCGCGCTCATGACCGTGAGCCTCCCCATGCAGAGGGAGATGGTCCGCGTCTTCAAGGAGGACGGGCTGTCGGTCATGACCATATTCGGCGGCGCGCCCTGCAGCCAGGAGTGGGTCGACGAGATCGGCGGCGACGGGTACTCCGCCAACGCCGGGGACATCGTCGAGCTGGTCCGCAGGCTTCTGAACGAGACCGAATGAACCTTTCGATCTCGCCGCATCCACGTTGTCCGTTCATAAATTCTTAGTAGAAAACTTTAAATAATAACATTTTTCGTTGCTAGGTTGAATAATCCATTATAAATATATTTGTGATAGATATTTAATACCCATCTCGGCAGATTACACAATATGGAGATGGCATGGATATACCTCATAGCGGCCTGCATCCTCGAGCCTATATGGGTCGTATTTCTTGACAAATCGGACAACTTCAAGAGGATAGGGTGGTCGATCGCGACGATCGTGGCCGTGCTCTCGTGCCTGTTCCTGCTCTCGCTGGCGGTCATCGACATCGGCCCCGGCGTGGCGTACAGCATCCTGGCCGGAATCGGAGCGATAGGGACCGTCGTCGCCGGCGCGCTGCTCTACAAGGACCCGGTCAACGGGAAGATGGTCTTCTTCCTCTCGCTGATCGTCATAGGCGTCATAGGCATACGCCTGATGTCGGGAGGTGCCTGAGATGAACCTCGACTTCACCGACAGGCCCGCCGTCGCATGGGCGATCATAGTCCTCGGAGGGATATTCCAGGTCGGATGGTCCATCGGGCTCGACTACACAAACGGCATGACGAACATCATGTGGGACGTCATCGTCCTGGTCTCGCTCCTGCTTAGCATGCTGTGCCTCTCGATCCCGATGAAGAGCGGCATCCCCATGGGGACCGCCTACGCCGTGTGGATCGGCATAGGCGTGGTGCTGACCATCATCGTCTCCGCCATACTGGACCTCGAGGAGATCAACATCGGCATGATCGCGTTCATGATGGTGACCATCGTGGGCGTCGTCGGCCTCAAGATCGTGTCGGACCAGGGAGGGTCCGAGAAGGAATGACCATGGCCGGGGAAGGGGGCGCTCCCCTCCCCCGGGAAACGCTTTCAGCCACGGACCCTCGCGGCCGGCTCGCCTGTCGCCGTTATGACGAGCCTCTTCTCCGACACCTTCGCGGTGTGCTGCTCCGAGCCGATCGTCATGTCGGACGACTCGTCGCGGACCTCGACCTCGATGTCGACGGCCCCGGCGCGGACAGCCAGCTCCCTCACGAACTCGGCGCCGGCCCTCTTGGACTCCTCCACGCCCTCGTCGTAGTTCTCGAAGTAGAACCTGCCCATCCTGGAGTACGCGTTGCAGGCGGGGGCGGCCAGGGTGCTGCCCACGACGGTGCGTATCAGGATCTCGATGCTCTGGACGACCTTCCCGCTTATCGCACCGACGGCGTTGCCGACGTCGTAGTTCTCGGGCAGGATGAGCTCCGTGCCCAGGCGCTCCGCGACCACGGGGAGCATGCAGAACGAGGGGGCCCCCACGCCGATGATCGGCTTGTTGAGGCGGAACGAGACGCCGTAGTCCCTGCCGCCGCGGGCGGTGACGGCCTTCTCCACCAGGCTGTTGCCGTAGCCCTCGAACTCCGTCTCCCCCAGGTCCTCGAACAGGACCTTGCGCATGATCTCGGTGCCTATCTTCTCGTACACCATGGACTCGACCATGGACATGAACTCCTCGCGGGAGATCCCCAGGTTCGCGGCGTGGTAGTCCATCCCGGCGACGGACGCCTCGCGGTCGAAGCCGGTGAACGTCCCGCGGACGTGCATGATGTCCGTCGGCGTTATCCCGATCCTCTGGATGATCCCGAGCTCCTCGAGCCGGGGGATGTTGAACGATATGGGAGGCTCCCGCAGGTCCCTCTGGGCCTCCGCCAGCGAGTGGGGCGTCCTGTCCACGTACTCCAGGAACCTGACGTCCTCCTCCGTGAACTCCGGGTCCGCGGCGTCCTTCAGCCTGACGAAGTACTCGGTGTCCATGACA
>JAUNXZ010000047.1 GCA_030539515.1 Thermoplasmata archaeon
ACGGGCCGATGAGCGCCGTGATGGCGTTCTTCTTGATGGGCAGGTCCACGTCGAAGAGGGCCTGCTTCTGGCCGTACCAGAGGTTGATGTTCGTGATGTCGATGCAGAGGTCGTCCCTGTCGATCTTCGCGACGATCGGGTTGGTGTTGGCTTCCCACTCCAGGAAGTTCACGTCCGACGCCGTGTTCTCGTCGATCTCGGCGGCCATCTTGGTCCCGGTGTCTTTCTCGGAGGCCGGGGCTTCCTCCTTCTTCTTGAGGTTGAACTTCATCTGTTCACCACTTGACCTTCTTGTTGTAATGGCTCCTGACGAGCGACGCGGCGACGAAGAAGATGAGCACCACGATGAGCAGGACCGTTGCGGTTCCGTACTGCATGGTGGTGGATCCGGGTACCTCCATCGCAAGATAGTATAGATGCAGGGGCAGCGCCATGACCGTGTCGAAGATGGACGTGGCCAGGTTCGGCGCGAGCACGACGGCGGCGGTCAGCATGATCGGGGCGGTCTCCCCGGCGGCGCGGCCGATGGCGAGGATGGAGCCTGTGACGACTCCGCCCATGGCGGCGGGCAGGACGACCTTGTAGATGGTCTTCCACTTGGTGGCTCCCATGGCGCGGGACGCCTCCCTGAGGTCCTTGGGGACCGCTTTCAGCGCCTCCTCCGTGGTCCTGATGATGACCGGGAGGATCATGAACGCCAGCGTTATCCAGCCTGCGATCAGCGAGTAGCCGAACCCGAGGGTGGTGACGAACAGCACCATGCCGAACATTCCGAAGACGATCGACGGCGTGCCGTTCAGCAGGTCGATGGCCTCGCGGATGATCCTGGTGTACCTGGTGTCCTTCGCGTACTCGTTGAGGTAGATTCCCGTGCAGATGCCCAGGGGGAACGCGATGACCGCGGTTCCCGCGATGAGCTCCAGGGTTCCGACGATCGCCGGGTAGATACCGCCGGAGCGGCCTCCGTTGGTGGGGCTCTGGGTCAGGAAGTCCCAGCTGAGGGCGGGGATCCCGTTGTACAGGATGTATCCGATGATGATGGCGAGGATCGCCATGACGGCGATCATCACGACCGTCAGCGTCCCGAAGGACAGCTTCTGCCTGGATGTGGAGTCGACACCCTGAAGGGCCTTCGCGAACAGCGCTACGACGGCGCAGCAGACGACCGCTGCGATGAGCGCCATGCCGGTGCCGGTGAGCAGGGATGCGAACATCCAGACGCCCACGAAGAGCAGCACGAACAGGGTGCCCTTTATGAACTGGCTCCGGTGCGTGTACGTCACGTCCCTGACGTTCTAGGGCAGGATGTGCTCCCTGCCTGTGAGGCGGGTGAAGAGGGAGGGCTTGTTGTCGCCCTCTCCGATCTTCCTCTTGGCCCTCTTGACGACGCTCCTGGAGCAGAGGTTGATGATGAGGACCATGATCATGAGTATGACTCCCAGCTCGAAGAGCGCGGACTGCGTCACCGATCCGGACACGGACTCGGGGAGCTGCAGGGCGATGGTACCCGTCAGGGTGCTCACGAGCGAGAAGATGTTCCACAGGGGGTCGGGGATCTGCGCCGCGTTACCGGACAGCATGAGCACGGCCATCGTCTCTCCGATGGCCCTGCCCACTCCGAGGATGATGGCCGCGGAGATTCCGGAGACCGCCGCGGGCACGACGACCTTCATGATGGACTCCCACTTGGTGGCTCCCATGGCCTGGGAGGCCTCCCTGTATGATTGGGGTACGGCGTGGATGGCGTCCTCGGACACCGAGATGACGGTGGGGAGGGCCATGATGCCGAGGATGAACGACGCCGCGAGCCAGGAGTTGCTGAACAGCTGCTGGTCGGGGAAGATCGCCTTGATGACCGGCACGAACACCACGATGCCGATGAAACCGTAGACGACCGAGGGGATGGCCGAGAACAGCTCCACCACGGGCTTCAGGGCGTTGCGGGTCTTGGCGGGCGCTATCTCGGAGATGTAGATGGCGCAGGCGAGCCCGACGGGCACCGCGAACACCATCGCGCCCAAAGTTACCAGGAGCGACCCGACGATCAGCGAGGATGCGCCGTAGTCGCCCCTGGAGGGATACCAGGACTCCCCGAAGAGGAAATCCCAGATCCCGTTGGCGGTTATCGAGGTCCAGCTGTTGGCAACGGTGAACACGATGATGAGGAGCACGATCAGCACGGCCAGGGACGACACCCCGACCAGCACGTACTTCATCAGCCTGTCACTGTCGGTCCTGCTGCCCCTCTTGAGACCGTACTGGTTGGCTTCCATCGATCGCACCTCACAGGTCGCCGAGCTTGCCGATGCTGATGTATCCGATCGACCCGTAGGTGGACTGGACGTTGGAGATGACCGTTCCGGTGGAGTTGCAGGACTGCGCGTTGACGGTGACGGTCCAGTCGGAGTCGGTGGTCTTCATGGCGTTCTCGAAGCACTCGCGGGTTCCCGATCCGTCCTCGCGGATGATCACGCGGATGGTCTCGTCGGGTCCTCCGACCTGGCTCCAGTTGGTGTACTCGCCGCTGAAGATCTTGGCGACCTGCTCGAGGGTGAGGTTGGAGACGCCTTCGATGTTGCACACGACGGCGACTCCGTCGTGTCCGATGGTGTGGTCGACGAGGGTTCCCTCGTACTTGCTGCTCATGTCCCTGGAGAGCATTCCGATGTCGAACGTTCCCGAGGCTGCGCTGCTCTCTCCGACGCCGGATCCCCCGGTCTGGACGGAGATGCTCATGAAGGAGTACTTGGCGGTGTAGGCCTCGACCAGCTTGGTCATGGTCTCGGTGAGCGACGTGGATCCTCCGACGACCAGGGACGTGTCCCCGGAGCTGCTGGGAGCGATCTCGGTGGTCATCTCGTCGGAATCGAGGGGGACGAACTCCTCTGCGAGGATGGCCTGACCCTCGGCGCTGGTGATCCAGCTGAGGAAGGCGGCGGTGTTCCCGGTGGGCTCGCCGAGTGTGACGAGCACAAGGTTCCTGGAGATCTCGTAGGTGCCGTTGCTGACGCTGGCCTCGCTGGCGATGACGCCGTCGAGGGTGACCGCGTGGGCCCCGGTTGTGGAGTCCTCGCCGGTCAGGTCGCTCAGCTTCCCGATGCTGATGTAGCCGATGGATCCGTAGGTGGACTTGATGTTGGAGATGACGGTCCCGGTCGAGTTGCAGGACTGGGAGTTCGTGGTGACGGTCCAGCTGGAGTCGGTGGTCTTCATGGCGTTCTCGAAGCACTCGCGGGTTCCCGATCCGTCCTCGCGGATGATCACGCGGATGGTCTCGTCGGGTCCTCCGACCTGGCTCCAGTTGGTGTACTCGCCGCTGAAGATCTTGGCGACCTGCTCGAGGGTGAGGTTGGAGACGCCTTCGATGTTGCACACGACGGCGACTCCGTCGTGTCCGATGGTGTGGTCGACGAGGGTTCCCTCGTACTTGCTGCTCATGTCCCTGGAGAGCATTCCGATGTCGAACGTTCCCGAGGCTGCGCTGCTCTCTCCGACGCCGGATCCCCCGGTCTGGACGGAGATGCTCATGAAGGAGTACTTGGCGGTGTAGGCCTCGACCAGTTTCGTCATGGTCTCGGTCAGGGAGGTGGAGCCGCCGACGACGAGGGAGGTCTGTCCGCTGGAAGAGGGGGCGACCTCTGTCGTCATGTCTTCGGAATCGAGGGGCACGAACTCCTCCGCGAGGATGGCCTGTCCCTCGGCGCTGGTGATCCAGCTGAGGAATGCTGCGACGTTGCCGGTGGGCTCGCCGAGCGTTACGAGAACGAGGTTTCTGGAAATCTCATACGTCCCGTTGCTGACGTTCTCCTCGCTGGCGGTGACGCCGTCGAGGGTGACAGCATGGGGATCGCTCGAACTGCTGCTGTTGTTCCCTCCTCCGAGGACGAAGTAGGCTCCCACTCCGGCCACGAGGATGATGACCACGGCAGCAATGGCGTAAATCTTGTTGTCCAAGGTCTGTGACACCTCGGAGACAGCCTAGTTGAGCTCCGTGTATATAGTTAGCCGATTGATTATAGTGATTCGTCTGTATCGATATATATCATACCATGTTCTATGGAGATTATGGTATCTACGGATGGGAGTTTATAAAGAAAACGAGCCTGTTTATAAACCAAAGTAATATCCCTGATGTTGGCGTAGAGTTGGAACTATCCTCCGAATGGACACGTCTTCCCGGGCGATCACGCACCCGTCAGGGATAATCCTATGTATCCGCCGCTCCGGCCGACGTAGACGGCGGCGCCGGATAGGTATCCGCCCGTCCCTTAGAGAGCCTATATTATGATACATAAGGCGAAATGAGACGTGAAACGCGCTCATAACGGTACTTTTGCTATATATTCAATATAGAATAATATATAATCTATCAATCGTCTTTATATCATTAATATGGAATCCCCGAAATCGAGTAAGATGGACCTAAGAAAAATCCAGATCACCGGCGGATCATCCTTCATGATCACCCTTCCCAAGGACTGGGCGGACTCCGTGGGGCTCAGGAAGAACGACACCGTCGGGCTGCAGCCCCAGCCGGACGGCAGCATGGTCATCTATCCCGGGGGCGAGCAGTCCGCCGGGGTCGGGTCCGTCAAGACCATAGACGCCATGGGCATCAACGACAGGGACTTCCTCTACAGGATGCTCGTCGGAGCGTACATAGCGGGGCACGACTCGATAGTCCTCAAATCGGAGTCCGGGCTGTCCAGCATGGCCGCCTCCACCGCATCCTCCTTCGCGCAGACCGCCATCGGCCTGGAGATAATGGAGGAGAACGACGACAGCATCGTCATCAAGGATCTGATGGACCAGGGCGAGATGAAGCCCGCCAAGTCCGTGGAGAGGATGAAGGTGCTGGTGCGCAACATGCTCAACGACACCATGGACGGGCTGGAGAGGAAGGACGTGTCCCTCCTCTCGGGGATGTCCGACAGGGACCGCGAGGTGGACCGCATCGACTGGCTGATCTCCCGCCAGGTCAACATCCACCAGAAGGACATCACCATCTCGCGCCGCATGGGCATGGACCTGTGCGAGATCGCCAGGTGCAGCAGCATCAGCCGCTCCCTCGAGAGGATCGGGGACCACGCCGTTCTCCTTGCGACGAACCTCCGCCCGCTCATCGACGACCCGACGAGCCTGGACGACGAGATCCTCGCCACCGGCAGGGATGTGGTGACCCTCATGGTGGAGTCTGTGGGAACCTGGACGGACAGGGACATGAACAGGGCCAACAGGTGCATCGAGTCCGGCGAGAAGCTCGTTGCGCGCTCGAAGGAGATCAGCGAGATGGCCGATGAACTCTCGGGGAAGCCCGCGATGGCCGCGGAGCTCATCGCCGGGTCCGTCAAGAGGGTCGCCGAGTACTCCATGGACATCGCGGAGATTGCGATCAACTCGGCGATGGACTGAGACCTCGGTCGAGCCCCAGCCTCCGGCGGGACTCCTCCAGGGTGTAGGATACCGGGTTGCGGAGGTACTCCGCATAGGCGGCCTCGCAGAGCCGGTAGTCCTCAGCGCCTCGGCCAGGAGGCCGTTGGCCACTTCCGAGACGGATTTCCCGCTGGATTCCGCCATCTCGGACAACCGTTCCATCAGCTCCGGCTCAATACGCACTTCCCCCGGCATGCGGAGAATATTGCTGTAATGCAACTTAACCCTTGGTCCCCCGGGCCTGCGTCATGATTAAGTGGCCGACGCCCATCCACGTGGCATGCGCTCGGTCGTCGCCATAACGGGAGCCTCCGGCTCGATCTACGGCATCCGCCTGCTCCAGCTCCTGGAGGGGGAGAAGGCCCTGGTGATGTCGGACACCGCGAAGCTCGTCATCCCGGCGGAGACCGACTGGACGCCCGAGAGGGTCGCCGGGCTCGCCGACGAGTGCTACAACGACGGGGACATGTTCTCCCCCGTCGCATCCGGGAGCCATAAGTTCGATGTTATGATCGTCGCCCCGTGCACCGAATCCACCGTGGCGAAGATAGCCTGCGGTATAGCCGACACGCTGATCACCAGGGCCGCGGCGGTGTGCCTGAAGGAGGGCAGGAAGCTGATCCTCCTCGTGCGGGAGACGCCGAAGAGCGCCATCATGCTGGAGAACGAGCTGAAGCTCGCCAGGCTTGGGGTTTCCATCGTGGATGCCAACCCCGGGTTCTACCCCAGGCCGCAGACCGTGGAGGACATCGTCGACATCGTGGTGGGCAGGTGCCTGGACCAGGCCGGCGTGGACTCCGGGTCGTACAGGAGATGGGGACAGGCGGATTGAACCGCCTTCGATTGGCATAGCGCCATTATTATATGCTCCGACATCCTATGCACTGCAGGCGTGAGCCTAGGGGATGCGCGTTTTGGAACTGGAACGGAGTGCATATGACGATCTTCTGCGCTGGAAGGAGCAGGACGGCGCGTCCTCGGCGCTGCTGAACGGCGCCCCCTGCACTGGGAAGACGCACCTCGCCAGGAAGTTCGCCGAGGCGGAGTACCGCACCCACATCTTCATCGACTTCGCGGACCCGCCGGAGGGCGTGATCGACGCCTTCGAGCATCACGGCCACGATATCGGGGAGCTCTTCGGCCTCCTCGAGGGGATATACGGCATCGAGCTACGTGAGCGCGGGTCCGCCATTGTCCTCGACGGCGTGGAGAACTACCCGCGCGCGTGGTCCCTGACCAAGCACATGGTCGAGTACGGGCGCTACGACATCATCGCCACCGGGAGGAGGCTGGTCGTCGAGGCCAGGAGGAGGAACCTGCTGATACCGTCGGAGGTGGACCACATCGAGGTGCGCCCCCTGGACTTCCGGGAGTTCCTGCGGGCCGTCGGCGAGGAGGGTCTCCTCGACGGCGCAAGGGAGCGCGTGAGGAGGATGGAGCCCATGGGCGACGCCCATCCGAGGCTGTCGGAGCTGTTCCGCTTGTACATGCAGGTCGGAGGGATGCCCGAGGCCGTCTCCGAGTACATCCAGAGCGGGGACATGGCGGAGGTCGAGAAGGTCAAGCGCGGCATAATCGGAAGGATACGGGAGGTGCTGTCCGACGAGCCCAAGGCCCTCCTGGCGTTCGACTCCGTCCCTTCCCAGCTGAGAACCCGGTCAAGGACGTTCATGATATCCTGCCTGGGAGCCGCCGACGATTTCGGTGATCCGGACGAGGCCCTGCTGAGGGTGGACCGCGAGTCCCTTGTCAACATGGTCCTGAACTCCGGCGATCCGGGCCGGAGCCTCTTCCACGACGGCTCGTTCAGGCTGTACATGTTCGACACCGGCCTGCTGCACACCATGGCCGCCGGCAGCATACCTGATCGCACCATGGCGGAGAACGCCGCCGTCCAGGAGCTCGTCTCCGCGGGACGCGACCTGATGTACTACTCGCGCCCCAGGAGGAGGCGGAGGACGGGCATGGACGTGGACCTGCTCCTGTGGGAGAACCTGAAGCTGAGCCCGGTTGCGGTGAGGTCCACGGGGAGCGTCTCGCATAAGTGCCTTGGAAGGTTCGTGACCAGGTTCGGGAGGAGGATCGGTCCTCCGCGCATCCTCTATTCCGGAGACATGCGGGAGATGGACGGCTTCGCGTTCCTCCCGCTGTACCTGGCGGGGATGCTGCGATCACATCCTCTCTGATGCCTTTGTCTTCACCTCGGGATGCCCTCCCATCCATTCATGGACGGACTCCCGGACTATGTCCGTCAGCCCGGCCCTCTCCAGAGGCCTAGAGGGTTCCGCGCCCATGAGGGCGGATGCGGCGGCCATGGGAACTGCGAGGATCAGCCCGCGGTTCAGGGACTCCCTGTCGCCGGTGTCGATGACGGTGACCCTGCGGGGCACCCTGGTGGGTATCGGGTCTAGGATGTCCGCCTCCGTGCGCGGGGCGTCCGGAAGAAGCATGCCGGGGATGTCCGTCCCGTACATGTTGCGGCAGTGACCAGAGACGTCGGCGAGGACATGGTTCGCCAGGTCCAGGAAGTCCTCCGCTGAGATGATGTGCTCGTCGAGCATGCAGTCGTCCAGGAGGTGCTCCGCATCCCCTTCGGAGATGCGGGGGCGCGACGAGAAGAAGGCCGTCGC
This sequence comes from Thermoplasmata archaeon, assembly GCA_030539515.1. GTDB lineage: Archaea > Thermoplasmatota > Thermoplasmata > Methanomassiliicoccales > Methanomethylophilaceae > Methanoprimaticola. Next base: position 8,064 of record JAUNXZ010000047.1, read on the forward strand.
GGCGCCGTCCACGGCGCAGGCGCGATCGTATCCCGAGATCCGGGGGAACGCTCCGCGGGAGATCGGGATGGCGCACGCCAGGTAGAGCAGGACGGCGCGCACGGCGGACGTGGCGCCTTCCGAGGGGAAGCAGGACGCCAGCTCGGACATCAGCGTCTCCGCTCTGACGTAATCGTCCATGTCGGCGCACTCGCAGCAGTACAGCCACACGTAGCCGAGGTCCTCGGCCCTCGGGCGGCCCTCCAGGCACCCGGCGCGCCAATGGAGGTACCATTTGAGCTGCGCATCGGACAGGTCCGAGTACGCCGGCCAGTCCCTGTCGCACGGCACGCGTGGAGCGTCACCCGGATCCTCGCCACGGAGCCTGTCCATGTCCCCGAAGAACGAGGGTCCGGGAGGCTCCGGGGGCCCCTGCTCCCACATGCGGCCCGGGACGGAGGTCTCGGTGGTGCTCCTCCGGTAGTAGGAGTTGTCCACGCCTGCGGTCACGTCCTCCAGGAACATGTTCGTGATGTCGATGTCCGGCTCCTCGATTCCCAGGCGCTCCGCCGCCTTCAGGGATTCGGCGCGGGTCTCGGGATCGGGGTCGTCCATCGTGCGCAGGAGGTAGTTCAGCTCGCCGGGGTGCTCGAAGTCGTCGCCGGGCGAGGGGCCGGAGGCGTCGATGAGGGTCGGATAGGGCCTGTCGTAGTTGGTATCGGAGCCGGCGAAGGCGATGCGGTGGACCCACTCGGCGTTGAAGTCGCAGGTGTAGAGGATGGACTCCCCGCGGTGTTCCGCGAGTGGCTCGGTGGAGGGGCGGAAGTCGGGGTCGACGCCGTCGCCCTTCGGCTTGAGCCTGCGGTCGGATATGACGACCTCGGTGGACGGTATGGTGAACACGCGGACGGGGCAGACGGTGCGGCCGAAGGAGATGTCGATGGCCTGCTCCAGCTCGCGGAACGTGAAGCCCTCCGGGACGAGGAGGGTGCGGGTTATCGGGGGCTTGAAGCCTTCGAGGGTCACGCGGAGCTTGAGGGCGGGCATATGCTGCCGGGATAGACGTCCTATGTCAAATCACGTTGGGTTCGATGCCTGGTTTGCCAACGTATCGCCTCCGGCCCATCCTAAACAACTATGGGGCCTCAGACAAGCAGTTGTTCTCGAAACGGTACACGCTTTGTCTGGAAACAACACCTTTTCGCCAGAAAATCGTCATTAGAACTGAGGACGCATCAAAACTCCATGACCAACTGTATCCTCACATCCACCGCATCCCGTACCAATAGTCATTTCGAAAATGCGCTGAAACACGGCGTTTCTCAAGCCGAATTCGACGAGATATGCCCCGATGGCATTGCCCTGTCGGGAGAATCCATGCTGTGGGCCCTCCTGAACACCGGGAAAAGCAACAACAAGACCTGGGACCGGATAAACATCGGCGACGAGATCGCTTTTTTCGGAAACAGGAAGGTGACCCATCACGGAATAATCGCGGGCAAGGGCATCAACCGCAGGATCTCCGACAGCCTATGGGGAACGGACAAGGAGGGCAGGCACTGGGATCTGATGCTGGTCATCACCGATCTGAATGTGATCGACAGGGTCTTCGACCCCGTGCTTCTGGGCAACAACCCGGCCGACCGCGGCCAGGGCACCCGCATCATCAGTCCTCTGACCGATGCCTACGATGGATTCCACCAGATGATCGGAATCCCCCGGGACGACAGCGATGAGTGGACTGAGGAGGAGGTCACCATGATGTGTGCCGCATTCCTCATGAACACGGACTCCGAAGAGGAGATCCTAGATATTATGGCGAAGAGCGGAAACGATGGGGCGAGAAGATCGCCGGAATCCGTTTCCAGGGAGCTGGACATCATCAGGCTGCTCCATGACGGCAACGCCGATCGCAGCCGCTTAGGAAGTGCAGCCATGCTGGCTTCCGAGGTATTGGCGGAATTCAAATCGGACCCTCTTGAAACGTTCGACAGGGCGGAAAGGCTATTCCAGGAGAGGGGAGTGGAATTCGAGCACGTCTTCGAGGGTTCGGACTCCGAGGTGGAGATCATCTATGGGCTCGTCACGGACATGGAGCCCGGAAGGGAAAGGACGAGGCTGATCAAGGAGCGCATGAACCAGAACAAGCTCCGCAAATTGGTTCTGAAAGCCTACGGCGGCAGGTGCTGCATCACCGGGATAGAGCTGGAAAGCATGCTTATCGCCAGTCACATAAAGCCGTGGAGCAAATCCTCCAAGGAAGAAAAGACCGACATCAACAACACCCTCTGCCTGAACAGATTCCACGACGGCCTCTTCGACAAGCACCTGATGACCATCACTCCCGATGACGGTGTCATTCACTACAACAGCAGCGTGTACAACTCCGTTCCGGAATCGGTGCGCGTGACGATGCTGGATGCGTTCAGGGAGGTTCCCTGCGTCAAAGGCAACACGAAGATGAGGAAATATCTGGAAGGCCACAACCGCATCTTTGTTGAGAACGGCGGAACGGTCTGATTCCGACAGTGGCGGGGCGTCGATCCCCGCCGCCCCTGTTCAATACTCGTCGTACTTCCGGTTGTCCCCTCTCGCCTTCTCGACAGGATACTTCTCGGAGTTCTTCCGGATCTTCCTCTCGAGCGCCGAGCTCAGGTCGATCCCGTTCATCTGCGCGAACCTCAGGATGAAGTAGAACGCGTCGCTGAGCTCGTCCTCGACCTCGGAGCGCTTGTCCCCGGACATCATCTCCCTGACCTGCGCCTCGTCCTTGAAGCGGAAGAGCTCCAGCAGCTCCGATCCCTCGGTGACGATGCCGATGGCGAGGTCCTTGCTATTGTGGAACTGCTCCCAGTCGCGCTCGTCGCAGAACTCCTTGATGATCACCTTGAGCTCCGAGACCGTGGTCTCCCCGTCGGACATTGCCATGGATGTCGGATGCGGAAACGCGTATAGATACATTCCATCCTAACGATCTTATTGTGCGGGGCCATACCGCGTACCGATGCGGATCGAGACCTACGACTTCTCCGAGACCGGGAGATCCCTGGTCAAGGGGAGCGACAAGGGTGCCGACTGGCCGGTAGTCTACATGATCGCCGGGGATTCCGAGGCCTACATCGGGGAGACGTGCAGCATAGGCAACCGCTTCTCCCAGCACCTGGCCAACGAGGAGCGCAGGAAGCTGAAGAGGATCTGCATCATCCTGGACGACCAGTTCAACAAGTCCGCCGTGCTCGACATAGAGCAGTCCTTGATCCAGCTCTGCGGGGCCGACGGAAAGTTCAAGCTACAGAACCAGAACTCCGGCCAGTCGTCCAAGCACAACTACTACCAGCGCGAGATCTACGCCAACAAGTTGCCGGACATCTGGAGCGAGCTCATACGCCTCGGTCTCGCGAAACATGATCTGGACTTTATCCGCAACTCCAACCTCTTCAAGTACTCGCCCTACACCGCCCTGACTCCGGAGCAGACAGAGGTCTCCAACGAGGTGGTCATGGGCATCGTGGAATCGATTGAGTCGGGGAACCACGGCGCAGCCATCATTAACGGCTCCGCTGGCACCGGCAAGACCGTCCTGGCAATCAACATGATGTTTTCCCTGGTCAGCGCGTCGCGCGGTGCCACTGACCCCTCCGAGATAATTGAAGGGTTCACGGACGAGCAGCTGGCCATACACGAGCTCAGGAGGATCGTGAAGGAGAGAGGACCTCTGGATGTGGCCCTCGTCGTCCCAATGACCTCCATCAGAAAGACACTGCAGAAGGTATTCAAAGCGACTGGCAACGGCCTGAAGAGCAGCATGGTTATCGGTCCCTTCGATGCCGCCAAAAAGCACTATGACGTGCTCTTCGTCGACGAGAGCCACCGCCTGGCCAGGCGCGCCAATATCAGCAACATGGGCGACTTCGACGACACATGCAGAAAGCTTGGGATGGATCCCGAGACATCTACGCAACTGGACTGGATCGTCCGCTCCAGCGACTACCAGGTGCTCTTCTACGACCAGGAGCAGACCGTCAGGGGCTCGGACATAACCCCGGAACAGCTGGCCTCGACACTGCCGGAATATGACAGGTACGATCTTGTCACACAGCTCCGCTGCAGGGGAGGGGACGACTACATCCACTACCTGGAGAGGATCTTCGAGTGCAGACAGGCCCGCCACCAGGAGGTCTTGGACTACGACCTCAGGATTTTCGACGACGCGGACGAGATGGTACAGGCCATCCGCAGACTCGATTCAGAAATCGGGCTGAGCAGGAACGTGGCGGGATACTCCTGGAAATGGAGGACCAAGGGCATGACATCCGAGGCGGTGAAGGAAAGCGGTCTGTACGACATCGAGATCGGCCCCTATCGCTACGTTTGGAATATGAGCAACGTCGAATGGATCCTACGCCCGGAATCGGCCGACGAGATCGGATGCATCCACACCACGCAGGGCTACGACCTGAACTACGTCGGCGTGATCTTCGGCCCGGAGATCGACTACGACGAGGAGACGAACAGGATTACTGTGGACCCGTCGAAGTACTACGATATCAACGCGAAGAAGGGCACGGACCCTGAGACCGTCCGGAGGTACGTCATCAATGCCTACAGGGTGCTGATGACCAGGGGGATCAAGGGCTGCTACGTATATGCGTGCAACGATTGTCTGAAATCATACCTGAAACAGTATATCTAAGCAAAAAACGAGGTGTACAATGTCCGAAGGCTATAGCGATGATGATGTGCCTCCA
>JAUNXZ010000048.1 GCA_030539515.1 Thermoplasmata archaeon
GGCTCGGGGAGATCGTCTACAAGGAGCACGACGCATCCAAATCCAGCGTCTTCGACCCCCTCGGGGTGGAGATAGCCAGGGAGTGCCGCATCGACATCTCCATGGTGGACGGCAGGAACCTGGAGCAGCTCCGGAGGGCCATCCTCGGGGAGCCCTTCGAGGGCACCTTCGTGGACTCTCACTGAATCGGCTCGAAGTCCTTCGACGACACGGTCTCGAATCCCGCGGAGCGCACTATCGCGGAGATCCTGTGCTCCTCCGGGCCCTTCATCGACTTCCTGTGAACGTAGACGGAGTCCGTGCCCGTCGCCCTGCACGCGTCGGTCACCATGCGGGCGATGTCCTCGTCGTCACGGTTCTCCATCTGGTAGACGGGGAGCATGTGGCCGAAGTTGACCCTGTATCCGAGGATCGCCTCGGTGAACCTCGGCGCGTAGTGGCCTCCGCCCACGCCGACGAGCGTGCGGTACTCCGGGCGGGGCTCCGAGCCCGCGATGACCTTCGCGAGGAGCGCCGCGGCCTCCCTGTTCCCCCAGTTTGTCTCGTCGCTGCCGATCTCGATGTAGAACGTCGGCTTCTCAAGGTAAGGGCCGTGGTGGGTGACCTCGAAGCAGGTCTGCACCCCGGGATCGGAGTTGAGCTCGTGTATCATCCTCACGGCGGCGGTCATCTCCGCCGGCGACGCGGGCACCAGGGTCTCCGGCCTCCCGCCGAAGTCCGCCTCGTGGTAGTTCCCTATCGGGTGGGCGGTGAGCGCCGGCTTCCCGCTCTTAGCGGAGTGCTTGGACATCACCACGACGGAGTCCACCTTCACTCCGAAGGCCTCCGCCTCGCGGTCCAGGTGGTCGTGCCGGATGTGCATGTCCGGGATGCTCATCATCACGTCGTCCCCGAACCTCTCGAAGGACGCGCCGCCGGAGGAGCCCATCCCCTCCCAGCCGAACATACCCCTGAGCGCCTCCCTCATGTTGATTGACGGGAGGTCCGCCTCGCTGCACACGATGAGCCTGGACATCGCCCCGTGCAACGCCGAGCCCGTATTTGGCGGGTTCCATCGGAAACGGCGGTCGTCCCGTTTGTGCACTAAGCTCTACAAAGCGTCGTTCGCGCCCTGCCCGGTTATATCCCCGGAAGGGGAGAGCCCCCTCATGACGAATCTCACGCTATCGGAACGCACGCTGCTGCACATGTACCGCTACCGCCACATACCGCCCACCATCGAGTTCGGCGCCCCGAAGGAGATCACCCAGGACGGGATCGCCGAGGTTCTCGGCGTCTCAAGGTCCCATGCGGCGATACTCGCCAACCGCCTGGAGGAGTCCGGGAAGCTGTGCTCCAGGAAGGCCCGGGTCAACGGCCAGTGCCAGAGGAACCCGCGGAAGATCTACCTGATCACCCGGGCCGGCATCGCCTTCTGCGAGGACCTGCTCGGCCGCCTCGGGGCCGACGAGCTGGGGGAGAGCAGCCTGCCCAACAACATCAACTACTGCAGCTCCGCGTCCTTCTGGGCCCTCCCGGACGAGATGCGCACGCTCATCGGTTGCCTGCTCGTTCTCAGAACGCCGGTGACCAAGGGCGACTTCGACAGGGAGCCGCCGTCCATGGTGCCTTTCGACTTCAAGGGCTGCATGTCCCTGAAGCCGGAGACCCGCAGGTGGTACATCCAGAGGGCGGACACAGAGACACTCAGGGGCTGGCACAGCGCCGCGGCGGACTGGTGCTCCGACCACTGCGCCGACCCGAGGGAGAGGCTCTACCACCTGTTCCGGTCCAACCGGCGCAGGGAGGCGGCGAGGCTCGTCCAATCACAGATGTACACGCTGATGGACTTCCCGGACGGCGAGAGCCGCGACATCGTGGGGATGCTCGCGGAGGCCGCCGACGACGACACCCTCCGCATGGTCTCCGCCAGGATGAGCCTCAGGCTGGGCGACACCGCCCACGCCAGGAGCGCGCTCGAGAACATCGGCCCCGGGCTGGAGACGTCCGTGGGCGCCCTGATGTCCGAGATACTGCTCGCGGAGGGCCAGAACTCCGTCGCCCTCGACACGGCGCTGGACACCTACGTCGGCGACGTGGACACCGCCGCCGCGCTCGGGAAGTGCATGGTGGCCAACGGGCGCTACTGCGAGGCGATAACCTACCTCGACAGGTGCAGGAGCGAGATGCGCAGGACCGGCTGCGTCTTCCGTATGGACGAGGTGCTGATGTCACGCGCGGCCGCGCTGCGCGGGGCAGGTCTCGCGGAGGCCGCGGAAGAGGCGGAGGAGACCGCCATGTGGTGGAGGCGGGAGCCCCCTTCCAGGGCGCGATCAGACCGTGGGGTTGGCCCTGAGGTGGTCGATGTCCGAGATGTACAGGTCCCTGATGTCGCGGATGTCCCACTTCAGCATGGCCAGCCTCTCGAACCCGAATCCCCATGCGAGGACGGGCACGTCCACTCCGAACGGGGCCACGACCTCGGGCCTGAAGATGCCGGCCCCTCCGAGCTCCATCCACTTGCCGTTGAAGAAGACCTCCAGCTCCAGCGAGGGCTCGGTGTACGGGAAGTACGCCGGCCTGATGCGGATCTGGTCGAACCCCATCCTGGCGTAGAATTCGCGGATCATGGAGATCAGCATGTCGAAGTCGCCGTTCTCGTCGATGACGATGCCCTCGATCTGGGTGAACTCCGGGAGGTGCGTGGCGTCGATGGACTCGTTCCTGAAGATGCGGGAGATGGAGAACGCCTTCCTGGGCGCGTCCGGGTGCTCCGCGATGTACTTGATGCTGCTGACGGTGCTGTGCGTCCTGAGGAGGGCCATCTCGGCCTTCTCCCTGGACCACTCGCCTCCCCAGCCGGTGGACCCGGTGTCGCCGCCGTCCTCGTGGATCGCCCGGACCTTCGCGACGAGGTCCTCGTCGTCGATGTGTATCGAGGCGGGGTGCTCCAGGTAGAAGGTGTCCTGGAGGTCCCTGGCGGGGTGGTCCTGCGGAGTGTACAGCACGTCGAGGTTCCAGAAGGCGGGCTGGACGTACTCGGACTTCATCTCGGTGAAGCCCATGTCGGTGAACAGCCTGCGGACCTGGGCCCCGAGCCTGGAGAGCATGTGCTTCTTCGCGGGGTACGCGGTCGGCGCGAATGTCTGGATGTCGTACATCCTGAACTCGGCGCCCTTCCACTCGCCGCTCTGGATCATGCGGTCGGTGATGTCGGTGATCTGCGGCCTGAGCTCGATGCCGGACCTGGCGGCCTCGACGCCCTCGGGCGTGAGCGCCACGGTCCTCTCGGTGACGACCTTCTCGGAGATCATGCCCTGGCGGCCCTTGAGGTCCTTGACGACCTTGGGGTCCGCGTCCTTCTCGTGGACCGGCTCCTCGGCCATCCTGGACAGGAGGCCCTCGTCCTCCATCCTGGACTCCAGAGCGTCCCTCCCCTTCTGGGTGAGGACCATGAGCTTGTCCTTGCCGTCCGCCACGATGTCGGCCAGGCCCTTCCTCTTCAGCCATCCGACGGCGACCTTCCCCATGCCCTGGGGCATCTCGGCCTCCATGTCCTGCATGGGCATCTGGCCGCCCTTCTTGCCGATGAGCGTGATGGCGATCCTCTCGGGGAGCCCCTCGAGCACCGCCTTCGGATCCGCGAGCACGTAGAACTTCTCCGACCTCTCGGTGATCGTGGCGAGCCCCTTCGACTCGAGCCAGGACGCCGCACTCATGGCCTCCACCTCCACGGAGAACGCACCCTCCGCGACCAGGTCCGCGGGCGAGGCGGAGCCTCCCCTCTCGTCCAGGGCCAGCAGGAGCCTCTTCTCGTTGTGGCTGAGTCCGTCAAGCAATGCCTTGTCCATCTGAATCACCATTCGAAGCCGTCGTAGGTCATGTCGCCCACGATGTCCTTTGCCTTCTCGCGGCGCTCCTGATGCGCCTCGAGGAACACGTTTATCCTCTCGGTGAGGCACATCTTGCACTCGCCGCAGAGGATCTCCCCCTTCCTGCACCTGTCCGCGATCTCGTTGAGCTTCGCGTCGTCTGGTTCGAAGAGGTAGAAGTTGTACTTGAAAACCGCGCAGACCTCCGGGTTGCCGCCGAGCAGGCGCTGCTCCTCCACGGAGACCCTGCCGCCGGTGAAGGCCCTGCCGACCTTCTTCTTGACCGCCTTGGGGCCGTCGGTTGTGTAGATCGTGGCGGTCTCGTCGGACGAGGACATCTTGTCCCCTCCGTTCAGCGCGGGGAACATCTTGCAGAAGATGAGCGCCGGCTTGGGATACCCGAGGTGGGGCGCCGCGTCCCTGGTGACCCTGAAGTGGGGGTCCTGGTCGATGCCGCACGGGATGACCACGGGGACCTCGTGCCCGGCGTCCGCGGTGGGAAGGAAGGCGGGCACGGACTGCATGGTCGTGTAGAAGATCGAGCCGATGTTGGTGGAGTTGTCGAAGCCGAACACGGCCTTGGCGGTGGAGAAGGTGGTCCTCTTCGCGACCTCCAGGGCAATGGGGTACATCTTGCCGACGTTCTTCGTGTTGACGATGATCTTGGTCCTCTTCGGGTCGAATCCCAGCGCCACGAAGTCCAGGGCGTTCTCGTACGCCATCCTCCCGGTCTCCTCCAGGGAGAGGTCCTTGAACAGGAACTTCTCGTCGTCGGTCATCTGGAAGAGCATGTCGCAGCCGAAGGTGTCCTGCATCCACTTGTTGAAGATCCACGGCATCAGGTGCCCCAGGTGGGTGTTGCCGGAGGGTCCCCTGCCCGTGTAGATCGTGAACCTGTTGCCCTTGTCGTACTGGTCGAGCAGCCAGACCATGTCCCTGTGGGTGTAGAATATGCCGCGCCTGAGCATGGGGTGGGGCTCCGCGTAGCGCGAGAGCCTCTCCATCAGCGTGTCGTCTATGGGGGTCGTCCCGAACTGCTTCATCAGCTGGTCGTAGTCTATGTCCCCCGTTACCTCCCACGGCGTGACCTTGAAGTCCTCCGGCATCTCGATTACCTTCCCGCGCTTGATGCGCGCATGCGTCTTAAAGCCTTCCCGGTCGCGCGCGTGCGAGGGTATTATTAGAGCGGCGGGGATGGGGTGGGCATGTTCAGGATACTTGGGCAGGACGCCCTCTACGTGGAGATCGCTCAGGTCTTCAAGAAGCGGATGATGGAGCTCGCCGGCGACGACGGCGCGGAGAAGGAGTTCCGCGACCTGCTGGAGGGCTCGGAGACGTCCTACATCATGAACGGCACCACCGAGGAGCACACATTCTTCATCCACGTGCCCAAGGAGCTCACCCCCGAGCAGATCCAGACCATGGCTGACGCCTCGCTCGCCATCCTCAAGAGGACCGTCGAGGAGACCCCCTGCATCGAGGTCAACGAGGTCCGCCAGAAGTACCAGGTGGTCATCACCAACTGGGAGGAGCCGGAGATCATCGGGCTCCGCAAGACCCCCGGCATGTCGTCCGAGGCTGTGTTCAAGCCGATCATCCAGGCCCTGGACGAACCCGGCAGGGCCAACTCCTCGTTCCAGGACCGTTACTTCTGAAACCCGTAGCAGAAGTCGGCGGGGCGCCTCGGCGTGCCGGGGACCCCGTCGCCCATGCCCTTCTCCGAACCCCTGCCGTCGAGGCCCGAGTACAGGTCCGCCGGGTGGGTCCGGCTCCATTCCGCGTACGCGTCGGAGACGAACTCCGGCTCGCCGGCCGTCCCGTAGAGCAGCGCCGCACCTGTGCGGAGCAGCACGCAGAACACGGCGCTGGCGGCGATCGCGAGTATCTCCGCCGTCCCGGTCTGCGCCACAAGGATGACTATCACGACGGCGACCGCCGCGGGCACCGCCATGCGCAGCGTCGTTCTCGCCATGCCCTCGGACAGGCGCAGGGTGCGCCCGGCCGTCTCCGCGCGGGCGTCCATGGACGCGAACACGCCAAGCGGCATGGTGACGGCCGCCGCGTACAGCGAGATCACCAGCACGGGGACCATGACCTGCGGGAGCGTGTGCCTGGAGCCCATGATGGACGCGATGACCACCCACACGAGCAGCATCAGCACCAGCATCGGGAGCATGGACTCGGCGATCTGCCTCCATGGGATGGACTCCCTGCGGATGGAGCCGCGTATCTTCATGTTCCTGGTGTCCAGGTCGCGGGGCAGGTCGAACACGAAGGAGACGACCCTGTCCGTGCGCGTGGGCTCCGGCCTGACGCACTGGCTCTCCGCGGAGTCGAGCACGGACAAGGCCCACCGCCTCTGCATGAGATCCGATACGACGGCGCATCCCTGGGCCCCGAACAGGAGCATCGCCGCGGCAGCCCCGTACATCCACCCCGGCACGAGGAGGACGACGCAGACCGCGGCGGAGACGGCGAGGCGGACCCAGGACCTCCCCAGGACCATCTCGCAGACGCCCAGCGCTACGATGGGGGCTGCGAGCATCACCGAGGATTCCGAGTACCCTATGCCGTCGAAGACCAGGGGGAGCGCTATCGCGAGCGCTATGCCGGCGAGGGCGCAGACCGCGAACACCTGCAGCCTCAGCTTGTCCGAATCGCGGAGAAGGCCGGCCACGGGATCACTCCCTGTCGGTCCATGCCTCGACGGTCACCTTGGCCTTGTCGCCCTTGTAGACCCCCAGGAGTATCCCCATGCTGCGGGACTTCCCGGTGTCGAAGGGGCCGAGCTCGGCCTCCATCACGCCGTCCTTGTGGCCGGCGGAGGACCTGTCCTCCCTGGCGACGACGACGTCGACGGGATGGTCGGACGAGACCCTGACCCTCAGGACCCTGCGGGGCCTGACAGTCAGCGGGATGGTGACGACGTTCCTGTAGCAGCCGTCGACCGTGGGGTCGAAATCGCCCACGGACAGCGTCTCCGGACCGTACACCTGCTCCCTCTTCTCGAAAAGCGACATCCCATCACCTTGCGTCTGGGTATGCGATACAGGGATAAATAGGGCGCTAGAACGACCCTGTCCGTCGAAGGCTGGTGCAGGACCGGGGCGAATAGCTTACCAGGCTCGCCCCGGCCCTGCGGGAGGGAGCCCGTCTGCACGGGCATCCACCCTGGTCTTTGGAAGTAGTTTGACCTCTGAAAAACAAAACCAGAACCGAGTGGAATAGCTTAGGACGCTCGCCCCGACCCTGACAGCTCGGTTGCATTCATCATGCCGGACCTGATCGCGCAAATGACCGACGAACCCGTTGCGGCCCCGGAGCAGTCGGTGAACATCCTGCGAGGCAGACAGTCCGCATCTGTCCGCCGTGTTCTACTGATTCTCGTTTCTTCGATGCTCGCCTTTCCCACCCGATCGATACGGGCAATTGCTAAAACATGATGCTTAATACAAATACTTGTCGCATATCAAAAGAATTCAGATAATCCTATTATGCTCTAAATTATATATTCGCAATTCGTGGAGGATTCGGCCAGGGAGGAAGCCCGTACGCATGGGCTTCGCCTGTGCCGATGGGCTTCCGCCCTGGTCTGAGGAGGAAAGATGTCCTCTGATGAAAAAGAACAGGACCAGGGCGCTAAGCTTCGCAGGCTCGCCCTGGCCCTGGCAGCCCGGATCTTGTTCGAACTGTTAGACCTGGTCGTGTAATCACGGCCGACAAACAGTTTACGGCCGCGAGAGCGGTCGAAACACCTTACGGTCGCGTCAGCGACCGGTCAATGTTCTCAATATGCAATCAATCGCTCGATATATAAAAACATCGCAACCGCGATCGGAAGACGAACTCGGGCTCGCCCTTCAGGTCGTCCAGGTCCGTGGAGTACCTCCACATCCTGGGATAGTGGCCCGGGTCCATGAGGACGCGCTTCGTCTCGACGGCGACGCCGGAGTCGGCGGCCATCACCTTGTCGGTGGACATGGCCATCCTCCCGAGGGCGATGAGCTCCCCGCGGGCGGTCATCATCGCCACCAGGGCGTTCTTCCTGATGCCCTCGTCGAGCATGTGGACCCCCTTGACGGAGAGGCTCGCCCCGTGGCAGACCGCGTCGACCGCGGTGGCCTTGACGACGACCTTCGGAAGCGGCTCCACGAGGGCCTCCATCGGGATGATCATCTCCCTCAGGTACTCCCCGTGGCCGTACTGCTGCCAGAACACGTACGCGTCGCGGATCTCCTGGAGCGTGTGCGCCCTGTCCTCGGTCATCTTCCCCGAGCGGGTGCGCCTGAGCTCCGTCATGCTGGCGCCGCATCCGAGCATGTCGCCGGCGTCGACGCACAGCGTGCGCACGTAGGTCCCGGCATCGCACCAGATCCTGAACAGGACGTCGCGTCCGGAGACCTGGAGGACCTCCAGCTCGTGGATTGTGCGTATCCTCAGCTGCCTCTTCACCGCCGAGCGGACGGGAGGAAGCTGGTATATCTTCCCGACGAAGCGCGACAGCACCTCGCGGACCCTCGCCTCCGGACGGTCGGCGTGGAGCCTCATGAGGCAGACGTACTCCTTGTCCGACGAGAGCACCACGTCGGTGAGGCGGACCGCCTTGCCGAGGGTGATCGGGAGCACCCCGCTCACGTACGGGTCCAGCGTCCCGCCGTGCCCCGCCTTCTCCATGCCCAATGCGTCGCGCACCCATGCGGACGCCTGGTGGGATGTGGGGCCGGACGGCTTGTCGAGAATGATGACCCCGCCCCGGAGGAGCTCCCCCAGGGTGCGGTCGGAGGGCCGCTTCCCCCACTTGTCGGGGATCGCGTCCGGGTCCTTAACTGCCATCCCGGGCATTGATGGCCTCCAGGATGGTCTCGATCACCTGGTCGGGATCCAGGTCGTCGGTGTTCAGGACGAGGTCGTAGACGCTGAGGTCGCCGATGTCGATGCCGTACCACTGGAGGTAGCGCTTCGCCTCGGACTTCTGCCTCTCGATCGTCTTCGCCGTGGCCTGCTCCAGGGTCTCCCCCTCGCGCAGGCCGACCCTCTGCATGCGGACCTCGGGGCTCGCATCCATGTGGATCTTGAACGCGTCGATCCCGTTCCTCGAGAGCATGTACGCGGACAGGCGCGACTCCAGGATCAGGTCCTCGTGGGTCCTGGCCATCTGGAGGATCCTGTCGTCGATCATGTTGTCGATGGACGGGTCTTTCTCGGCGATCTCGCCGAGCTCGGCGAGGGTAAGGTGTTTCTCTGCAGCAAGCTCGCGGAAGATCCTGCCGAAGACCACGGCCTCCAGGCCGAGCACCTCCGCGAGCTTGCTGCAAGCGGTCGTCTTCCCCGAACCGGGCGGACCGCTGATGGTTATCCTCATTCGATCTCAGTCCTCTTGACCTCGAGATCGAGCTCCTTCAGCTTCTTCTTGAACGCGAAGTAGCGGATGAGCCTGTTCTCGATCTGTCCGATCGGCATCGAGACCAGCGTGTACACGATGATCCACGCGGGGACTATGAGCGACGTGTTCAGGTCGAAGCCGTACGCCCAGGGGATGTCCACGAGGGGGATGTTGTCGGCACTGAAGTACTGGGCGGTGGCACCGTTGGTGTCACCGGTCAGCAGGAAGTACCAAACCCAGGCGTACACGGGCAGCAGGACGATCATGGTTATGGGCATGACCTTCATCTGCTCGGTGCTGGCCTCCATGGACATCGCCATGATCTGGGGCTGCATCTCCTGGAGCTTCTTCATCTTGAACAGGTTGTTCTCGATCCTAGCCTGGCGGAACTCCTTGTTGAAGTCGCTCTGGATCTGCTGGTTCCGGGCCATCTTGATGGGGTCCGTCATGAAGCTCCTGACGACCGTGCTGATGGTGATCATGATCACACCGGCGATGATCAGCGTCAGGACCGGGTACTGCCCGTCGAACGCGATGTACTTGAGGACGACGTCGAGGGCCGAGCCGATCTGGGCCCTGAACATCATGACTACCATCATGACGACGAGGACCAGCATCATGCCGATCATCGTCTTGGACGACATCGGCGGGGCCTGGTTCTGGACATCCCTCATGCTCTCAGGACTGCCTGGGTTGGGCATTCAATCACTCTCCGTTCCCGAAGAAGCCGCGCATGACCGGGTTCATCTCCATCATCTGCTCGCGGCCGATGGCCTCGTATAGATGGATGATGATACCTACGCACAGCAGCACTCCGGTTCCGCTTGCATTCCCTGTGGTTCCGATCAGGTCCGCGGCCGCGGCCAACGCACCGACCAAAGCTCCCGACAGTATCGTGATCGTCGGGATGTACCTCTCGAGCACCCTCTTGAGCACACGCGGGTCGCGTCTGAACCCTGGGATCTGCATCCCGCTGCGCTGGATCTGGTTCGCGACCGCCTCCGGGCCGAGATTCGTCGTCTCGACCCAGAACTTCGCGAACATGATCGATCCCATGACCATCACCGTGAAGTAGATGGCCACGCGCGCCAGGTTCTCAATCGCGCTATGGTCGTTCCCGTACGTCGCCGGATCCAGTATCGGCATGAGCCATGAGCTCACCCCCTGCGGGGCGGACACATACCATGCCAAACCTCCCGACGCCGTCGTGGACCCGTCTTCGAAGTATCCTATGTTCGAGTTCCCGCCGATGAGCGGTATGCCGCTGAGGAAGTCGTTGCTGTAGAGCAGCAGGGCCACCATGCTGACGATGGCGAGCAGCGAGGACATCAGGATGACCGGGATGTTGCTCGCGTACATCAGCTTGATCGGGTAGCGTCCCCTGGCTCCCCTGGCGTTGCCGTGGGACAGGGGCAGCTCTATGCGCGACGATTCCAGGTAGGCGACCACGAAGAATATCACGATGGTCCCGATCAACGCAATCACAGGATTGTTGTTGTTCAGGAACACCTGTTCGTAATATCCGTCGGCCCACTCGCCGGGAGTGGCGTTGAACACGTAGTACAGCGCCATCGGGATCGTACCTGCCGGAGGGTTGCTCAGGCTGGTGGCGGACGACATGTCCACCGGATACCAGTTCAGCGCCCCGGTGAATATGGCCTGGGCCACACCGGCGGCGATGAACAGCGATATCCCGCTCCCGATACCCCATTTGGACACGACCTCGTCCATCATGAAGAGGATGTACGAGCCCGCGAACAGCTGGACTATCAGCAGTATCTTGGCGCCTCCGCTGCCGAGAAGGCTCTCGGCGGAGGAGGAGGGCACAAGGTACCCGAAGACCTGTGGGACGGCCTCGAAGAGGATCATCACGATGACGAGGAGCTTCAGCACCGACTGGTAGCAGGCCTTGTCCTCGCGCCTCGTGAGATCCAGTTTGATGATCTTCGCACCGACGAACAGCTGCATTATGATGGATGCAGTGACGATCGGACCTATGCCGAGCTGCAGTATGGAACCGGAAGCTCCTGCCATGATGGTCCTATACTGGGCGAATATGTCCAGCGACTCGGACTGGTCCAAGCCGTACAGGTACACATTGGTCATCACGAAGTAGAGGACCAATATGACGATTACCCACATCATCTTGGTCCTGAAGTGCACGTGCCCCTCAGGACGTTTGACGGAGGGCAGCCTGTCGCTCAGGGGCTTAACCTTGTACAACAGGCTTGGTGTCTCTTCCATCCCTATCTACACTCCCGACAGTAGTCTCACTCTGCGGCTGCGGCGTCCGCGACGGAGCCGCCGACGGCGGAGATCTTCTCGCGTGCCTTCTCGGACGCCTCGGCGACCGTGACGTTCACTGCGATTCCGATGCTCCCGCTGCCGAGCAGCTTGTCGATGCCGGCGTCGGAGAGGTTCACGGTGTACGCGTCCCCCTCCTTGGTGGCGAAGCCCATCGAGACGAACCTCTCGATCTGCTCGGACAGCTCGCCGACGTTGATGGTGCGGTTGGCCTGCACCATGCACTGGGGCCTCTTGAAGCCGTGGCGGCCGTAGTGGTCCCTGTCGTACTTGAGCATCCCGATCTTGCCGGTCTTGCCCAGTCCGGCCTGTCCGTGTCCGCCGATGATACCGGCGCCGCGTCCGGATTTCTTGCCGCGGCCGTGGGTCCTGTAACCCCTGAACTTCTTTGTTCTGCTAGGCATTCCTCGCACCTCACAGCATCCTGTTGATGAGGGCGTTGATGTCCGCTCCCCTGTATCCCAGGGCACCGCCGTTCTGGTACGAGCGCTTGTTGCCCTCGTATCCCTTCACGGGCGGGTGGAGGCGGAAGACGGGCTTGGCCCCGTCGACGTCCTTCATCCTGTAGTCGTTCTCGATGATCGCCTTGGCCATGTCGTCCACGGTGGCGAACTCGGACTTCTCCTTGAGGTAGTCGTCGGTGACGGCCCCGTCGCCGGAGACGCGCCCGCGGGCGCGGATCATGGCGGCGAGGGTCTCCTGGTCGACCTCTCCCCAGGTGCAGTAGTCCTTGATCTTCTGGAGCATGCCCTTGATGGAGTCGGTCTCGGCGACGACCACGCAGTGGTTGACCCTGTTGAGGCCGAGGAGGCCCATGGTGTGCTCGATGTCCCTGTTGACGTCGGGGATACCGCGGACGCGGATGACAGCGTATGCCATACTCACTCCTCCTGCTGCTCGGCGGCCTCGCCGTACTTGACGCCGGTGGGGCCGGAGATGATGTTCAGGGTCTTCGCCTGCTCCTCGGTGACCCTCATGCGGGAGGTCATCCTGAGGGCGTCGAACGTGGCCATGGCGTAGTTGACCTTGGTCTTGGTGTTGCCCCTTGCGAAGCCCCACGCGTCGTTCACGCCGGCGAGGGTCAGGAGGCTCTTGGCGACGTCTCCGACGGCCAGCGAGACACCCCTGGGTGCGGGCTTGAGGGTGACGGTGACGGACCCGGTGGTGCCGACGACCTCGAAGGGCAGGCTGTGAGCCTGTCCGCATCCGCACTGCCAGGAGC
>JAUNXZ010000170.1 GCA_030539515.1 Thermoplasmata archaeon
AGACCATCAGGGAGGTCATCGCCTTCCCCAAGAACAAGAGGGCCGTGTCCCTGCTGGACGGGTCCCCCGAGAAGGTCTCCGACGACAAGCTCGAGGAGCTCCAGATCATCTCCCTGGCCGGGGACCTGGACCTGGGCGACCTCGACGGCGCCGAGGAGAACTGAAACCGGAGGGAGGGCAATCCCCTCCCCCCTTTCTTTAGGTCTACCTAAACATTATATAGGCATGCCTTATCTTCCATCATGCGGAATGCGGCCGGTCGCATTCATGGGGGAAAGCCGGCCGCCCGCATCCTGAGGGATGGGATGCCATGATCATGGGAATCAAGGCCGTCAAGGCCAAGGCCGAGAAGAAGAAGGGCAACTGAGCCCGCGCCTTCCGGCGTTCTTCGCACGGGGCGGAGCCCTCGTCCGCAGTTTCTGGGTGACGCGTCAGCGTCCGCCATCCGTCCGATGCCGTCGGGCGGCTTCACGATACGTTTCCAGCAGGATGTCGGCGATCCCGGGGTCCAGGCCGATCTCCCTCAGGTAGACGATATGGACCGTCCTGCCGCACACCTCCGCCGGGCCCTCGCGGGTCCCCGGGGCGAGCCCCAGGCCCTCGGGTATCTCCACCTCCGAGTGGTGGCTGGACGACACGAACATGGGTATCGCGAGGATGGTCCCGCAGCCGTCCGCCTCGGCCTCCGCCAGGCCCTCGGCGATGTCCGGGCGCTCGAACTCGTTGAAGCACCTGTGCACCCTGTAGCCGGCGTCGGCGACGTATCCAGCGTTCAGGTCCAGGGTGGACCTGTTGAACCCGTCGGGGGACCCGTGGCCTATGAGCAGGACCGACGTGTCCGCCGGGTCGGCTCCGGACTCCGCCAGCACCTTCTCCATGACCCTCCTCATCCCCGGGTGCGTGCCGAACACGCCCGCGATGACTATGGGCACGTCCCTCCCGCCGAGCGGGATCGTCCCGGACAGGGTCCCCTGGGGGAGCCCGAACTTCGAGGGTATGATGCGCTCCGGGAACATGCCCGGGGCGAAGAACAGGGGCAGGACGACGATCCTGTCCGGCTCCTCGGCCGCTATCTCCGAGAGGACGGACGGTATGGTGGGCTCGTCGTGGCCCTTGTACGCATGGCGCACCTTCGTCCCGAGGATCTCCGACAGCCTTGCGGCGTGGGTCTCGGCGGCCTCGGTGCAGGTGCGGTCGCGCGACCCGTGGGCCGCTATGACGATCGAGTCCATGGTATGCGGAAGGGTTCCCGGCCCCCGGAGGGGCCGGATGGACATTCAGAGCCTGGACTCCAGGACCCTCTTCACCGCCTCCAGCACCTCTGCGGAGGAGTGGGACCCGCCGGTCTGCTTCATGACGAAGCCGATCACGCGGTTGGCGGCCTTCTCGTTCTTCCTGTAGTCGTCGACCACGCCCGGGTTCTCGTCGAGGTAGCGGGACACTATGCCGTCCAGCTCCTCGGACGCGCCTCTGGCGGCCTCGGCGCTCTGGCCCGTCATGGAGCACTTGATCTCCATGGCGCACTCCGCGTCGGTGATCTCGCCGGCGGAGAACCTGCGGATGGCGTCTATCGCCCCTTCGGGCGTCCTGCCGCCGGCCTCCATGGCCTTCCAGCTCCCGCTCACCGGCCCGACGACCCACTTGACGGCCGCCTGCGTGCCGAACTCGGACGCGACCTTCTCGAAGGTCTCCGCCAGGCCCACGGAGGTGGACACCAGCTGCTTCGCCATCTTCTGGTCGATGCCGTGCTGCGTGGCGATCCTCAGGGCCATCTTCTGGGGGCTCTCCTTGATCTTGATGGACTCGGCCAGCTCCCTGATGTGGTACACCCCGAGGTCCGGCTCGTCGATGTAGCCGTAGTCGGCCTCGAACTCCTTCTTCCTGACCGAGATGGTCACGCCGCGCTCCTCGTCGAAGCGCCTGGTCTCCCTCTCGACCTTCCCGCCCGCGCGGAGGACCTTGGTCTGGCGCATGACCTCGAATGTCAGCGCCCTCTCCACGTTCTTCAGGCCGGTGACGTTCTTGACCTCGCACCTCTCCTTGCCGACGGATATGTTGCAGTCGCAGCGGATGCTGCGCTCTCCGTCGCCGGGGAGGTCGATGACATGGCGGATGTCCTCGATGAGCTGCTTGAGGAACTCCCTGGCCTCCGCGGGGGTGGACAGGTC
>JAUNXZ010000049.1 GCA_030539515.1 Thermoplasmata archaeon
TGATAGAATTCTCAGAGGAAGTCTGGATGAGTAAGTGGCGGGCCTGAAGGGATTCGAACCCTTGGCCGTCCGATTAAGAGTCGGACGCTCTACCTAGCTGAGCTACAGGCCCCAACGAAAGCAGTTGATACCCTGCTTGTAGATAAAGGTATGTTTTCAGACAACCAAAACCAGACCCCGACGGGGCCCCGCAGGGGCCCCTGAGGAACGGCCACCAAACCAATATATGCCGACCATGGGATACCGCTCCCGATGTCCAAGCTCAAGGTAAGAGATCTGATGACCACGCAGGTCGTCACGCTGAAGCCCGACGAGACCGTCAAGAAGGCGGTCATCAAGTTCGCACTCGACAACATCTCCGGAGCGCCCGTCGTGGACAACAGGAACCACCTTCTGGGCATACTGAGCGAGAACGACATCCTGAACCTCATCATGAACTACCAGACCGGCCTGGACAGGGAGAAGACCGACACCGAGATGCTCTCCTACTCCATGGACTCGTCCAGCGAGCCCGACGAGAAGCTCAGGAGGATCTCCGAGGAGATCTCCAACAAGCTGGTCTCCGAGGTCATGACCCGCACCGTGCTCACCTCAACCCCGGACGCCTCCATCATGGAGGTCCTGAGGTCGATGATCGAGATGAAGGTCAACCGCCTCCCCGTCGTGGAGAAGGGCGTCCTCGTCGGCATCATCACCAGGGGCGACATCATCTTCGCCCTCTACAAGAGGAAGGTCTGAAGGCGGATGCTGGAGGTCCACGTACTCGCCAGCGGGAGCGACGGCAACTGCACCGTCATAGAGAGCGACGGCGAGGCCATAATGATCGACGCCGGGGTCAGCTGCAAGCGGATCCTGAAGCAGATGGAGCAGGAGGGCGTCGACAAGGACATGGTCAAGGCCATCCTGATCACCCACGAGCACTCCGACCACGTGTGCGGGGCCGGGGCGACCGCCAGGAAGCTCGGGGTTCCCGTGATGTGCAACGAGGCCACCTTCTCGATGCTCAGCCTGGGGAACGTGGACTATGTCCCGTTCGACCCCTCCTCGAGCTTCGACGTGGGCCAGTTCCACGTGACCCCGCTGCCCACGAGCCACAACGCCGTCCAGCCCAACGCGTTCTACACGCAGGTGGACGACAAGAAGGTGCTTCTCGCGACGGACACCGGCAAGCTGACGTTCCCCATAGAGGCGGCCCTCCGCGAGGCGGACATCGCGGTCATCGAGGCGAACTACGACAGCAAGATGCTGGTGGACGGCCCCTACCCGTACGCGCTGAAGAAGCTCATCGGCAGCGAGCAGGGCCACATGTGCAACGTGGACACGGCGAACGCGATCCGCAGGACCATGACGGAGGCGCGCAGGCAGATCTTCCTGGCGCACCTCAGCAGGACCAACAACGAGCCGGACATCGCCCGCGAGACGGTCGCGGACATCACCGGGATAAAGCGGATGACGATCGACTGCCTCGAGTTCTTCGGCGATTCCAGGACGCTCAGGGCGTAGGCCTGATCGCAGCGGCCTTCTCGGAGTTCACGAGGATCTCGGCCATCGCCCTGGGCAGGGTGACCAGGTCCTCCTTGGAGAGATTGTAGTCCCTGTCCGGGCCCGCGAACGCGGGCAGGTCCTCGAGGATCCTTATCAGGAGCGTGGCGGAGCCGTCGTCGCGCGCTTCCGGCGCCGGTTCCGGCGCGGGGGTCGGTGCGGCGGGGGCCGCGGGCACGTCCGGAACCGTGTCGGGCTCGTCGAACGGTTCGTCGAAGGCCTCCTCGGGAACGGCGATGTCGTCGTCCGGGAAGGGCTCGTCGGCCATGTCCTCCGGCACGAACGCGTCGTCCGCGGGGATCTCCTGCGCCGGGGCGGGCTCCTCGACGACGGGTGCCGGTTCGGGAGCGGGTGCGGCGGGAGCCTCATGGACCGGCTCCGGCACGGGTTCGGGTTCCTGAACGGCCTCCGGCTCGCGCACCGGGGCGGGGGCGTCCCTCGCGGGAGGCTCGTCTATGCGGGTGGCGATCGTGACCTTCCTGCCCCTGAGCCTGTCGACCTCGGAGAACTGGCGCTCGGTGAGCGCGAGGAGGGTGTCGTAGTAGGCGCGCTCCTCGTCCGTCATGCAGTCGATGGAGTTGCGGGCGCCCTCGGCCCCGCGGATGGCCATGCTGGCGATCTTGCGGGTGCGGAGTATGACCACGTCCTTGCACAGGCGCTCGGCCTTCTTGCGGCGCTGGTCGGCCCCCTCGGCCATGACCGAGTCCGGGTCGACGGACACCTGCCTGTCGAGCTCCTGGCGGAGTGCGGTCAGGAGGTTGGCGAGCGCTCTGAACAGGTCCTTGCGGACGGCTGTGAGCGAAGCGCTCTTCATCTCCACCCTGTAGAGCTCCGACAGCTCGTCGAAGGTCATGGGGCCGTTGGCCGTACTCATCGCCGGCCCATCATCCGCACGATAGATAAGCCTTCCATCGCGCGCTATATTGATGACGGTCCGCGACATTCCCGCATGCATGAGGATGGCGGACGTCTGCAGGACGGGTGACGGCTACGTGGACGTGGACATCTCCGTCTCGCCCAGGTCCAGCCGTCCCGGGACGGACGGCTACGACGAGTGGAGGAAGCGCCTGATCCTCCGCGTGTCCGCGCCCCCTCTGGACGGCCGCGCCAACAAGGAGGTCTGCCAGTTTTTCTCGGACCTCACCGGATCCCGGGCGGAGGTCACCGCGGGCCAGACGTCCAGGCAGAAGACCGTCCGCATCCGCGGGGATCCGGCCGAGGTGATGCGCAGGCTGGAGGCCGCCGATGGACGACGCCGAGAGGCTGGAGGGGGTCCTCGCGGCCCTGGAGAGGCTCTCCGAGCTTGCGGCGGACCATATCATCCTGGTGGAGGGCCTGAAGGACGTGGACGCCCTCAGGAAGGTGGGCGTGGACGGCGACTTCTACTGCGTCCAGAGCTCCGGCGGGCCGCTGAAGGCGGCGGAGCACGTGTGGAGGTCCGGGAGGCCCGCCGTGATAATGACGGACTGGGACCGCCGCGGAGGCAGCCTCGCCGAGGCCCTGAGGGAGAACCTCTCGTCCCTGGGCGCGGGGTACGACGACACGGTCCGCAGGGACCTGGCCGTCCTGTGCAGGCCCTACTCGAAGGACGTGGAGTCCCTCGATTCGGTGGTCGCGCTGCTCGAGTCCCGCCTGCCGCCGTCTCCGTGAAGTCTAATTACGTGCCCGACCATGCGGAGGCGATGGGCTCGTTCATAGTTCTGGAGGGCATAGACGGTTCCGGCAAGTCCACCGCGTGCGCGGCGGTCGCGGAGATACTGAGGTCGGAGGGCCTCGACGTCGAGGTCACCGCCGAGCCCACGCACGAGGGCATCGGCGCGTTCATACGCTCCGGCGCCGCGGGGAGGATCTCCCAGCGCGCGGAGTCCCTCCTGTTCACCGCCGACCGGTACGAGCACACCGCTTCCATACGCGAGGCGGTCTCCGCCGGCCGCGTGGTGATATGCGACAGGTACTACGCGTCCACCGCCGCCTACCAGTCGGCGAAGCTCGACGGGGACTCGGCGGACATGGCCTGGCTCAGGGGCCTCTGCGAGCCCTTCGTGGCCGAGCCGGACGCCGTCATCCTTCTGGACATGGACCCCGCCGTCTCCCTGGACAGGGTGGGCGCGAGGGGCGAGGAGGAGAGCAAGTTCGAGAACCTGCCCTTCCTGAGGCAGGTGCGCGAGGCGTACCTCGACCTCGCCGATGCGTACGGGTTCGAGGTGGTCGACGCCTCCAGGCCCGCCGGAGAGGTCCTGTCCGACATCCTTCAAATCATCCGTGAGGTTCTTTGAGATGCATCCGTCAGAGGAGATCTACTGCGAGAAGAGCACCAAGCTCAGGGGCAAGACGGTGATCGTGGGGATCACCGGGAGCATCGCCGCGGTCGAGTGCTTCGGCACCATCCGCGAGCTGGTGAGGCACGGCGCCGACGTCTACGTCGTGATGACGAGGGAGGCGTGCAAGATCGTCACCCCGGACTCCATGGAGTTCGCCTGCGGCCATAAGCCCGTGACGGACCTCACCGGCCGGACCGAGCACATCACCATGATGGCGGCCCGCTCGGCGGACCTGCTGCTCATATTCCCGGCCACGGCCAACACCGTCTCCAAGATCGCCAACGGCATCGACGACACGCCCGTGACGTCCTTCGCCACAGTGGCGCTGGGCTCCGGGATCCCGGTGGCCATCGCCCCGGCGATGCACGACTCCATGTACACCAACCCTGCCGTGAAGGCCAACCTCGAGAGGCTGGAGTCCTGGGGAGTGAAGTTCATAGGCCCCCGCAGGGACGGGGTCAGGGCCAAGGTCGCCTCCAAGGAGGAGATCGTCGCCTGGACGTTCAAGATGCTGTCCAGGAACTACCTCCAGGGCAGGCGCATCCTGATCATCGGCGGAAGGAGCGAGGAGCCCATAGACTCCATGAGGATCATAACCAACCGCTCGTCAGGCATGATGTCCGTGGAGATAGCCAGGCGCGCCTTCGAGAGGGGCGCGGACGTGGAGCTCTGGATGGGAGGGTGCAGCGTCCAGCTGCCCGACTACATCCCGATCAGGAGGTACGCCACCGTTTCCGAGCTCGTGTCGATGGTCGACGAGATCGACCACGACGCGGTCGTGGTCCCCGCGGCGCTGGCGGACTTCGCGCCCAGGTGCACCGCCGAGGGCAAGATCCCCAGCGACCAGGGATTCGAGCTGGAGCTCGACCCCGTGCCGAAGGTCCTCCCGCTGATCCGCGGCAGGTGCCCGCTGGTCATCGGGTTCAAGGCCGAGTCCGGCCTCACGAGGCAGGAGCTGGCCGACAGGGCCAGGGCCCGCCTGGAGAAGTACGACCTCGCGGCCGTCGTCGCCAACGACATCGACGTCGTCGGACTCACGTCGTCGTCCGCCATCCTCGTCACCGCGACGGAGGACAGGGCGCTGACCGGCACCAAGGCCGAGATATCCGACGCGATCCTCGACTACTGCATGAAGAAGCTGTGATCATGATAGGCGCCTTCTGCCCCGGCCACGTCTCCTGCATCTTCCAGCCCGTCTCGTCCTACGACGTTATGAGCACCGGCTCCCGCGGCGTCGGGATACGCCTGAGCATAGGCGCCCGCGCCACCGTGGAGGAGCGCGACGACGGCGCAGTGAACATCTGGCTAGACGGCGTGCAGTCCATCGCCCACATCACCAGGAAGGCGGCGGAGGACCTGGCCCCCGGCAGGGGCTTCGACATCCGCATAGAGAACGCCCTCCCCGTGAGCCAGGGGTTCGGGATGAGCGCCGCCGGGGCCATCGCCGCCTCGCTGTGCATAGCGGAGATCACCGGGCAGTCCCGCACCAGGGCCTTCGCGGCGGCGCACGCGGCGGAGGTCATGGGAGGGGGCGGCCTCGGGGACGTGAGCGCGATCGTCGCCGGCCGGGACGTGCCGATACGCACTGTGGCGGGCTTCCCGCCCCACGGCACCGTGGTGAACGCGGGCTTCCGCTTCCCCCGCCTGACGCTGGTGGTCCTCGGCCAGCAGCTGGAGACCGACTCCGTGCTGGGGGACTCCCGCAGGCTGGCGGCCATCCGCGAGGCCTCCGCCGCGGCGATGGACGACTTCGAGGCCTCGCCCACCTACCAGAACCTGTTCGAGGCGTCCAACCGCTTCTCCTCCGAGTCCGGGCTCGAGAGCCCGGCCATAAGGAGGGTCATAGAGTCGCTGAACGCGAAGGGGTTCAACGCCGGCATGTGCATGCTCGGCAACAGCGTCTTCACGGACGCGCCGGAGGAGGCCGTCTGGGCGCTCCTCGGCAGGGGCCGCGTGCGCACCTACGCCTGCGCCTCCGGCTCGAAGGAGATAATAATCACTCGTAGAGCGTGAACAGGACGTCGTCCCCGTCCACGTCGAAGAGGCCGATCCTGGCGCCGCAGTCCAGCCACGCGTGCGCGTAGTTCACGGCGGCGAAAGCCGTGACCAGGTCCCCGCACTCCCTGAAGTGCTTGGCGTCCGCGTAGTAGCAGTTCGCCATCTCGAGGAAGCTGTCCGCCAGGCGCCTGTTGTAGGACTTCTCCGGGGCCGCGACCCTGATCTTCGCCAGGGCCCTGGCCGTTATGTCCAGGTACTTGTCCATGCGCTCGTCGGTGACCACGTCCTTCCTCTCGGCCATGCGCGGCCATGGTCGAGCACCATAATTGATGTGTCGGTCTCGACTATCCTCCAACTGTGAACATCTTTATATGGATGGATGATATCGCCATATATGGACACGGGTACTCTTGGTGGTTAATGCTTCAAAACCGATTCCTGCTCGGCCGGGTCCGCGCCCGGCTCAAAACAACCCGTGCCCGCTTCCTCCTTTCCCGGGGCCCAGCCCCGGTTTCCTTATAAACGGAAAACGGCGGAATCGGCCGTCCAAACAACAGTTAAAATGCACGATGCGCTTCCCGCACGCATGATAATAGTAGGCGGCTCTTCCTCGAGGGACCTGGCCAAGGACCTGGCCGGGATCCTCGACTGCAAGTACATCCAGGCGGCCTCGACCAAGTTCCCGGACGGCGAGTGCTACACCAGGATAGACGAGGAGGCACTCGACGACGACGTGGTCATCGTCCAGAACACTTACCCTAACGACAACCTGATCGAGATGTTCCTCCTCCAGGACGCCGTCCGCAGGCTCGGCGCGAAGACCGTCACCCTGGTCATCCCCTACTTCGGGTACGCCAGGCAGGACCGCGTCTTCAAGCCCGGCGAGCCCGAGTCCGCCAAGGTCATGTGCAGGCACCTGGACATGGGCTGCGACAGGGTCATCACCATCGACATCCACAAGGAGGCCGTCCTCGACTACTTCGACTGCCCCCACTGCGACCTGAAGGCCGCCCCGGTCATCGCCGACTACTTCAAGGACAGGAAGATCGACCTGGTCCTCTCCCCCGACATCGGGGCTGCCGGACGCGCCAAGGACGTCGGCGAGAGGATGGGGGTCCCCTACGACCACCTGGAGAAGACCCGCCTGTCCGGCGTGGACGTGAAGATCGCGCCGGCCAACTTCGACGCCACCGGCAAGAACGTGCTCATCGTGGACGACATGATCTCCACCGGGGGCACCATCGTCGCCGCCGCGTCCGCCCTCAGGGAGGCCGGAGCGGAGTCCGTCTCCGTCGCGTGCACCCACGGCGTGTTCGTGAACAACGCCATCGAGAAGCTCACCGGCTCCGCCCTGTCCACCGTCCTGTGCTGCAACACCCTCGAGAACGAGGTGTCGCACATCTCCGTCGCCGGCCTCATCGCCGACGCCATCAGGAAGTGATCCCCGTGCCCACGAAGGAGGAGAACTTCTCGGACTGGTACCTGGACATCGTCGAGAAGGCGAACCTGTGCGACAAGAGGTACCCGATCAAGGGGATGAACGTCTGGACCCCCTACGGCTGGAAGATCATGAGGCAGATCGACACCTACATCAGGCAGGAGTTCGACGCCACCGGCCACGACGAGGTCTGCTTCCCCCTGCTGATCCCGGAGACCGAGTTCGCCAAGGAGAAGGACCACATCAAGGGGTTCGACGCCGAGGTCTACTGGGTCACCCACGCGGGACTGGACGAGCTGGACGTCAGGCTCGTGGTCCGCCCCACGTCCGAGACCGCCATCTACCCCATGTACTCGCTGTGGGTCAGGTCCCACCAGGACCTCCCGCTCAAGGCGTACCAGATCGTCAACACCTTCAGGTACGAGACCAAGCAGACCCGCCCGTTCATGAGGGTCAGGGAGATCCACTTCTTCGAGTCCCACACCTGCCACGCCACCGAGGAGGACGCCACCGACCAGATCCACGAGGACATCGAGATCATGGACAGGCTGGCCAAGGCGATCTGCCTGCCCTACATGCTGTGCATCCGCACCGAGTGGGACAAGTTCCCCGGCGCCCACTACACCGTCGGCATCGACACGATCATGCCCAACGGCAGGACGCTGCAGATGGGGTCCGTCCACCACTACAGGACCAACTTCTCCATCCCCTACGATATCACCTACGAGGACGAGAACGGGGAGCACAAGCACGTCCACCAGACCACGTACGGCATGAGCGAGCGCCTCGTCGGAGCGCTCGTCGGGGTCCACGGGGACGACCAGGGCCTGGTCATGCCCCCCGGCATCGCGCCCTTCCAGTGCGTGATCATCCCGATCTTCAAGAAGGACAACGCCGCCCAGGTCGCGGAGGCCTGCATGTCCCTCGTCAACATCCTGAAGGACGCCGGAATCCGCGTGAAGCTGGACGACAGCGACGCCCGCCCCGGCGCCAAGTACTACGAGTGGGAGATGAAGGGCGTGCCCCTCAGGCTCGAGCTCGGCGGCCGCGACATCGAGAACGGCACCGTGTCCTTCGCGAGGAGGGACACCGGCGAGAAGGGCACCATCGCAGTGGACTCGCTGGTCCCGGGCATCAGGATGCTCCTGGACGACATCTCCGAGAACATGTACGCCAAGGCCAACGCCTACCAGAAGGAGCGCATCGTCCCCATCGACTCGATGGAGAACCTCCCCGAGGAGGGCGTCCTCAGGCTCGGATGGTGCGGCTGCGAGGAGTGCGGCCACAAGTTCGAGGACACGACCGGGTTCAAGATCCTCGGCCGCCCCTACCGCCCGGAGGAGTTCTCCGGGAAGTGCGTGGTGTGCGGGAAGGACGTGACGGAAGCCGCCTACGCCGCCCACACCATGTGATCATCGCGGGGAGGGGGACCTCCCCGCCAAACCTCATCCTGTTCTCTCCGCCAGGAGCTCCTTGCACCTGGCGTACATGTTGTCCATGGGCCACGGGTCCGCGAAGTCCGCGGGCGCGTGGTGGAGCTCGAACCCCAGCGTGTCGGTGATGTACTTGGCGCGCTCGTCGAAGTACGCCTTGTCCTCCAGCCCCGTGTCTATCTGCACCGCGGCGCTGTAGCCGCACATGACCAGCAGGGTCTTGATGTCCTGCTCCGGGTCCCCGGTGCTCTCGATGAGCCCGATCCCCTTGCCGATGTCCCCCGCCATGAGGAAGTCGATCCAGTTGGTGGCGAACGCCGGCGTCAGCAGGAGCTCGCCGGTGTAGTTCTTCAGCACCCTCTGGTAGCCCTCGAGCCCCCCGACGGCCACGCCGATGCAGTCGTCGCAGACCCTGCCTGTGCGGTCCCTGAACACCGCCACCGGGTAGGTGAGGTGCTCGTCCGCCCACCTGGAGACGTCCCATGTGGCGTTGCCGCACATCCCGTAGTACAGGCCCACGGCGTCCACCCTGCCCTGCATGTCGATCAGCTCGTCCTGGACGAACTCCTTCAGCTTGACGGGCTCCGCGTGGAGGCCCAGGTCGTTCATCTTGACGATCACGTTGTACCTCGAGTCGTCGATGTCGACCCATCCGTTCATGAGGTCGAACTCGTCGGCGCAGTCGTAGGGCACCCCGTTCTCCTCCAGCTTCCTCTTGAGGCTCCCGCAGGCGTCCGTCTCCAGGACGATGACGCGCTTGTCCTCCGGGTCCTCCTTCAGGCTGTGTATCAGCTCGTCCTCCAGCATCGGGCATGCGATTATCCCGAGTCTTCCCTTGGCCATGGAAGATAATCGGCCGGGAGGGTTATAAACGGGGCAGTGAAGCCGATGATACCGCACGGCAACGCCTTTAACCGTCCCGCCGATGGCGGTCGCATGTTCCAAGAGGGCGAGACCGTGTTCCTGGAGGGCGCGGACGGGAAGAGGTACTGGCTGAAGGTGTCCTTCGGCATGGTGAAGGTCCAGGGCCTGGGGGCCGTGGACGGCTCCAAGCTGAAGGACCTGGACGACGGCTCGTCCGTCTCGATCGTCGGGAGGGAGTACACCGTCTTCCGCCCCGGCATGCTGGATCTGGTCGGCTCCCTGGAGCGCGGGGCGCAGATCATCTCGCCCAAGGACGCCGCCACGATCCTGGTGCACTGCGACGTCAAGGCCGGCGACAGGATCCTGGAGGTCGGCGCGGGCTCCGGAGGCCTCACCACCGTGCTTCTCACGTCCGTGGCGCCCACCGGGTGCGTCCACACCCTCGAGCTCAAGGAGGAGAACGCCAAGAGGGCCGAGAGGAACGTCTCCCGCACGGGTCTGGACTCCTACTGGTCCTACACCATCGGCGACGCCCGCGAGTCCAAGCCCTCGGTGGACTGGCAGGCCGACGCGCTGATCATGGACATGCCCGACCCCTGGCTCGCACTCGGGAACCTCGGAGGGTGCCTGAGGTCCGGCGGCAGGCTGTGCGCCTACGTCCCCAACATGAACCAGGTAGAGAGCACCGTCATCGCCCTGAGGGAGGCCGGCTACTCGGATGTCCGCGCCCTGGAGAACATCCAGAGGTTCCTGGAGGTCCATCCCGGCGGGGTCCGCCCGTCCTTCGACACCCTGGGGCACACAGGGTACCTGATATTCGCGAGGAAGCGCCTGCGACCGCCTAACTGACGCTTGCTGTTCCGCAATTATTGGAGAAAGTAGTGCAAAACCTACTTTCTCCAATTTTTGTCCGCATCGAACATGACATCCTCGAGGATTCCCAGTCATTTCTGGAGATTGCGAAGCGAGGAGCGGTCGCAATCGGCTGTGATGCGGGACATCATTTCCGGATCCCATGTGCCAGATCATCCGTGAAACATTTTTTCCATGGATATTCGTCATCCTAGAGGAGGGGCGGGACTGTCGCCGAACAGTACGTCCAGGCCGATCAGCAGCACTCCGTTGTCCGCGGCGTAATCCGTCAGGTCTTCGTCGAAGCCCGATGCGGAGAACAGGATGTAGCGCGGGTTGAATCTCCCGTGAAGGCCGCCCACCCTTCTCATGAGAGTCTCCAGGTCCGACATGCCCATCATGCGGCTGCGGAATTTGCACTCTCCGAACAGATCGATGCGGTCCTTGCCTTTGGAGACGGTTGCCACGACATCTATGTCGGTGTCCACCTCCTCTTCGATGCCGTCTTCGGACATCGAACCGATGGTGCCCCACCAGCTTCCCACCTCGCTGCATCCGTATGCCTTGCCGACGAAATCCCTGCACAGGAACTCGAACGACTTCCCGAGTTGGGTGCTGATCGTCGGTAGGATGTCGTCGTAGCACTCGGCTTCCCTGTTGCCGATGAGGTTCTCGCGTCTCATGATCACCCCGTAGTGGAATGCGACGAGGTAGTCCGTTATCGCGTAGCGCCTCTCGCGCTTGTTGGCACCTGCCATCGGTACCAGTGGCCTCACGACCCCTATCGAGGAGAGGTGTGACAGGTACATGCCGGTGAGCTGTTCCGAGACGTCGCATTTCGATGCGATTTCCTTGATCGTGGTTGCTCCGTTTCCGATGGCATCTAGGATCCGGGTGTACTTGTCGCCGTCTTTCAGTTCCCTGTTGACGATGGACATCGCCTCATTCGAGAATGGTGCCGGCGGCCTCAGGTAGCAGGCCTCTATGTTGCTGCGGTATGTGGACGCAGTCGACAGGGAATGGTATATCGGGATGCCGCCGAGGGTCAGATAGAGCCTCATGGCATCCATGCGGTCCATCCCGGGGTGGAATCCGAGGGTTTCCTGCGGACTTAGTGGACCCACCTTCAGACGGAGCGGGAAGCGTCCGTAGAGGGGCTTCCCGTATGAGCTGATCTCATCTTCGAGGGCGGACATTTCGGAGCTGCATAGGATGATCATGGATTCGGTTTCGCTGACGATCCAGTCCACGAGCTCCTGCACGGCGGATGATACGAACGACGCCGATGCGGAAGCGTATGTGTACTCGTCGAACACCACCACCGTCTTCTCGGCCTTGGTGATGTCCATCAGTAGCTTCATGGCTTCAGCGTACGAGCCGACTTTGATCTCGGATCCCATGAACGAACTCAGACCTATGGACAGTCTGTCGAGGTTCTGTTCCTCGGAACCGTTGTAGAACTGGATGAAGAAGTTGCGTTTGCCTGTGCAGAATCTTCTCAGGAGGCTGCTCTTCCCAATCTGCCTGCGCCCTGTTACGGCGCATGTCTTGTGGCGGGATTCCGCGTATATTTCTTCCAGGATGCGCAGTTCCTTGGACCTGCCTATGAATCCGTTCACAGTTTCGGAAGGCATCGGGAGTATATAAACAATCAGTTTTACAAAAAAAATTTTTGAAAAATTATTTTTGAAAAAAAATATTTTGTAAAATGACCAAAGCGCTCGGCGCACTGATTCGGGCGCCGTGTTAACGCCGTGTACTCCCAGTATAAATCGAATCTATGGCAAAACCGGTCGAAAACGGCTCCAACGGCCCTCTCGGCTGTCGATTCCATTATATAGAATGACCCGTTCCCCCTTCCTTACAAGCTTTAAGCTATCCATGGGCCTGTAGCTCAGCTAGGTAGAGCATCTGACTTTTAATCAGGTGGTCAAGGGTTCGAATCCCTTCAGGCCCGCCAGATGGACTTCATGAGCGATCGAACGGCGGATCAAGTATGAGGAAGGCATGCACAGCACTTCTCAAAAACCGATTATCCAGCTGACCGGGCTGGGCAGAAGTAGGTGAATCACTTGGCAGCAGAAACTAGCTTCAATGTGCTCAAGCACGTGCTCGTTCC
>JAUNXZ010000171.1 GCA_030539515.1 Thermoplasmata archaeon
GTGGGCGCCCGGGATGTCGCGGGGGCCCTTGGCGACCAGCGCCTGCAGCCTCTCGCGCAGGCCCGGATACTTCCAGGACGCCATGCACAGGGGCATGATCCTCAGCGGGGACAGGGAGACCTTCCTGCCGTTGACGACGATCCTGCTGTCCCCGCCCATGCCGGCGGTGGTTATCTCCGCGGCGGTGACGCGGGTGCGGAACCCGCCTATGAGCGCGCCCTCGGCGCTTAGGTTCGGCCTGCCGTCCCTGATGAGCCCGATGTCGGTGGTGGTCCCGCCGATGTCCACGACGACGGCGTCCTTCAACCCCGTCAGGCGGGAGGCGCCGTTCATGCTGGACGCGGGCCCGGACAGGATGGTCTCCACCGGGCGCTCCCTGGCCATGTCCTCGCTCATGACTGAACCGTCGCCCCTTACGATCATCAGCGGAGCGTCGATCCCGAAGTCGGACATGACGCGGTTCACCGAGCGCAGGAGCTCCTCGATGACGGGGATGAGCCTGGCGTTCATCACGCATGTGACCGTCCTCTCGTTGAACCCGAGGGAGGAGGACAGCTCGTAGCCGCACACCGTGGGCACTCCGAGGATCTCCAGGGCCATCTCCTTGACCCTGCGCTCGTGGGCCGGGTTGCGGACGCTCATGAACCCCGTGACCGCGATGCAGTCGACCTTCCCGCGGAGGGATTCGAGGAATGCGCGGGCGGCGTCCTCGTCCAGCGGCTCCTCCTCCTTGCCGGACGGACCGTGCCTCCCCCCTATGGTAATGGAATAAGAGGCGGTGGTGTGCCCCGTGACGCGGGAGCCCATGACGATGAGCCCGACCCTGCAACCCTTGCCCTCGACGACGGAGTTCGTCGCGAGTGTGGAGGACAGGAACACCACGTCCACCGAGTCGAGCAGCGCCCGGTCGAACCCCTCTATCGCGCCGCGTATCCCGATGGACAGATCGTTCCTCGTCGTCAGAGACTTGGAACGCCCCAGTATCTCGCCCGTCCCGAGGTCCATGACGACCGCGTCCGTGTACGTGCCGCCGGTGTCGAACCCCAACCCTATCCTTGCCAACAGTCTTCCTCCTATCGGGCCCGACGGCCCATGCGGTTGCCACTACTTGCCTGTATAAACCACATGCCCTCCTGTTCCCTCCGAAGGGGGTGGATTCCGAATCCATCCATGCAAAGCTTTATCTTCAGAATCCCGAGCGGCGACCCCGTTGGATGCAACCATAGGTAACCTTTAAATAATCTCGATGAACGGGTTTCCGACGTCAAAAACAAATTCCGTTTGGCCTAATATTTAAAATTATCTTTTGTATGAGTAAGTTTTAAATACGAATAAATCCAAACATCTCTCAGCGAGTTCACACTCGTGAAATAGGAGGACAAACAATGGAAGCAAGATATCCCGGACTCAAAGGGATGAACGGAGTTCGCCTCGAGCTCTTCTCCGAGGACGACATCCGCAAGATCGACCTGGCCACCAGGGACATCCTGACGAACAACGGAGTCCAGGTTTCCGACGAGGAAGCCAGGCAGCTGTTCAAGGATGCCGGGTGCGAGGTCGACGAGAAGACCTTCGTCGTCAAGATCCCCGACTGGCTGCTCAACAAGTGCCTCTCCGAGGCCCCCAAGCAGTTCACCCTCTACGGAAGGGACGACAAGCACACCTTCGAGCAGCAGTGGTGCGGCAAGGTCCACTTCACCTGCTTCGGAACCGGAATCCAGGTGTGCATGTACAAGGGCGACGGGAAGTTCGAGACCAGGGACTCCACCGATGCCGACCTCGCGACCTGCGCCAAGCTCGTCGACTGGGCCGACAACATCGACTACTTCTCCCTCCCCGTCTCCGCGAGGGACTGGGCAGGAAAGGGAGCCGAGGACGTCCACGAGATGTACACGTCCATCTCCAACACCGTCAAGCACTTCCACCACATCGACCCGGTGGGAGAGCACGTCGAGTACTACTGGGAGCTTGCAAAGGCCTTCTACGGCGGCGACGAGAAGAAAGCCAAGGAGAGGCCCCTCTTCTCCATGCTCGTGTGCCCCACCAGCCCCCTCGAGCTGAGCCACAACGCCTGCCAGGTCATCATCAAGGGCGCTCGCTTCGGGATCCCCG
>JAUNXZ010000050.1 GCA_030539515.1 Thermoplasmata archaeon
GTAGCAGACCTTCAGCCCGCGGTCCCTGCAGTCCCTCGTGCACCTGCGGACCTCCCCGGTCCCGTGGCCCCTGTTCACGGCTTTGAGAATATCGTCGTCGAGGATCTGGACCCCCAGCTCCACGCGGGTGGCGCCCATGCGCATGGCCCGCTCGATCTGCTCCGGGGTGAACACGTCCGGACGCGTCTCGACGGTCATCCCGACGCACCTGTGCGGCGCCGTCGTGTTGCGGAGCTGCGCCTCCTCCAAAGTGTCGGAGTCCTCCCCGTTCAGCGCGTCGAAGCAGCGCCTGACGAACCACTCCTGGTACTCCGGGTCGCGGCTTGTGAACGTGCCGCCCATGATGATCAGGTCGATCTTGTCGGTCCTGTGGCCGATCTCCTCCAGCTGCCTGACGCGGTCCGTGACCTGCATCCAGGGGTCGAAGGAGTTCCTCGCGGCGCGCCTCGCCGCCGGCTCCTTGCCGGTGTAGGACTGGGCCGAGTCGTTGGAAACGCCTCCGGGGCAGTAGGTGCACTTGCCGTGGGGGCAGTCGTGGGGCGACGTCATCACGGCGACGGCGGCCACGCCGCTCACGGTGCGCGAGGGCTTCTTGATCAGAAGCGGGAGCATCGCCTCGCGGATATCCGCGTCGGCGTGCGAGAGTATCACCGAGTTCGGAGGCACGGAGTCGAGCCCGTAGGCCTTGCAGAGCTTGAGCTTCAGGTTCTGGAGCGAGTCGCGGTCGCGGACCCGCCCGTCGCGGAACGCTTCTATGAGGTCGCGGGACAGCTGCCCGGCCGGGTCATCCATAGAGGGCCCTGTCCTCTCCGCCCTTCTTCCTGGGCTCCTCGGGCGCGGCAGCCACCTGGCGCATGCCGACTATCGAGGAGGCGTTGAGATAGGTGCGTCCGGAATCGGTGTCGAAGACCAGCGCGGTCTCGGTGCCGATGAGGGCCATGCCCTTGTAGACGCCCTCGAGCTCCGCGTCCTTCGACGCGTTGATCCTGTACGAAACGCAGTAGCCGGCGCCGGGCGCCAGCGAGAAATCCTCGGCCATATCGCCTCTCCCCCATTAGCTCCTGGAAGTGGACGATGGTCTTGCGGTAGTTCTCCATGGCCATGGACACGTTCGCCTCGGTGAAGCTCCACGCCTTGGCCAGGTCGCCGAACCTTATGCGGTAGCCCTTGCGGGACTGCCCCTCGTAGTCGACGTCCATGGCTTCCAGGAGGTCCATGGACTTCAGCTTGTTTATGTGGCGGTATATCGTGGGCTTGGTGGTCCCCAGAAGCGAGGCCAGCTCCTCCACGGTCCACGCCTTCGAGGGGTGGGCCATGAGGTAGTCCATGAAGAGCCTGTACGGCACGCTGTCCCTGACGGTTATGGCGCCGGTCTTCGGGTCGTAGCCCTTCGGCAGATAGCCTATCTGCACAAGAAGGGTCTCCGCGACGACGTTCACGTCGTCGACCCCCGACATCGGGGTGTTGCTCACGACCTGGAGTTCGAACAGTTTTCCGCCTCGGGGTGCGTTAAGTTAAGCTCCAATTTAAACTTTTGATGGGTCGAGACACCTTAGACCGCTCAGATGAGGTCCTTCAGGCGGTCGATGGCCTTCACGACGCTCGTGGAGGGGATCGCCCTGGACACCGGGATCGCGAGGATCTTCTCGATCGTGGGAGCCACTATCGGCGCGCAGACCACGCCGAGCGCCCCGTCGCGCTCCGCGCGCACGGCCGCGATGATCGCGTCCTCCACCGTCGACACGGGGTACTCGCGGATGCTCACGGTCAGGCCGTCGAGGTCTATCGTCTTGGGGAGGTTCTCCAGCGTCATCGTGTTCGCCACGACGGCGATGAACCGGGACTCCTCCGGGCCCATTATGATCTTCAGGGACTTGATCACCTGGCGGACCGTGCGGAGGTTGGGCTCCCTCTTGTCCTCCAGGATCTTGTACATGGTGCTCTGGGAGATGCCGGAGAGCTGGCAGAACTCGTTGAGGGACATGTTCAGCTCGTCGTCCAGGATGCTGCGGAAGGCCTTCTGGAACCCCCCGTCCTCCCTGAGCATGCCCGCGATAAGATCGGATACGGTCATTTCAATCCCTTCGTGTAATCGGCCGCCGCGGTCCCCGCCACGCAGCCCTGCCCCACAGCCTTGGCGACCTGCCACGGACGGCCCGTGACGTCGCCGCAGGCGAATACCCCCGGGACGCCGGCGGAGCAGTCGGCGTCAACCTTGATCGTGTCGTCTATCTCGGGCATGGCGCCCAGGTCCATGGCGATGTCCGCCGCGGACTTCGCCCCGAGCTCGATGAAGACGCCGTCCGTCGGTATGACGGTGCCGTCCTCCAGGGCGATCGACTCCACCTTCCCGTCCCCCGAGATCGAGACGGGACGGGACGAATGCATCACGGCCCCCGCGTCCAGCGCCCTCCCCACCAGGGCGTCGTTGGCCTTCGGGTCCCAGCAGACCCAGTGCGTCTCCGAGGCGTAGCCCGTCATGAGCTCGGCGGAGACCGCCGCCTCCGAGTCGTTCCCCACCACGACCGCCCTGCGGCCGCGGTAGAAGTTGCAGTCGCAGACCGCGCAGTAGCTGACGCCCTTGCCGAAGAGCTCCTTCTCGCCGGGCACGTTCAGCTTGGTGCGGGAGATTCCGGTGGCGATGACCACCGCCTTCGCCCTCACCTCCCCGCCGTCCTCCAGCCCCAGGACGAAAAGCCCGTCCGAGACCGCGGCGGAGATCACGTTCTGCTCCTCGAAGACCGCTCCGGTGGCCTCCGCCTGGGCCCTGCCCGCGGCGAGCATCTCCTCCCCGGGCATCTCCCCGGTTCCGAAGTAGTTCGCTATGCGGGTCCCCTCGAGGGCGCTGGCGGATGCCTTCCCGAGGACCACCGTCGACGCCTTCTTCCTGGAGGCGTGGATGGCGGCCTGGACGCCGGCCGGGCCGGCGCCTATGACGGCTACGTCGCAGTCCATCAGAGGTTGCTCACAGCGGCGACCAGGTCCTCCTTGGGCCTGAGGCCGACGAGTGTCTGGACCAGCACCTTGTCCTTGAAGACCAGGAGGGTCGGGATCGCGTTGATCTGGAACCTGACGGCGATTCCCTGGTTCTCGTCCGTGTTGAGTTTGGCGAAAGCCACTTTGCCCTCGAGCTCCGCGGCGGCCTCCTCCACGATGGGGCCCATGCGCCTGCAGGGTCCGCACCAGGGCGCCCAGCAGTCGATGACAACGACGCGGTTGGCCTCCACGAAGGAGTCGAAGTTGGATTCGTTCAGATCGGTGACCATTTGTGCTCACTCAAGCCACGTAGGGCGTGATGCATATATAGGGGATTTGCCGGACCCAGAGCGTCTGGACGAAGCGATCAGGCTCGGTCCCGGACCATGTCGGCCGTCAGCGAGACGCCGTCCCCCGAGAGCTCCATCCTGAGCACGTAGCACCCATCTGTGACGTACGCTGTGCACGATAAGCCGCTCTCCGTCCACGTCCACACCTCCGTTGTCGTGCCGGAGACCTCCGCCTGCCCCGTGTGCGTGTATATCGTGGACACGGGCGTGTCGGTGGAATCGAAGAACACCCAGACCACGTACTGATCGGAGGATCCCTCGACGGTGAAGGTGAAGCGGTACGCCGGGTAGTTGGTGTTCTCCGCGGCGTACTCGGCGATGCCCGTCCCCGTGACGTCCGAGCCGCCCACTGTGCCGGACACGTCGTAGCTCCGGGCCTGCCTGTAGGGGTCGTCGTCGCTGACCGCCTGCGACATGAAGTACATCATCACGGTGCCGCCGGCCATGAGCACGACGAACACCGCCGCCAGGACCATGGTCTCCCTGGTGTTCAACGGGGCCCCTCCATGGGTCCCGCAACGGGCTCCTCAGCCTTAACGCCGTCGGAAGCGTCCGCAGGGGGATCCTCCTTCCCGTGGAATATGGCGTACGGCCTCCCGTCCACCGCGACGATGTCGGCCCTGACCCTGTAGACATCCAGGATGTTCTCCGAGGTCATCACCTCCTCCGCCGCGCCGTCCGCGCGTATCGCCCCGTCGGAGAACAGGATGAGCCTGTCCGCGTACCTGGACGCGGCGTTCAGGTCGTGGCAGATCACCAGGATCACGATGCCGCGCTCCCTGGCGATGTCCCTCAGCATCTTCATCACGTGGAGCTGGTGGTAGATGTCCAGGTTGGATGTGGGCTCGTCCAGCATCAGGACCTGCGGCTCCTGGGCCATCCCCCTGGCGATCATGACCCTCTGGTGCTGCCCCGCGGACAGCTCGTCGAAGTCGCGCATGGCCAGGTCTGTGATCCCGATCATCCTCATGCAGTCGGCCGCTATGCGGAGGTCCTCGTCCGTGGTCGAGTACCCCGAGTGGGGGTACCTGCCCATGAGCACCGTGTCCATCACGGTCATCGAGAAAGCCTCGTTGGAAGCCTGCGGCACGTACGCCACCAGGCGGGCGATCTCCCTGTAGTCCATCTCCTGCACGTCCCTGCCGTCCAGCGTGACCCTTCCCTCGGTCGGTACCAGGAGCTTGTTTATCGTGTACATGAACGTGGACTTCCCCACGCCGTTCGGTCCGAGTATCGCCACGAGGCCGGGCTCGTCTATGACGAGGTCGATGCCCTCCCACACGCGGACGTCCCCGTATCTCACGCCGAGGCCCTCGGCCCTTATCTCGACGGACATCTCACCACACCTCCTTCTTCTGCCTGAGGATGAGGAACAGGAACACGGGGCCTCCGATGACCGACGTGACGATGCCGATCGGGAGGTCGAAGCTCACGATCTGGTGCGCCACGACGTCGGCGAACAGCATCAGCACCGCGCCCAGGAGCGCGGATGCGGGCACCAGGTACCTGTTGTCCGATCCGATGAATATCCTCGCGATGTGCGGCGCGACCAGGCCCACGAAGCCGATGATCCCCGTGAACGAGACGATCCCGGCCGCTATGAGCGAGACGAGCAGCAGGACGATGATGCGGAAGCGGTCCACGTCGATGCCGAGGCTCTTGGCGTAGGCGTCCCCGGAGTTCATCGCGTTCAGGGTCCTGCTCAGGAACTGGATCGCGACCATACCCAGGGCCACCAGCACGAGCATGAGCGGTATGTCGGACCAGACGACGCTGGTGATGCTCCCGGTGGTCCACGCCAGCACCTGCTGCGACGAGTTGGGGTCGGTCACCAGCATGAAGAACTGCTGGAGGGCGTTGAAGATGTACATCAGCGACGTCCCCGCCAGAATCATCATTGCCGGCGACGGCCTCCTGAACCTGGACAGTGCCAGTATGACCAGCGCCGGGATCATCCCGAACACGAACGCGTTGACGATTATCCCCGCATCCCCGGGAATGATGTAGATGCCCAGGGTGATCGCTATGGTCGCGCCGAACGCCGCTCCCGACGATATTCCCGTGGTGTACGGATCCGCCAGGGGGTTCTTCAGCATGCTCTGCATGGCAGCGCCGGCCACGGCCAGGCCCACACCGACGATTATGGCCGCCAGTATGCGCGGCATGCGCTGGTCCCAGACCACCGACTCGGAGATCTGCCCGTTGGGCATGCCCGCGATCCAGCCCAGGTCCGTTGCGATCGACACGCCGGGGATGAGGTTCAGGACGCCTGCGAACCACCCGTAGATCTTCTCGATGAGTATCGTGTACACGTCGAGGAACGAGATGGAGTAGTTCCCCACCCCCAGGTCCACCGCGACCATCACGACGAAGAGGACGAGGAAACCCAGGAGGAACAGGGACTTTGCGTGCCTGTACGACTTGTAGTCGGCCACCACGGCGTCCGTCGCCGTCATCCCCTCCCTCGAGCCGTGAAGGTGCCTCCCTGTGAGCCTGAGGCGGCCCTTCAGCGTCCTTATCGCGTTCCCCCTGTCAATCCTCGACATGCGTGCGCCTCAGTAGGTGTACGAGTCGCGGTTCATGATGTTCTTGGAGTTGCCCTCCCCCGCGTACAGGAGGTTCATGTTGGCGAAGCACCACTCGTAGGGGCGGCCGTCCGCGTCGTAGGTCTCCGTGACACCGTCGCCGTCTATGTCGTAGATGCCGATCCACTTGCAGTACTCGTCGACCTTCTGCTCCAGGTACTCCAGCGTGAAGCCGTACTCCTCGCCGTAAAGGTAGTACCCGAGGATCAGCTCGCCCAGTGGCTCCGATGCCCCGGACAGGAACGAGTAGCCGGTGACGAAGAAGTCCGTGTCCCCGAGCGCTGCGCCGAGGACGGACACCCACTTGTCGTAGACCGACTTCAGGCCCTCCGTGGTCGCCTGGTCGACGCCGGGCGAGCCCTCAGAGCTGTTGTCCTCCACCTGGAACGGCGTGCCCACCAGGCCGATGAGGACGTCCAGGCCGTAGTTGGCCACCAGCTCGGAGATGACCTCCGTGCTGATCTGGTTGCCGTGCCCGCCCGTGGCGGACCCTCCCATGTAGGCGCCGGTGACGTCCTCCACGCCGAGCTTCAGGAGGTTGTTGTACTCGCCCGTGTACGTCCCGAGAATCTGCATCGGGTCGGTGTAGGCGTACACGGCGGATGCGCCGGGGCGGTCCTCCTCCGAGACCTCGGACACGCACTCCTGCACATAGTCCTCGATCTCCGTGTACCATGCGATGTAGTCGTAGGCGACGTCGAGCTCGGACACGCCGTCCGAGTCGTCCACGTCGAGGATGTAGGCCAGCGTCAGCAGACCGGGTATCGTCCCGCCGTACTCCCATGTGGGGAGGCGGACGACCTGCACGCCGGAGCCTGCCAGGGTGTCCTCCATACCTGGACCGTAGCTGTCGTCCCCGCAGACCACCACGAGCTCGCCGCCGTACTCGGCGGCTGCCTGGGAGATGGTCTCGAGCGTGGGCGACGATGCGATCCCGACGTTGTACAGGGTGCGGTTGTTCCTCTCGGCGATGTCCGCCAGGACGCCCTCGTACTGGGGCATGTACTTCCCGGTGACCGGCCTCATGTCGGTGCCGACGAGAAGGTCGGGGTTCAGGATGAGGACGTTGTCGAGAGGGGGGCAGATGAGCGTGATGAGGTTCCTGGAAGACATCGTCATGTCGAAGCGGGAGATCTCGAAGTTCGCGTCCAGGTAGTAGATGTACGTGATCTCGTCCCACGCCTCGTTGACCATGCTCTGGACGTACGCGACGTCGGAGCTGTCGATCTTGCCGTCGTAGTTGGCGTCGGCGAAGTAGTGCTCGCTGTAGAACTCGCTGTACGCGGACTCGTCCTCCGGCACCTGGTCGATGAGCGCCTCGATGTACGCTATGTCCCTGGAGTCCAGGTAGTCGTCCATGTTGGCGTTGCCGAGGACCATCAGGTTCGTGGGGTACTCGCCGCTGTCTATGACCAGGCCATTCCCGGAGTCCCTGTTGTTGAGTATGATATATGCTCCCGCACCGGCAACCACGATGATTGCCACGGCCAGAACCGCCGCTATCTTGGTGTTCATGCTAACTCCCGGCAGAGGTTCCGAACCGCACGTCGCCTGTTGCCGCCCCTCAGTAACACGTTTTTTTATTTAATATGTATTAGACGTGTTCTGGCTCGGATTTGATGTTATCGGCGGAAGTGCCTGGACATACCGTCTCAAAGATTGCGATACCGTCCGGTGGAACGGAATGGTTCCGGGTCCGCGGACCCCGCTCGGAGGGATCGCAGAATGCCCATGCGGCGCGCGAGCTCCAGGTCCGGGATCTCCCCGATCCTGCGAGGGATGATGTCCAGGTCCTCGCCGTACAGCTTCGACAGCTCCTTGTGGAGCGCGTCGACCCTGTCGGCGCCGCGGTCGGCGCCCTTGTTGCGGAGCTTGTTCACCGAGTGCATGTGGTCCACGACGCGGTTGTCGCTGACCATGTTGTCCGCGTGGGCGACGATCTTCTCCTCCAGCGTCCTCGGCATGTAGTCCGCGGGCGGGAGGTTCATCTCCTTCACGTCCTGCTCGTCCAGGCCCGCGCCGGTGTGCTTGCGGACGATGTCCACCAGCTCCTGCGGGAGCCCGTAGGCGGAGACGATCTGGGACCCGATGTACGCGTGCATTATGGAGTGGTCCACGGAGCGGCCGATGTCGTGGAGAAGCGCCCCGGCGGTCACCAGGTCGCGGTCCGCGCCGG
The DNA here is from genome assembly GCA_030539515.1 of Thermoplasmata archaeon. GTDB lineage: Archaea > Thermoplasmatota > Thermoplasmata > Methanomassiliicoccales > Methanomethylophilaceae > Methanoprimaticola. The sequence goes on from JAUNXZ010000050.1 coordinate 8,088, forward strand.
GCATGCGGGTCAGCATCTCCTGCGCCACCGCGTTCACGGTGCAGCAGTGGATGACGACCCTGCGCCTGCAGCCGGCCTCCTCGAGGTACTCGATGCAGCGCTCGTCGCTCGGTATGCTCGACAACAGTCTTCCCCCTCTCGTTGGGAACGACCTCCAGGTGCCCCCCGCGGTCGGCGTACAGCGCCTCCCCGCCGGTGAACCTGTCCAGGAATATCGCGAGTGCGGCGATCTCGGAGTGCGGCTGGTTGCCCACGGAGACGTTGAAGTCCGCGCGCTGGTAGACCTCGGCGGGGACCTTCTCGGCCCCCACGACGATGAGTATGTCCTCGTCCCTCGGGATCTTCGGCAGGGCCTCGTCGACCCTCTGGCCGTACATCGTCAGGTGCACGACCTTCCCGGGGAAGTCCTTGATCTCCTGCTTCCAGGGGACGCCCGTGCGTATGGTGTAGTCCCCTCCGAAGCGCTCGACCACGCTGCGGATGTTCTCCTCCAGCACCGGGTCCTCCGTGTCCACGAAGATCCCCCTGGCGCCCAGGGCGCGGGAGCTGAGGGCCACGTGGGTGGTCACCCTCTTGTCCCTCTCGGGACGGTGGCCTATCCTCATTATCCAGATTCCGGCCATTGGTCACTCTTCGCGTATGAGCTCGATCCTGTGGCCGCGGTAGTCCAGCTTGACGGACCTGCGGACGAGGCTCTTGAGCATGGTGGAGGAGAGCCCCAGGGCCTCGGCGACGTCGCCGGAGAACCTCCCGTCGGCGCCGACCTCCTCCAGTATCCTGGCCTCTATGGCCGAGTACTCATCCTCGCTCATCATGGCCGCGGTGAGAACGTCGCTGATCTCGTACACGGGCCACTGCGCGTTGATGCTGAAAGACGTGTAGTAGGTGTGGTAGGACTTCTCCGGATACCCTCCGTTCTTGGAGAGCCAGCGGGTCTCGACCAGCTTCATCTTCTCGAAGAAGATGATGGCGTCCCTGCCCTCCGGACCGAACTTCTCCTCGATCTCGTCGGCAGTCCTCCATTCCAAGGTCACCTCTTTCAGGACATCCCTTTTGACAGGAGTATCAACGGACCTCAGCATCGGGACAAGCTCCGACGGCTCGTTGATGACCTTGATTCTGTTCATGGACCTACTGGATGCGGTGGTGACTATTTAATGATTAGATTGCTGGCCAGGCCCGATTTTTATAGCGTCTGGACAGGTGTCCAGCCGGACGGGGGAGGAGGGGGTGCTGGCTCCGGACCGGGCCTCCCATAAGGTTTAATACGCACCCGTCTAATTCGCTCGCAATGAAAGCAGAGAAACAGCCCGAGCTAGTCTGGCAGTGCCTCAACTGCTACAGGACGTACAAGGGCGCGGAGGCCGAGCAGAAGGCGCTCGACTGCTGCGGTTCCGTCGTCCAGGGATGGTGGGGCAACTACAACAAGTGGGGCAAGCAGAAGTGGTACGGCCGCTGATCGGCCCCCCAACCCCTTTACCTTCCACATTTCTCGATATTTTCACCCGGAGGGCTGACAGTTGACGGACCCGAAGGACCCTGTGGATTCACTGAGCGAGGACCTCGAGCTCCTGGAGCGCCACATATCCATCCTGAGGACCGTCAGGGAGAACCAGCCCATCGGGCTCATACGGCTCTCCGAGATGACCGGCGTGCCCAAGCACAGGGTCAGGTACTCGCTGAAGATCATGGAGCAGCAGGGCATCATCGTCGCCACCTCCGACGGGGCCACCGTCTCCGACGCCTACGACTCGTTCATGGCCGGCATGGCCGACTCCGTCGACGCCCTGGCCGACAAGGTCGTGGCCCTCCGCGACTCCCTCAGGCGAGGGGCGCGAGAAGGCCTCCAGGAACCGCACCGCGGGCGACGGGTCCGCGGGCACCGCGGCCCTGAAGCGGGCCAGGTCCAGCGCCTCCACGTAGAACGGCCTCAGGTCCGCCACCGTGCGCACGCGGGGGCCCAGGGGGCCCTCCTCCATCAGGATCCACGCGAACCCGTCCGTGGCCATCCCCCGGCCTATCCCGCGCCCCCTCATGAACGTCAGGACGTCGGCTATCGACGGGTCCACGGGGCGGTTCATGGGCACCATGGCCATCACCGTGCCCCCGAAGCCGTCGACTGCGTCCATCCTGTACGACGGCTCCCCGTAGCCCAGGCGGGACATCATCGGCGAGACCAGCGCCCTCCGGGTGAGGTCGTAGGGGGACTCGTGGCCCGCCACGCCCCTGAACCCCAGCATCGCGTTGCCTGACACCACCGCTCCGCACGCGCGGGCGCCCAGCGCCGCGTCCAGGATGCGTATGGCGCAGGAGCATTCGTCGATCAGGGGGCCGTCCATGGCCGTCCGAGCCGTGCGCGTCTCATAAGCGGCACGGGGGGAGGCCCCCGAAGACCGTATTTAAGGGAGAGGGAGCCAGCGTCCCGATTCTCCACCGATGTTGGAACGGCCTCCCGGAGAGTTAGCGCTGACGCACAGGCTCGCGTTCAAATAAGGAATCCGGAACTCCTGCATCCCGTCCGACGAACGAACGGCCGGACAGGATGGGTACTGTGACTTCCGAGATAGCGATGATGAACAGCTAGTGCGTCGTCCTCGCCGCGGACAGCGCGGCGACCGTGGAGGGCGGCTCCACCAAGATCTACACCACGGACAAGATATTCCGCCTGTCGGACTCGCAGCCCCTGGGGGCGATGGTCTTCGGCGACAACGACATCGACGGGGTCCCTTTCGGCATAGTCATCAAGGCCTACAGGGACAGCCTCGGCGACAGGCGGTTCGACACCGTGGGGGAGTGCGCGGAGGACTTCCTCGGATTCCTGACGGAAGGATGCCCCGTGAACGGCGTGAGGATGGTCACCGAGGAGCATGTTCGCGCCGAGACGACCCGCATGACGTGCCGCGTGTGGAAGAACCTCGCGGAGTCCGCGATGTCCGAGTGGGACGCGAGAAGGTCCGAGGGTGCGCAGGCATGCGTCTCCCCTGACTCGCTCATGGCCGCGGGGATACAGCGGGCCCTGAATGATCTGAGGGACCGTACGGGGGGTAACCTCCCGACGGCCAACCTCGGAGACGTGGCCGGTGCCGTGGCCGGATGCAGGAGCCTGCTCGAGCGGGAGGAGCCCGCGATATCGTTCGGCATGCACGAGAGCGGGTTCGTGAAACTCGTTGCGGCGATGATGGGCACCCCGGGATCCACGGACGACTACACCGGCCTGGTCTTCGCAGGTTACGGGGACAAGGAGCACTACCCGTCCATCCGCGAGTACCGGGTGGCCGGACTGTTCCGCAGCGGGCTGAATCACATGTACAAGGGGGAAATCGGAATCGATGCCGAGGTACAGTCCTGGATCGGATCGTTCGCACAGAGCGACGTCATAAGGTCCTATCTGTACGGCATTAACGAAGGGCTCCAGATGAGGATCTGCGACACGATGCGCAGAATGCTGGATGATGCGACACCGGCCATCGTCGATTCTACAGACGCGGAATACATGAGAGAGAACGTCGAAAGAAGAAACCAGATACTGATCGACTCGTTCGTGTCATCCCTCGAGATGTATGAAGAGGAAAGATTCCTGGATCCTGTGAGGAGATCCATCATGTTCCTGTCCAAGGATGAGCTGGCAGTCCTGGCCGAGTCCCTGATCAACTTCACCTCGCTCAGGCGCCGCGTATCCGACGAGTACGAGACGGTCGGAGGTCCGGTGGACATCGCCATCATCTCGAAGCATGAGGGATTCGTCTGGGTGAAAAGGAAACAGTATTTCAACTACGAACTCAATCATCGTTATGCAGAACAGCAATGGAGGTGGGCGAATGGGGGTGTATGAGCGTGAGGACAGGCACACGAGGATCATGAACAACTACAAAGGAACATCGCAGGATATGTTCAAACAGGAGATCATCGACGACTACGTGAAGTTCCTCCGCGAAGTGATGAGCGGGGAGTATCGGCCTACGGAGAACACCGAGACGGAGAGCGCAGAGTCAGATGGACGGTCTGTACCGATGCCGGATTCGGTTGTGGAAAGGAGATACACCTGGGAGGACATGACCAGGGACAGGCACACGAGGATCATGAACAACTACAGGGGAACATCGCATGATATGTTC
>JAUNXZ010000172.1 GCA_030539515.1 Thermoplasmata archaeon
GTGATAGGATGCCCGTCAAGATCCCCAACGACCTGCCCGCGGCATCCATCCTGGAGTCGGAGAACATCTTCGTGATGACCGAGACCAGGGCCGACACGCAGGACATACGTCCACTGGACATCCTCATAGTCAACCTCATGCCCACCAAGGTGGAGACGGAGACGCAGATCCTCAGGTGCCTGAGCAACAGCCCCCTGCAGACCAACGTCGTCTTCCTCCGCATGGAGACGCACACCTCCAAGAACACCTCGGACGAGTACCTGGACAGGTTCTACACCACGTTCGACACCGTCCGCGACAAGAAGTTCGACGGGGTGATCATCACCGGGGCCCCGGTGGAGAACATCCCCTTCGAGGAGGTGGACTACTGGGACGAGCTCTGCGAGATCATGGACTGGACCAGGACCAACTCCTGCTCCACGCTGTACATCTGCTGGGGCTGCCAGGCCGGGCTCTACCACCACTACGGGATACCCAAGTACCCCCTGGACTCCAAGGTCTCCGGGATCTTCGAGCACAGGGTGCTGGCGCACAACGAGCCGGTGCTCAGGGGGTTCGACGACAGGTTCTTCATGCCCCAGTCGAGGCACACGGAGGTCCGCGCGGAGGACATCTCGACCAACCCGCACCTGCACATCATCGTCACCGCGCCGGAGACCGGCGTGGGCATCGTGGTGTCGGAGAAGAACGAGGTCTTCATCACCGGGCACTTCGAGTACGACCGCGGGACCCTCGCGTACGAGTACGAGAGGGACCTCGCAGCGGGCAAGGACCCGCACGTGCCGGACCACTACTTCGAGGACGACGACCCCCGCAAGGACCCGATCCTCAAGTGGAGGTGCCACTCGACGATGTTCTTCACCAACTGGCTGAACTACTGCGTCTACCAGGAGACACCCTACGACCAGAGCGACATCGGGTCGCAGGCTCACTGAGAGACGGTCCTCGGGTTCACGAGCTTGCCGACGATGGCGTCCCTGACGAACGGGTTCAGCGACGCCACGTCCTCCTTCCCGTCTAGGATGGACTGGACCTCCGTTGCGACGTGGGTGAACACCTCGCGGAATATCCTGCAGGAGTCCCCGCCGTTGTCCTCCAGGGAGCCCTCGTGGTAGGCGTCCATGGAGCAGCCGCCGTTGCAGTTCTTGAAAATCGGGCAGGACATGCACTTCTCCCTGCGGGCTATCGAGCCCTCCAGGATCCTCCTGAAGCCGTCGGAGCGGAAGGCGTCCGAGAGGTGCTCCACGGAGTTGACGTTCCCCATGGCGAACTCGGGAGGGCAGGCCTTGGCGCACGGGTAGAGCGTCCCGTCCGGGTGTACGCAGATCCACTTCGTCAGGCACGAGGCGTGCGAGCAGTCCGACGGCGTCGGGTCGCCCAGGTAGTTGAGGACGTACAGGTAGTGCGGGACCAGCGGGATCTTCGACTCCGAGTCGTGCAGCCAGGCGTCGAAGGCCTCGATGCTGCCGCGGATGTACTCGTCCGGGTCCGGGACGAGTCCCGAATCCTTCGCGCACCCCGCCGGGATCACGGGGGAGAGCGAGAGGTTGGTCCCCCTGTCGCGGTAGAACTCGTAGATCTCCCTCTGCCTCAGCGCCGTGGCGGACGATATGGTCGAGCTGACGGAGTACTTGTTCTCCTTGTCGGAGAGCATGGAGATAGCCTTCGAGGGATCCAGCTCCCTCAGGACGGAGTTGCAGGGGCCCTCGCAGGACACGCCCACGTTGATGGCCTTCTCACGGCAGTAGGCCATGAACCTCCTGTTCAGGAGCGTCCCGTTGGTCTGTATCGTGTTCCCGACGCGGAAGGAGTTCTTGCCGAAGTGCTTCTCCTCCAGCGCGATGACGTTCTTGTAGAAGGACATCGGCAGGGTCATCGGCTCCCCGCCGTGCCATATGAACCAGGCGGACTCGTACTCCTCGGACACCAGGCGCATCAGGCGGTCGACGGTGCCGAGGGCGATCTCCCCGGGGACGCGCTCCGCGGGGGTGTGATAGCAGTGGCTGCAGGATTCGTTGCAGAAAAGGGTCGGCTTGACCACGACCGATATGTACG
>JAUNXZ010000173.1 GCA_030539515.1 Thermoplasmata archaeon
GCTCGGACTGCTTCTCGCACTCCTTGATGAACGTGACCGCGCGTCCGAGGTTCCAGGCCAGGCTCTTGCTGGTGTTGGTGTTGCAGACGGGACCGAACACGCTGGCCCCCGCCTTCTGGGCGAGCCTGGCCTGCTGGTGCGGGTAGAGCCCGGCGACTATCTGGCCGTCGTACTCGATCGAGCCGTGTATCCCCATGACGCACTCGCCGGCCATGCCCACGTTGATGTACGCGTCCGGGCAGGCCTTCCTGAGGGCCTCGACGCCCTTCAGGGTCCCGACGAAGTCTGCGTCGCCCGCGGATGCGGTCGTGTCGAAGTTGAACCCGTCCGCACCGGCGTTGATCAGCCTGACGGAGACGTACTCGATGTCCCTGGCCAGGTGCTCGGCGGCCGCCTCGGACGAGGCCATGGATTCCTCCATCCTGAACTCCCTCATCAGGTCCGCCGGGTTGCCGTACGGCCCGTCGGGGGCGTAGTACAGGCCCATGTTGGGCATCGCCCCGTAGAAGAACGGCGCGACGATCTCGTTCTGGATCTCCTCCATGGTCTGCATCTCGTTGGCGATGACCGGCTTCACGGGCTTGATCGAGTAGTCGGCGTGCGCCAGCTCGAAGGTGTCCGCTCCCAGCGCCCTCTCGTGGAGGAGCGCCGCCTCGAGCCTGCCCATGTCCACCCCGTTGCCGGAGTTGCCGTTGTCCCCCGTGAAATCGAGCTGCCCGATGTCGTAGGTCAGCGGGACCTCCATGCCGGGCCTGACGCCGACGGTCCTGTCCGGGTCGGCGATGATCTCCAGCAGGGCGTCCACGTCGTCCGCGGTCAGCACGGGTATGCCGCCCATGTCCGCCGCGTCGGCGGAACCGGCGTTGATGTCGTCGAGCACGGCCTGGCGGGTCGTCTCGACCCTCTTGCCGTCGCCCATCCTGGTGTAGAACGCCAATCTCAGGCCCCCGCGGCGAGGTCGCTGGCCTTCCTGGTGGTCTCGGACGCGGACTCGCCGTAGAGGTCCGCGCCGATCTTGTCGCAGTAGGCCTGGGTGACGGGGGCTCCGCCGACCATGACGGTGACGCCGTCCCTGACGCCGGCCTTGACCAGCTCGTCGATGACGGTCTTCTGCACGGTCATGGTGGTGGTCATCAGCGCGGACATGCCGCAGAAGTTGCAGCCTCCCTTGACCTCCTCGACGAACTTCGGGGTGGGGACGTCGCGTCCGAGGTCGTGCACCTCGAACCCGGCGCACTGGAGCATGGTGGAGCAGATGGACTTGCCGATGTCGTGGACGTCGCCCTCGACGGTGCCCATGACGACCGTCCCCTTGGCGGCTCCCGCACCGGAGTCGGCGGACAGCTCGGGCCCGAGGACCTCCATGGCCTTCTTCATGCCGTTGGCGGCGCTCAGGACGTGGGGGAGGAACAGCTTGCCCCTCTCGAACATGACGCCCACGTCGGACATCGCGCTCCCGAGCTCGTTGATGATATCGTTGGCCGGCATCCCGGCGGACCTCGCGGATTCGACCGCGCTCTGGATCTCAGGCACCTTGCACGACACCAGCGCGTCGTGCAGCATACTGCTCTCATTCTCGAAAGCCATGGCTGACGCTCTCCTAGTATACTGTGATATGAAACGGAAGAGGCCGGGCGCCCGTTGCATGCCGGGCGCCGCGGTCGGGTTGGGAAGTCGTTTGTAAGGTGTTTCGCGGGGGCGTCGGGGAGGAAACGGTTCTTCGGCCCCCGCTCTCTTTATCGAAGCTCAGTGCTTGATGTCGAGTCCGAATCCCCTGAGGGTGGCGACGGCCTTGTCGTAGACCTCCAGGTACTCCTGGGTGGGCTTGACGGTCTTCACGTCGTAGCACTCCTGGAAGGTCTTGCCGGCCGGGGCGTCCGTGTAGTGCGCCTCGTAGGACGGGATCAGCTGGTTGAGCACGTCGTTGACGTCGGAGATCTTCATCCCAGCGGTTGCGATGGCCGCGTCACCCATGATCCTGGCCTCCATTCCGGTGGTCTTGTCCTGGACGACTCCCTTGGCGGCGGCGG
>JAUNXZ010000051.1 GCA_030539515.1 Thermoplasmata archaeon
GTGTTCTGCGACTACGAGGGCAAGACCACGGCCACGGGATACATCGCGACCAAGGAGACCGGGTCCTTCGGATCCCAGATCATCCGCGTCGGTCCCAACGGAGAGATGATCCTGTACTCCGACGACGGAACCCTCTACTGCTTCGTCGATGTGAGCACCGCCGACTACAACTTCCTCGTCCACACCACCGACAGCGTGCAGTGGGTGACGGTTGCGGGAAGCGATGCGTACAGCGCCCTCAAGAACGCCCTGGACTCCCTGAACGTCTCCTACTCCGAGGACGAATCCGCCGGTACGATCAGCATCACGGTCGGAACGACCGAGGTGGAGCTGAACGTCTACGTTCTGACCAACGAGTGGGTGAAGACCTCGCTCACGGCTTCCGGAATCGACGACTACCGCACGTTCTTCGTGTCGGCGACCGTTTCGAGCACCAACTCCATCCCGAGCACCGTGTACTACGGCGCATCCGGCACCAGCGTGGTGTCGTACACCCTGCAGGACATGCTGAACGACAGCACCATCAGCGGGAAGTACACTATTTCCGCGCTGTACACCGTGGAGTACGATCTCAACGGAGGGACCGGGAGCACCCCGGTATACGCCCCCGTCGCGTACGGGTCCTCAGTAACCGTCATCGACGCGGCAACGACCGCGGACAGATACGGTGTGAAGATGAGCGGCTACACCTTCGTCGGATGGTACGTCGACGGCGTGCTCCAGACCGGGAAGACCATCACCATAACCGGGGACACTGTCATCGAGGCCAGGTGGGCCTGGGCGGACACGTCCACCCGCGTGGCCGACATGGACCTCACATCCTCCGATCTGGCGGATGCCGACGAGAAGGACATCGACATGGTCGGTGCCGGATATGGCGCGACCTCCGATGACGCCACGACCATGATCACGGCGGCCAAGTCAGACTTCGCCGGCAACGATGCCGCCGAGAAGACCCTCTACACCGTGTTCGCCCAGAGCGGAACGGTCGAGGGGGACGTCATAACCGGGAACCTGTACCTCGACGGGACGCTGATCTACTCGGAGTCCCTGTCGTACAGCAACACTGTGTGGTACGTGACCATCAGCAGCACCGTTCCGAACTACAACACGACATACGGGAATGCCGGTGTGCTGTCCGGAACCGTGGGCACCTATGTGATGGAGATCGTCCTGAACGGCGAGGTCATGTACAGCGCGACCGTCGTCATCAGCGACCTGTCCGCGTCCGCGTACGCCACTTCTCTGGAGACGAACGGCGGAAGCTACACGCTCACCATGTCGGAGGGCGCCACGGCCACTCTGAGCCCGGCCTTCTCCGTCCTCAGCAGCGGGCTGCTTGCGTCCGGAACCGTCGCCATCGAGGCCGTCACATGGACCAGCAGCGACGGATCCGTCGTCACCGTCGAGAACGGGGTCCTGACCGCCGTGTCCTACGGAACGGCCACCGTGACCGCGGTCTCGTCCGACGGAGGCTACGTGTGCACCGTCGAGGTCACCGTGTCCTACGGCGACCTGAAGGGACTCGCCATAGCCGGCGGGAGCTCGCAGACCGCGTCCGTCGGCGAGGAGATCACACTCTCGTACACCGCCGACAGCGGAAGCGCGAAGTCCGTCTCCTGGTCGTCCAGCAACGCGGATGTCGCGGCCATCGACTCGTCCGGCAACCTCATCGGGGTCTCCGCCGGAAAGGCCACCATCACCCTGACCGCCGTCGACTACAACGGGAACACCGTGACCGCCGTGTGCGTCGTCACCGTCAGCGAGGACGGCATCGAGGGGCTTACCCTCAGCCGCTCCACGCTCAGCATGACCGCGGGCGGCTCGTCGGTCCTGACCTGCACCGTCACCCCCTCGGGGGCCTCGGGCACCGTCACCTGGACCTCGAGCAACACGTCTGTCGCCACCGTCGACCAGAACGGAGTCGTCACCGCGCTGTCCGCCGGCACCGCCGTCATCACGGCGAGCGCCTCCGGCGGCTCGGTCACGGCCACCTGCACGGTGACCGTCTCCGCCCTGCAGATAACCTCGATCACACTGAGCAGCGGCACTCTGACCATCGATGCGGGCAGCACGTCCGTCATCTCGGTCAGCTCCGTCTCCCCGTCCAACGTCACCAACAGGACGGTCGTGTGGTCGTCCAGCAACACCGCCGTCGCCACCGTCGACCAGAGCGGCGTCGTGACCGCGGTCGCCTCCGGCACCGCGATCATCACCGCCACGGCGACGGACGGCTCCGGCGTGTCCGCCACCTGCACCGTAACCGTCCGCGGGACGCCCGCCGGCGTCTTCCTGGACGAGACCTCGCTGGTCCTCGAGAAGGGCGGCTCCGGCACCCTGACCGCGACGACCGACCCCTCCGACCTGACCGGGTACACCCTCGTGTGGACCTCCGCGGACACCTCCGTGGTCACGGTCAGCAACGGGAAGGTCACCGCAGTCGGAGCCGGGAGCACGACCGTCACGGTCACCATAAAGGGCACATCCTACACCGCCACCTGCGCGGTGAGCGTCACGGAGCCCTCCGAGGTCACCGGCGACACCACCACCGACAACGGCGACGGCACCTCCACCAGGGAGGTGACGGAGACCATCAAGACTGGAAGCGACTCCTCCGCGGAGAAGGTCACCACAACGGTCACGGACGGCGACGGCAACGTCACGTCCTCCACCGTCACGTACACCTTCACCACCGAGGGATCGTCCACCAAGACCGTGGTCGTCGTGACCACCGACTCCAACGGCAACAGCGAGGTCTCCGCCGAGACCAACCTGCAGTCCACCGTGACCACCTCCAACGGGAAGAAGACCGTGACCGTCAGTCAGACGGAGCTCGAGTCCGTGCTCTCGCAGATCGAGATGGCCTCGTCCCTCACGGGAGCGGACATCGAGAAGGTTGTCACCGTGAACGTGGACACCGGCGCCAGCATCGGCGAGGTCTCCGCGACGCTCACGGCTGGCAACATCTCCAGCCTCGCGCTGGTCGACGGGGTGTCCTACAGGATCGACACCGAGATCGGAACGATCCAGGTGGACGACGGCGTCATCGGCACCATGTCCGATGACGGCGGTAACGCCGTCCTGTCCATGAAGCTGGACAGCGACGCCGACGTGCCCTCCTCCCTGTCCAACGCGGAGTCCGTCACCATCTACGACCTGAGCATGACCCTGGGCGGCACCAGCGTCCACCAGCTCGGCGGGACGGCCACCGTGACCGTCCCGTACGACCTGGGCGGAAGGAGCAGCTCCAACCTCGCGGTGTACTACGTCGACGACAGCGGACTGCTGACCAGGCACGCGTGCACCTACGACGCGTCCGCCGGCACCGTGACCTTCCAGACCACCCACTTCTCGACCTTCGCCGTCGTCTACGGCGACCTCTCGGGAAGCGGATCCTCCTCCGGAGGGGACTCCAACACCGCCCTGCTGTGCTTCGTCTCGGCGCTCGCAGGGGTGTTCGCGGTCACGACCGTGGTCCTCGTCCTGAGGCTGAAGGGAAAGCTCTGACCAGAACCCGCATGGGGCGGCCCAGGCCGCCCCGAAACCGCTTCAAGTCCCGGAGTAGAGAAACGTCGCACTCCTCCGGGACCCATCCAACCAACTGGATTCCCTTTTTAACGCGATTCGCCTGTGTCTTCCTATCTGGTGCCGCAACCGGCACGGGAGGAAGACGAATGAATCTCAAGGCAATCACGGTCCTCGTCGCCGCGGTCATGGCGATCGCGGGCGTCGCCGTCGTCATCGGCGACGAATCGGACGGGGCCAGCACGTACACGGCTCGCGTGTACATAGACGACGGGGGGTCCACGGTCGAACTGTCCGGGACGGGCTCCACCGTCAAGCAGATCGTGCAGAACGCCCTGACGTCCGCCGGCCACAACGTGGTCATGGGCAGCAGGACGGTCACCAGCGTCGACGGCATCGAGGCCGGCGAGAACGAGTCCTGGACCGTTCAGCAGTGGCTCCCGCCCAGGGGATGGCAGGTCATCCTGTTCACATCCGCGAGCGCGGACGCCAACCTGGCGGAGGGCACCGCGTTCTACGTGTACCTGTCCGACGTGACGACGGACGAGGAGCTCTACGTGTCGTACAGCTCCCCCTCCTACGAGCCGCAGTCCACGGCCTACTTCTTCATCAAGTTCGTCGAGGACGTCAACGCGAACTCGTACGTCACATCCCTGCTCTCCGAGGAGGAGAGGCTCGCGGGCTTCTGGATCTCCGGGACCGGCTCCAGCGCCGCCGAGGCGTTCAGCAACGCCTGCAGCACCTACGGCCTGGAGCTCAACATGAGCGACGGCGTCGAGGACGGGAAGGTCGATGTCGACTACATCGGCTGGCTGTACAGCTTCCTCGGCCTGGGCGACGTGGGCTACGCCGACGGGACGTACAAGTACTGGAGCCAGTTCTACTACGACAGCGCCAACTCCAAGTGGGTCTACGGGGAGACCCTGGGGCACTACGACCCCGCGGTCGTGAAGTACTTCGCCCTCATCCGCCAGATCACCGAGGAGGACAACGTCTCCACGAACCTCGGCATCGACCTGACCAGCGTCCCCGTGTCGAACCTGGAGAACGGGTGCACGGTGACCTTCGTGGACGGCGACGGGAATGTCGTGAAGACGCAGCACGTGTCGTACCTCGGCACCGCTACGCCCCCGTCCACGGCCACCAAGTCCGCATCGGGGACGACCACGTACGTCTTCTCCGGATGGGACGGCGACTACACCCAGGTCATGTCCGACACGGTGGTGACGGCCACGTTCACGACCGTGGGCACGTCCGCCGTCACCGGGGTCTCGATAACCGACACGACATCCACGATGCGCGCCGGGACGTCCTACCAGCTGACCGCCACCGTGCTCCCGATGGATTCGAGGAACAAGAGCGTGTCCTGGTCCTCCAGCGACACGTCCGTTGCGACCGTCAGCACCGGAGGGCTCGTCACGGGAGTGGCGGCGGGCACGGTTACGATAACCGTGGTCACCGCGGAGGGCGGCTACTCCGACTCGGTCACGATCACGGTCCGTCCGGCCGCCGGCTCGGCGGAGTCCGTCTCGCTCAGCGCCACCTCTGTGATCCTCCAGGCGGGGGAGTCCGTCACCCTGACGGCCACGGTGTCCCCGTCCGACGCGGTCAACAAGTCCGTCTCCTGGTCCTCCAGCGACACGTCCGTGGCGACCGTCTCGTCGACCGGCGCAGTCACCGCGGTCTCGCCGGGATCGGCGACCATCACGGTCACGACGTCCGACGGAGGGTACACCGCCATCTGCAAGGTCAGGGTGTACACCGAGGAGAACATCCAGAGCCTGATGGAGGACGACCAGTCCGGGATCGAGGGCGACGAGTTCACGAGCAGCGTCTCGCAGTCCCAGGCCGCGCTCCTGAACGGCAGCTCCAGCGGGTTCACGCTGACCACCGACATCGGCAGCGTCTCGCTCTCGTCCGACGTGGTGGCGTCCCTATCGAGCGGGTTCTCCCTGACTGTCGCACTGTACGACCACTCCGGGCTGAGCTCCGCCCAATCCAAGGCCGTGGGGGACAGGACCGTCTACCAGTACCTGGTGAACGGGAGCGACTCCGCGGACCTCGGCGGCACCGCCACGGTCACCATGCCGTACACGCTCGCAGACGGCGAGAGCGCCGCCGACCTGAAGGTCTACTGCGTCGACTGGAATGGCAGCGTGGAGGCCTTCGACTGCACCTACGACGCGTCCGCCGGCACCGTGACCTTCCAGACCACCCACTTCTCGCTGTACTTCGCGACCGCGGGAACCGTGGAGTCCGGAGGGAGCGACGGCGGGTCCGACAACACGGCGATCTACATCGCCATCGCGGCGGTGGTCGTCATCGCGGCCATCGCGGCGGTCGTCCTCGTCAAGAGGAGGTGAGCAAACCGGAGGGGGCCGGAGCCCCCTCCCACTTCATGGGGATACGCTCCCCGGCATTTTCATGCTGTATGGTTTTGACACATCCATCCAGCCAACTGTGGTTCATTTTAGTACCTAAGTTACGATGATTTTCTAGATGAACCGCCGTACCGCTCCCGCATGCGCGACCAAATGTGCCTCAGATGGCCGCGCCCGGGCATCCGGCGGCGGTTCGAACGGAGGTGTCACGACATGAGGTCCGTCCGAATCAAGCTGATTATGTCCGCGGCGATCATGGCCGCCGTCCTGGTCGCAGTCCCGCTGGTCGGGGTTACCGAGACGGAGGCCGATACCGCGGAGGGGATGGTGCTGGATTTCGGCTACTGGGACACCTACTGGGTGGAGATGGACCTCGTCGAGGGCATGACGGGGAACGACGTCCTGGACATCGCCTGCTCCCTCCTCGGCTACGACGAGCCCATCCGCCTGGCGGATGGCTCCGTGTACTCGGTGAACGAGCAGATGAACCTCGTAGGGATCCAGTGGGGGTTCTACGTCCTGTCCGACGGCGCATGGGTCGAGGCCGACCCGGCCTCGGACGTGGGCGACCAGCAGCTCGTCACATGGGCCCGCACCTCCGGGGCATCCGCCCTGGTGCCCGGCGTGGACTACACCGGGTACAGCTACTACAGCTACGGCAGCGGCGGGAACGACCCCGTCACGGGGGAGCCCCTCCGCGTGGTCACCCTGGCGCCGTCCGTGACCGAGACCGTCGTCGCGGTGGGCGGCATAGACCTCATCGTCGGAACCGACCTGTACAGCGACTACCCGCAGGAGATGGTCGACCGCCAGAACGACGGCACGATAACGTACGTCGGCGGCTACACCGACCCCAACTACGAGTGGATAATCAAGGTCGACCCGGACCTGGTCATATGCGACGGGAGCGTCGGCCAGCACGTGACGATCGCGGACAAGCTCCGCAAGGCCGGCATCAACGTGGTCGTCCTCTACGACCCCGTCGACGTGAGCGCGGTCTACGACAACACCTGGATCGTCGCCTCCGCGCTGGGGATCTCGGAGAGCGCCAACGAGGTCATCTACGACCTGCGCTCGACCATCGACATCGTGTCCGGCATAGCCGGGAGCACGAACCTGCGCGTTTTCGCATCCCTTTCCGCGGACCCGTCGCCCTGGACTGCCGGATCCAACACGTACATGTCCGACCTCATCGCCAGCGCCGGCGGCATCAACATCTTCGAATCCCAGTCCTCGGGCTGGTTCATGGTCAACAAGGAGCAGATCTACGCCAAGCAGCCCCAGGTGATCATCATCATCTCGAGCACCCCGGTGACCTCCGACGAGGAGTACGAGGCGCTCCTGGAGTCCCTGGACGAGATGTGGAAGAACACCCCCGCCTACAAGAACGGCGAGGTGTACGTCTTCTCCGGCGACGCGGCGGACCTGCTGCAGCGCCCGGGGCCGAGGCTGGCCATAGCCGCCGAGCTCCTGGCCAAGATACTGAACCCGGAGGCGTTCACGGACAGGGACCCGCTTGACGGCGTGCCGAAGTACATCGGCGACGAGTACGAGGACTACCTGACCTACCAGAGGGGGGACTACCTGTGAGGCGTGCGGCAGCCGTCGCGCTGGTGCTCCTGCTGACGGCGTCCATGCTCGCCGTCCCGGCCTCCGACGTCTCCGCGGACGACGGGGACATGGTGCTCATCGACATGGGCAACGGTGTCACCTACTGGTGCTCCGCCGGCTCCTCGTCCACGTACGCCGGCCTCGCGGAGGAGGCGGCCGAATCCCTCGGACTCGCCTTCCAGGCATCCGGGGGCACCGTCACCGCCATCGGAGGCATGACCAACCACTCCGTCGGCACCCAGCAGTGCAGGTGGATCCTGTACGTGTGGGACGGCTCCGAGTGGACCGCGGGCGAGGGCACGGAGTACTCCGGCGGCACGATCGCGTGGGGATTCTACCCAGACGCGTCCATCGTCCCCGCCGAGACGCCCGACAACCCGTCCGCCTGGACCATGCACCGCGGGGACTCCTCCATGTCCGGGAGCTCCGACTCCTACGGCACCACGGAGGCTGTGTCCCCTATGGAGTGGTACAGGACCTACACCTCCGGGTACGTGGACTCGTCCATCATAGTGGCCGGCGACTACCTCTACCACACAACCGGCGGGGCGTACGGCGTCTCAGGCGCGGACGGGAACCCGTGGGTGTACTGCCTGGACCGCCTGACCGGCGAGATAGTCTGGAGCTACATGATGACCAAGGGCCAGGGCTACGAGGTCACCACCCCGCTGGTGGTCGGCGACATGCTCATCGTCACCGCCACCAACTGGAACGTCTACTGCTTCGACAGGTACACCGGCGAGGTGCTCCACACGCTCACGCTGGAGAAGGACTACCCGTACGACGAGAACATGGACGTCGCATGGGAGGGCCGCACCTTCTACACCGGCGCGACCACGCCGGTCTACGACTCCGGGGCGATATACTTCGGCACCTCCGACGGGCACGTCATGGCGTACTCCGTCACCAGGGATGGCGGGTTCGAGCTCCTGTGGGACTACGATCCCGACGACACATACTCCAACGGCACCTACTCCGGGGTCAAGGGATGCTTCTACTTCCACGCGCCCGTGATCGCCGAGGTGGACGGCACCAGGATGCTGTTCATCGGCTCCTACGAGGGCTACGCGTACGCCCTCGACGCCTCCACCGGGAGGGAGATCTGGGTGGAGAGGATGATCGACCTCGGCGACGACAACATCCCCCATCCGGGAACCCCCGGCTCCGTTGGGAACATAACGGTCACCGACGACGGGCGCCTGATCATCTGCTGCGACGACGGCGGGATGTCCTCCCAGGACGGCTACGTCGTCTGCGTGGACGCCGCGACCGGCAAGGGCCCGGACGGCTCCGCGTACTACTGGAAGCTGGAGGTCCTGATGGGCAACGCCGTCGTCTCCGACGGCGGGTTCTACGCGTTCGTGTCCCCGTCGGCCAACGGGACGTCGACGCTGGCATGCGCCGACGGCACGGAGATGGACCTCATCCAGGCCGTGTACAGGTTCGACATGGACGGCAACGTCGTCTGGGTCTCGGAAGAGTACAGCCTGGTCAAGGCGTCCATCACGCTCGCCGACGGCATCATCTACACGGCCGACTACTCTGCCGGGTCCTACTGGCCCAGCGGAGGGGGCGTCACGGCGCTGTCCGCCGAGGACGGCTCCCAGATCTGGAGGCTGAGGCTGTCCCCGTACTCCCTGGACAGCTACAACATGGTGTCCGTCACGGTGATCGACGGCAAGCTGTACGTCGGAAACGACTACGGCGCGGTGTACTGCATCTCCGAGGTCGCGGGCAAGCAGTACGGGGATGACGGGGAGATCGTCCTGGAGAACGGTTTCTATCATTGGTCGTGGGCCGCGCTGATCGTCGTGGTAGCGGCCCTATTCGTGTTCCTCTGGAGGTTCTACTGAGGCGGTATCATGAGTGAAGAGAACAGGTTGTGGGCCCGCCTCAAGGGTGGATACAGGGGCCTGAAGGATCAGATGGAGGCTCCGCTGGACGAGGACGAGAGCGAGATCGGGAGGAAGAAGAGGAGGTTCGCCGTCATCGTGGTGTTCGGCATCGCGATGTCGTTCGTGGCATTCCTCATCTCCATCGCCATCTCGTCCGGAGGGGTCATCTCCATAAGCGAGGCCATAGGGGCCCTCTTCTCGGCGATAGGCAAGTCGACCGCCAGCGCGGCGGACAAGGCGCTGGACCCGGCGGCGTACGAGCTCACCACGGTGGAGCTGTACATCTACGAGTCCAGGCTCCCGAGGACCATCGCGGCCATCGCCGTCGGCGCCGGGCTGGCCGTCGCCGGCTGCATGTACCAGGCCATAATCAGGAACCCCCTGGTGGACCCGTACATCACCGGAGTCTCGTCGGGATCCGGATGCCTGGCCATCGCGGTCGTCGCGCTCGGCATAAGCATCCCGTTCATCCCGAACAGCTCGCTGTACATCATCCCGGTCGCCGCCATCATCGGAGGCCTCATCGCCTTCGCCATCACGATGGCAGTGGCCGAGGGTTCCGGGGGTTCCGCCACCAACTACATCCTCGCAGGTACGATCGTAGGATTCGCGTTCTCGTCCGTGCAGACCATCTTCCTGACGATGAACATCGACAACCTGCAGAACTCCATGTGGTGGCTCTACGGGAGCTTCGCCAACATCACCTGGGAGAACGCATGGCTGGTGTTCATCCCGGCCATGGGCATCGCGATAGCCGCGATGATCTGGGCCAGGGAGTTCAACCTGTTCATGATGGGCGAGGACCAGGCCAAGCAGCTCGGACTCAACGTTAAGACGTTCAAGCGCTCCATGATGATCATCGCGTCCGTTCTGACCGCGATATGCGTGGCGTTCTGCGGGATCATCGGGTTCGTCGGGCTCATCATCCCGCACGCCTGCAGGATGGCGCTCGGAAGCGACTACAGGCTGGTCATGCCCGCCTCGATAGTCCTGGGCGCCATGCTCATGCTCTTCGCGGACCTCCTGGCGAGGACCGTCATGTCCCCGCAGGAGCTCCCCGTGGGAGCCATCACCGCCATGATCGGGACCCCAATCTTCGCCTACATGCTCATGAGGAAGGGGAGGCAGTACGATGGATGACCTGCTGAAGGTGGAGAACCTCCGCATGGACTTCGGGGACTTCCGCGCCCTGGACGATGTGAGCTTCTCGATGGGCAAGGGCCGCCTCGTCGGCCTGATAGGGCCGAACGGCTGCGGCAAGTCCACCATGATGAAGTGCATCTGCAGGATCAACGAGATGACCTCCGGGACCGTCCTCGTGGACGGCCAGGACGTCAGTTCCCTGAAGCCCTCGGAGGTCGCGAAGCTCGTCGCAACCGTCCCGGCCGAGGCCGGCCAGACCTTCGGGATGACCGTCATGGACATGGTCATGCTCGGCAGGTATCCGTTCGTGGACCGCATATGGTGGGAGACGAAGGAGGACGAGCAGGTTGTCCGCGAGGCCCTCCGCGCCTTCGGGCTGGACGGCCTGCGCAGGAAGCAGGTGTCCCTCTGCTCCTCGGGCGAGCGCCAGCGCGCCCTCATCGCCAAGGCCTACGTGCAGGAGCCGAAGCTCATGCTCGTGGACGAGCCCACGTCGCACCTGGACATGAAGTACAAGCTGGACGTGATGGAGTACCTCCAGTCCATGGCCCGCTCCGACATGACCGTCATGGTCGCGGAGCACGACATCTCGCTGATGGCCAGGTACTGCGACACCTGCATCATCATGAAGAAGGGCCGCATCGTCACCATCGGCGACCCCAAGGAGGTCATCACCGCCGACCTGATCCGCGACGTCTACGAGGTGGACGCGCGCGTCGGCCTCGACGAGGACGGCGAGATCTACGTCCTGCCGAAGCGCTACGCGGGCGAGAGGGAGACGTCTTGAGCGAGCCCCTCTCGCAGAGGCAGTCATCGTACTGCTACAGGTGCGGCCACCTCTGGTTCCCCAAGGGGGACACCGCCTCGAAGCGCTGCCCCAGGTGCCACTCGTCCAGGTGGGACGTCCCGGAGAAGAAGCTCCGCGCGTGCAAGTTCTGCGGCATGGAGTATCTTATGGAGATGGTGGAGGCGCCCTGCCCGGGATGCGGCAGGATGCAGACCGAGGGCATCTCGGAGCACATCCTCCGCTGCAACCAGTGCGACTACGAGTGGAGGCGCAGGTCCGACGGCACCCCCAAGAAGTGCCCCCTCTGCCACTCCACCGAGTGGAACCGCCCCAAGGCCGAGCGCCTCATGTGCCAGCAGTGCGGGCACGTCTGGAGGAGGCAGAAGACCCGCCCCCAGCGCTGCCCCTCCTGCCAGTCCCGCCTGTGGGACCAGCCCATGAGGGCGGTCCGCTGCCAGAGGTGCGGGCACGTGTGGAGGATGAGGGTCTGCCGCTCGGACGACCCGCAGTCAATCTGCCCCGGGTGCAAGACCT
>JAUNXZ010000174.1 GCA_030539515.1 Thermoplasmata archaeon
TTGGAAACATCCCTCCTTGTTTTCCGTCGGTCACATCTTTCGATAATTATTTAACTATTATCATTAAATTTTAGACGATTACAGTTAAATATATAGGACAGCCTGGGTGTGGCGGCATGAAGCCGCGCACGGACCTGGAGAAGCTCAAGAGGATCAGCGCCATCGGAGGCATCGCGATGGCGGTAGTCGCCGTGGTGCTCATGGCATCCGCGGCGTTCATGGTGTGCGGCATGGGGATGGCGCTCATCGACCCGTCGGCGTTCGAGGGGGTGCAGGTGGAGGGCTTCGACGGGCTCACGCAGTCGCAGGCGCTGGCGCTGTTCGCCTTCGCGATGCTCGTCTTCGGCGCCATGTCAGTCACGTTCTGGACGCTGTCCCGCATAATGACCGCGATAAGCCGCGAGTACTCCCCGTTCACCCAGGACAACGTGGTGAGGCTCACCAGGATCGCGTACGTGTTCCTGGGCGTGTCCGCCGTGCTGCTGGTGCTGGGGCTCGTCACGTCCGCCCGGCTGGACAGCGTGGTCAGCACGATAATCGTGTTCCTGGTGGCTGCCGTCGGGGTGTACTCGATGGCCCTGATATTCAGGTACGGCGCCGCGCTTCAGAAGGAGTCCGACGAGACGCTGTGATAAGATGACTATAATCCTGAGGCTGGACAGGGTCATGGCCGACCGCAAGATATCCCTCAACGAGCTCGCCTCGCGCGTGGGGATATCCAACGTGAACCTGTCCAACATCAAGACCGGCAAGATCCACGCCATCCGCTTCACGACGCTGGACGCGATCTGCCGGGAGCTGGGCTGCCAGCCCGGGGACATCCTGGAGTACTCGGACGACCCCGGGGAGGAGGAGTGATTCTCCCTCCGTGTGGGGCCTCCTTTTCTACCCGCACCGCGGTTCTGCGGCATGAACTTCGATCCGGTGGCCGTGGGGCTGGCGCTGCAGAACAACGGGTCCGTCGACGACGCGAGGGTGTCCGAACTCGAAGCGAGGGTGTCCGAGCTGGAGGAGGCTCTGCGCGCCGAGAGGCGCAGGCACACCAAGGACATCGACGCCGCATTCCGTGCGATAGAGAAGCTGGAGAGGCGCGTGAAGGCGCTGGAATCCAACGGTCCGTCGGGAACCCGCGGCCTCTTCCGCAGATAAGGTTCAGTACATCCCCGCGGATACTCCTCCGAGGTAACATGAGGAAGGATTTCGGAGCGAAGCCGATGATGTACCCCATGAACGTGCTGATAATCGCCACATACAACGAGGACGGCACGCCGGACGCCATGAACGCGGCCTGGGGTGGCATCGCGGACCACGACAAGATCATGCTGGCGATCGACAAGACCCACAAGACCGCCAAGAACATCGTCGACAGGAAGGCCTTCACCGTCAGCATGGCCACCGCGTCGCAGATGGTGCCCTCGGATTACGTGGGGATCGTGTCAGGCAACGACGTCCCGGACAAGTTCGCCCGCGCCGGGTTCCACGCCATCAAGAGCGGGAAGGTCGACGCGCCCCTCATCGAGGAGCTGCCGATGGCCCTCGAGTGCAGGCTCATCAGCTTCGACCCGGAGACGGAGATCCTGTTCGGGGAGATCGCCAACGTCTGCGCCGACGAGAGCATCCTGAACGCCGACGGGAACATCGACCCCGTGAAGCTGGACCCGATAATCTTCGACGGCTGCAACCGTGCCTACTACCGCCTGGGGGAGAAGGTCGGGGATGCGTTCAGGGACGGCGCCGCGCTCAAGAAGTGAACAACGCGGGCCCCCGCCCGGAGTGGCGGGGCCCGTTCCAAATCATCTGGCTCTACCTTCCGGCAGGGTCTCCGGGTGACAAAAACGCCCGTTATCCTCACATTTATGCGCAAAAAACGCCCGTTTTCTTCACCTGAATGCAACTTTAACGCCCGACAGGCGGGGCATCCGCCTGCAGAATCCTTCCTCCGCGCGGGTCCGATTTAGAATAAAAAAATTTAGTATAATATTTTTTATCTTAGCAACCTGTCAAATACCCG
>JAUNXZ010000175.1 GCA_030539515.1 Thermoplasmata archaeon
TGCTGTCCAAGGCCGACGGCAAGCTGGAGCGCGTCCAGAGGGACGAGATCCGCGCCAGGATGCTGATGGGCGACACCGCCGAGATGCTCGACGCCGTCCGTGCGCTGCTGGACAACGAGACCAGCGGCTCGGAGGAGTACCTCTCGGCCGTCAGGTTCCTCATAGAGCGCGGGATGGAGAGGGAGGCCGGGACGATCCTCGACCGCTACTCCAGGTTCTCCGGGGACGACTCCGGCACGTACACCATGCGCTCGGTGATGCTGATGCGCTCCGGGGACTACGTCTCCGCCTCGCGCATGGCCAAGAAGGCGGTCCGCCTGGACAAGATGGACCACGCGGCCCGCGCCCAGCTCGCGAGGATGCTGTACCTCATGGACAAGGAGGAGGCCGCCGAGAGGGAGTGCTCGTCGATCCTGTCGCAGGATCCCGGGAACCCCGATGCGCTGGGCCTCCTGAGGGACATCCAGATGGGCCACGGCGACTTCGAGAAGGCGGCCGGCACCTGCAGGAGCCTCCTGGAGGTCAGGCCCGGCGACGTGAAGTCGATGCTTTCGCTGGGGTACTCCCTCGGCATGTCCGGCGACCAGAACGGCGCCTACGACGTGTTCAGGAAGGTCCTGAGGACCGACTCCTCCAGGGAGGCCGCCGTCTCGGTGGTCTCGTCGATGGTGTCCTGCGGGCTGTTCAGGGAGGCCGAGTCCACCGGGGCCGGCCTGGAGCGCCAGTTCCCGAGGGACGCGATGCTGAAGCGCCTCAGGGGAAACGCGCTGTATTCAATGGGCGACTACCTCGCCGCGTCGGTCGCATACGCCGACGCCGCGGCGATAAGCCCGCACAACCCGGTGCTGTGGCATTCCAAGGGCATGGCCGACGAGGCCCGCGGGGACCTGGAGTCCGCCGAGGACGCTTACAACCGCGCCGTCCTGCTGGACCAGGGCGAGCCCGAGTACTGGATCTCCAAGGCCGCCGTCCAGGCCAGGACCAAGGACAAGCACGGCGCCGTGGAGTCGCTGAACCGCGCCATAGAGCTCGACCCCGGGTCTGTGCAGGCGCTCATGATGAAGGCGGGGATACTCGCGTCGGCATCCAGGCCGGCGGAGGCCCTGTACTACGCGAGGCAGGCCGAGGTGGTCCGCCCCGACGACGTCGCCGTACTGGATTCGGTGGCGTCTCTGATGGTCTCCAACTCCGACCCCGAGGGGGCCGCGGAGGTCCTGAGGAGGCGCATATCGATCCAGGGATCGCCCGACGCCAGCCTGCGCCTGGCCAGGATCCTGGTGTCCTCGGGCGACAGGGACGGCGCCCTGGCGGAGATAGACCGCGCCCTCGCCGCCGAGCCCGGGTACCCGGACCTGGAGAGGGAGCGCGAGAGGATCTCCACCGGCGCGATAGGCCCCAAGCCCGCTCCGGAACCCATCCCCGAGCCGGAACCCGAACCGGAGCCCCAGCGCAAGGAGGATCCAGCCGCGCTCAGGTCCATGGCCGAGTCCCTGCTGGAGGCCGGCGATACGAAGGGGGCCATGAGGATGGTCGACCGCGCGCTGTCCGCAGAGCCCGAGGATCCCGACCTCTACTGCCTCAAGGCGAGGATAGCCCTTGCATCCGGCGACGCCGACGGCGCCGCGTTCCTCGCCGGGAACGCGCTGAGGACCCGTCCGAACCATGCGGGGCTCCACCTGACAGCCGCGATGGCCAGGGAGGCCAAGGGCGATCTCAAGGGCGCACTCGCCGAGGCGGACATGGCGATCGCCAACGGCATGGACAACGCGGAGGCTCACGTCGTCAAGGGACGCATCCTCGAGGGGATGGGCCAGCCCGAGAGGGCGGTCGCCAGTTACGGCAGGGCCGTGGCGTCCGACCCGGACGATCTGGCCGCGGCGGAGTCCCTGGCGAGGCTCAAGGCCTCGATAGGCGATCCGGACGGGGCGCTTGCGACCATCGGCAGGATACTGAAGAAGGACCCCTCCAGGGTCTCCGCGGTGATGATGAAGGCCG
>JAUNXZ010000176.1 GCA_030539515.1 Thermoplasmata archaeon
CCGGCGTGCAAGGGCGTGGAGTTCGGCGACGGGTTCGCCCTCTCCGGCATGCGCGGGTCGCAGTCCAACGACGGCTACCGCATGAGGGACGGGAAGATAATCACGGAGAGCAACCACATGGGAGGCATCGTCGGCGGCATGTGCGACGGCGCGCCCGTTGTCTTCCGCACAGCGTTCAAGCCCACGCCGTCCATCGGCGTGGAGCAGAAGACGATCAATCTGAAGACCGAGAGGGACGACACCGTCTCGGTCGAGGGGAGGCACGACCCCTGCATCGTGCCGAGGGCCGTGGCGGTGGTCGAGGCGATGGCCGCGCTCACCGTTGCGGACCAGATGGCGAGGGGATTCCGATGGAACTGAACGAGATCAGGGACGAGATCGGGGACATCGACAGGCAGCTGCTGTCCCTCATGAAGCGCAGGCTGGAGCTTGCGAAGCTGGTCGGCGAGAACAAGGTCAAGACCGGCGCGGCCGTGCGCAACATAGCGCAGGAGAACAACGTCATCGACCGCTACAGGGGCTTCGCCCTGGAGAACGGGATGAACCCGGTGTACGCGGAGAAGGTGTGCCGCGTGCTGATGCAGGAGTCCATCGAGGTCCAGGCGGCGCTGCCGAGGCCCGCGTCCGACGCCAGGCACATCGCCATCGTCGGCGGCTACGGGAAGATGGGGCGCTGGATGGCGGACATGCTCAGGCAGTCCGGGCACCGCGTGGACATCATCGATCCCTCCGCAGGGAACGGCCTGACCGTGGACGACGCCAAGTGGGCGGACGCTGTCATCGTGTCCATCCCCATATCCCGCACCGGCCAGATGCTCCGCAAGCTCGACGGTATCTGCAAGCCCGAGGCGCTGATCTTCGACGTCGCGTCGCTGAAATCCCCGTTCATCGAGGAGCTCAGGGACCTCGGCTCCAGGAGGCGCGTGTGCTCGGTGCACCCGATGTTCGGGCCTTCGGCGGAGTCCATGTACAACAGGAACGTGGTGGTCTGCGACTGCGGCTCGAAGGAGGCCGTGGACGAGGCGCTGGCGCTCCTCGGGAACCACGGGGCCAACATCCGCGTCATGCCCGTGGAGGAGCACGACAGGTACATGTCCTATGTCCTCGGACTCGGTCATGCCGTCAACATCGCGTTCTTCACCGTGCTCGAGAGGAGCGGCATCTCCTACAGGGACATGCAGTCCGTCGCTTCCACGACATACGACAAGATGATGGACACCAACCTGTCCGTGGCGCTGGAGGACCCGTACCTGTACTACGAGATCCAGCACATGAACGCCAACGGCACCGCGATGCTGAAGGCCTTCGACCAGGCTGTCAACGATGTGGTCGACGCGGCTCTGAGCGACGACCCGCGCGCGTTCAAGGACCTGATGGACCGCGGACGCGAGTACTTCACCTGACGCCCATCGAGTTGAGCGTCGGGAAAACACCCTTCATCCCCTCCAGGACCTTCTGGCGGCCCTCGTACTGGGAACGGTACGAGGCCGTGTTCCCTGGATCGGGGATGTAGGTGCGGTCGGGCTCGGCCGCACCCTTCAGCGCATCCATCATGTCGGGGATGTCGCCTGCGGCGTACGCGGCCATGATGCAGTTCGTGGTCATGGCGCCGCCGTGGTTCCTCATCGTCGCGGCGGTGCACCCCAACATGTCAGCTTTGATCTGATTCCAGAGGACGTTGGTGCTTCCCCCTTCGGTGATGGTGATCCTGTCCAGGGGGATCCCGGCGGAGCGGTACCTGTCCGTGACGCCCATGTAGTCGTAGCCGATCGCTTCGAGCACCGAGCGCCACATGGCGCCCCCGTCGGTGTCCGGCGTGAGGTTCAGGAAGGCTCCCGACGCGCCGGCGAGGTCGCCGTAGCCGCCCGTCAAGTACGGCAGGAAGGTGACGCCGTTGCATCCGGCCGGAACCTTCGACGCGGAATCCGTGAGGATGTCGTAGTCCACCATGCCCTTGCACACGGTGTCCTTGAACCACCTGA
>JAUNXZ010000052.1 GCA_030539515.1 Thermoplasmata archaeon
GAGGACCGTCTGGACGAGATCCGCGAGGATCCCGTCAAGAGGGGGAGGGCGTTCAGCGCCATCTGGATCATCTCGTACGGGATGCTCTTCCTCGGTGCGATAATCATAGTCGCGGTCCTAGCCTGGACCATGCTCTACAGCTAAACCATTTCCAAAAACACCCTTCGCCGGGTCTCCGGCGGGGGGTGGTCTTCCGTTTTTTCTAGGAATCGATTCCGGGTCGATTGTATGAAGGCATTGCTCCTGTCGATAAACCCCGAGCATGTGTGAAATATCCTGAACGGGACGAAGAGGTACGAGTTCCGGAAGACCAGATGCCGTGAGGATGTCGGCCGTCTGTTCATCTATTGCACCGCACCTGTGAAAATGGTGGTCGGCGAGGCGCGGATCGCGGATGTTATTGTCGGGAATCCGAATGATGTCTGGGAGCGCACGAGGGACGGTGCGGGAATCAGCAGGGGGTTCTTCGACGAGTACTACAGAGGGAGGGGAACTGCTGTAGCGTACGAGCTCGATGGTGTTCGGTCGTATCCTGAACAGAAATCACTCGCGGATTACGGCTTTCGGAGGCCTCCGCAGTCGTTCGCATATGTGGATTGCCGTGACTGAAGTCTGCAGTTTTGTCTGTAAATTGTGGTTTCAATCTCACATGGGAGCATTTGGGAGATTGCCTCTTCCCACCCAACTAATCTTTTCCTTAGCGTCTCAGATTTCCGTTGTCGCCCGTATTAATCTCCAGAACCATTGTCATGTATTGCACCCGTCGGGTGCAGGATACAGAAAATGGCAGTGAAGGCATACCTCGAGATCACGATGGTCATCCCCGACGAGAACCGCCCCGCGGCGGCCAAGGTCTACACCGACTACAGGCAGCCCTTCCTCGACACCATCCCCGGAGCCGAGACCAAGGACCTCCTGATCCGCGACGAGGACGTCCAGGTCCTCCACGGCTTCGACAGCGTCGAGCACGCCCAGGCCTACCTGGGCAGCGAGATGTTCAAGAACGACGTGTTCACCGGGCTCAGCCTCCTCTGGACGGCCGACCCCGAGGTCAGGATCTACTCCCTCTGAGGGGCGCCGCCGGGGGAACCCCCCCTCCCCCGGGAAATCACTTCCTTATGAAGTCGCAGGTCTGGCACTGGGTGAGCTTGTTCATCTCGTCCACGTGGTGGAAGCTGCTGGACCAGGCGCATATGGACTGGAGGATGGGCACCACGGTCAGGCCCTTCCCGGTCAGGGCATACTCCACCTTCGGCGGTATGGTCTCGTACTGCCTGCGTTCCACGATGCCGTCGTCCGTCAGCTCCTTCAGCGCGGACGAGAGCATGGTGTCCGTGAGGTTCACCAGCTCCTTGCGGATCTCGCTGTAGCGCATGACACCCTTGGCGTTCAGGACGCAGATGATGCGGGGCTTCCACTTGCCCCCGAAGGTGTCCATCCCGTACTCCAGGGGGCAGTGGACCTCCCTCTCCTCCCTCGGCGCGTAGGTCATGCCGTCTCCTTGCGGAAGCTGTGCATGTGGATTCTGCCGGATCCCAGCTCGACCACGGGCATGATGCTGGGGTCGGGGTTGAAGTTGTGCTGCCTCTGGTACTCGGTCTGCGACTGCCAGGTGGAGGCGTTGATCAGGCGGACCCCGTTGTAGATGTCCTGTCCCGCGCCGTGGACGTGCCCGGAGACGAAGATGTCCGGGACGATCTCCATGGCCATGTAGTCCTTCTTCTCCGGCGCCAGGGCGTTCCTCTGCCCGTATATCGGCGCCAGGTGCCTGCGGACGCACATCTCCCTCATGACGGTCAGGGGGTTCTCGTACGTGAGTCCCTGAACCGCCGCGATCCAGTCGTCCATGCTCTTCCCGTGGTACGAGAGCACGTTCCTGCCCTCGATCTGCATGTAGATCGGGTTGCCGACCATCAGGATGTTGGAGTCGAAGCCCTTGGTGAACCTCTGGTTCAGCGCGGGCTGGGGCTCGGCCAGGCGGGCGGCGTCGTGGTTGCCCGGGTGGATGACCATCTTGATGTGGTCGGGGATGTCCTTGAGGTACTCTGCGAGCTCGGCGTACTGCGCGTCGATGTCATTGATGCTGAGCTCCTTGTCCTGGTCGGGGAACACGCCGATGCCGTCGACAACGTCGCCGGGGAACACAAGGTAGTTGATGTCCTCCTTCACCGAGTTGGCCTTGAGCCAGGCGATCATCCTGTCCCAGTCCGACTTCAGGAAGGTGTTGCTCCCCACGTGCACGTCGGAGAGGAACGCCACCTTGGACGGGGTGTCCGAGGGCTCCCAGGTGTGGTTGCGGGGGATGTCCGGACGGAAGATCTTGTCCGGGACCAGCATGTCGTGGTTCCGGGTGGGCTTCCCCAGGACCCCGATGACCTCGTCGTTGACGAAGGTCTCCGACGAGAGGGGCGACTCCTTGTTGATGAGCACCTTCACGGTGTCGGTGTCGTCCTCGAGGGTGAGCATGGTGTGGCCGTTCTTGGTGGTG
Organism: Thermoplasmata archaeon; assembly: GCA_030539515.1. Classification (GTDB taxonomy): domain Archaea; phylum Thermoplasmatota; class Thermoplasmata; order Methanomassiliicoccales; family Methanomethylophilaceae; genus Methanoprimaticola. The sequence goes on from JAUNXZ010000052.1 coordinate 2,489, forward strand.
TTCTTCTCGTAGACGATGCCCACGATCCTCACGTCGCGGTCCAGGGTCTTGGCCCTGGAGATGTCCATGCCCCTGCCGAAGTCCGGCCTCTTCTCGATGAGCCTCTTGAGGGTGAAGAACCTGGCCCGGAAGTACTGGGCGAAGTCGTTGATCTTGCCCTCGCAGGTGGACTCGCCGGTGATGTCGGAGCCTTTTACGATCTGGATGTCCGAGGTGAACCTGTTCCTCGGGGCGATCTCCTTCGGCGACTCGAAGAGCACCTTGTCGCCCGCGATGCAGGCCATTATATCGTCCTTTCCGACGAACATCACGTTGCTGGCGAGGTGGGAGAAGACGGTGTTGGTGAACTCCATAGGATGGTCGTTCGAGAGTATCATCTCCATGGCCTCCGGCGTGAAGAACAGCTTGCGCTTGGCAGCCTCGGAAAGGATCTCCTCCCTCATGCGCACCCCGATGCTCAGGGCGGGTAAATCATTTGGGTAGACACGCCTGACCGCAGGCGGACACCCTGCGGAGTGCCAGACCGCCGTACCTCCGGGAACGCGTTCCGCCGGCATCCCGGAAGGGCGGCCGTCAGGGATTTAAGTACCCCGGCGTCGTCCCACCCGTCATGACCCTAGTCAGCATATCATGCCCGGTGAATCCCAGCGAGGACCCCGAGAAGGTCCGTGCGGCCGTGCTCTCGATCTTCCCGGACGCGGACATCGCGCTCGCCGACGGCAGGTTCGAGGGGACAGCCCCCGGCCTGGACAGGTTCGCGCAGCTGATCAGGAAGGAGAGGATCCTCGACGCCACCCGCGCGGTGATGATCATGAACTCCCGGGACGGCTCCACCAGGATGGCCCTGAACAAGCAGGTCGCCACCGTCGGGAAGGTGTCCTTCGCGGAGAAGCGCCCCGTGCTCGGGGCGATAGAGGTGACCGTGAAGGACGACGACATAACCGCTCTGATCGACCGCGTTGCCCCGATAACAGTGGACGGCGAGGAGGTCAAAGCATGATAGGCGTGTCCTGCACCGAGTTCTGCTCCAAACCGGTCGACTACTGGGCGCCGGAGATAGCGAAGGACTTCCGCCTGTGGGAGATCTTCTCCGAGGCGGACCATTCCGTGTACCGCGACACGCAGCACATCCTGGAGGTTCTGGACGCGAACGACCTGGCATGCCAGGTCCACGCGCCCATCTGCGACTGGAACCTGGCGGCCATGAGCGACAGGCTCAGGGAGGCCTCCGTGAAGGAGACCATCGCCGCCATCGAGGCCGCCGAGGAGCTCGGCGCCAGGATGGTGACGGTGCATCCCGGGCTGTCCTCCATGGCGGTCGGCGGCCTGGAGGAGCGCGCCGCGGAGCGCGCGAAGGCCGCCCTCAGGGTCATCGACAAGCACGTCGCCGGACGCGACCTGAAGGTCGCCATAGAGAACATGCCGGACATCCCGTTCTTCCTCGGGAGGACGGCGGAGCAGCTCAACGGCCTCGTCGACGGCACCGATCTCGGCATATGCTTCGACATCGGCCACGCAAACACCGCCGGCCAGATTGACGCGATGATAGACACCTTCGGCGACCGCATCGTGAACATCCACATCCACGACAACCACGGGAAGCGCGACGAGCACCTGACCCTCGGCGACGGGGAGATCGACTTCGAGCACGTGGTCGGGAAGCTGTCCGGGTACAGGGGGAACTGGATAATCGAGTCCAAGACCCTGGAGTCGGCGGTTCAGTCCTCGTCCCGCCTGGAGAAGCTAATCTCCTGATCCGGCGGCATCAGGCCGGGCATGCCGCGTATCGACTCGCGGTTCTCCCAGATCCTCTTGGCGTAGTAGCCGAAGGCCACCAGGCCGATGATGAGGAGCGCCAGTATCAGCAGCGTGGACAGGACGGTCACGGCCTCGAATCCGGTGTACGCCACGACGGCGAAGTAGTCCACCGCGAAGTGCACGGTTATCGACGCATGTATCCCCACGCGGACGTAGAGGTATCCGAACAGGATGCCCATCAGGAACGACGGCAGGATCTTCCAGATCCCCCAGCCGCTCATGTGGGCGAACCCGAACATCAGAGCGGAGATCAGGATCAGTGCAACGGAGAGGCGGCTCATGCCGAATCCCCCGAACAGGAACCTCCAGCAGTCCCTGCGCCTCATGGCGAGGGCGACGAGGGCCATCGGGATGCCGATCGGGACGAGCCTCGAGATGACCTCCTCCCACACGCCCGCGTTCGCGTAGGACAGCAGCGCCTCCGGGACCGTGCCGGTGGGGGTGCCCGCGGTCGTCAGGTCCACGCCGGCTATGAGCATCAGGAACGCCAGGATGTAGCTCATGGAGATCCCCATGGCCATCACGGCGGCCGTGCGGAACAGCGGGGTGTCCGCGGCGGAATCGACGTCCGGCCTCGTCCCCTCGAGCTTCCTGTAGGTCTGTATGAGCACCAGCGCCACCGACGCGAGCACCGCGGCCTCGATCAGGATCCACGCGATCTGCACCGGGGTGCCGGAGATGGTCGTGACGACGACGAGATGCGGCACGAGCGCCAGGATGTTCATGGTCGCGCTCGCGCACCAGTTCCAGGTGTCGACGGTGCCTGCGAGCATGAACACGAGCTCGATCGCGAGCAGGATCAGGAGGACCGGCACGGCCAGAAGCGTCGCCTTCCTCAGAACGTCGCTCTGCACCGGGGCGGGCGGCTCGGGCCGCGTCCTCAGGCGCCTCCCGCACTCGCCGCAGAACATCGCGCCGGATTCGCGCTGGGATGCGCACAGGGGGCACTCGTCGCTCAGGTCCTCCCCGCAGTACGCGCAGAACCTCATGCCGCCATCGCGGCACTCCCCGCACCTTTCGCAGGTCATGCGGACCTCAGCAGCGCGGCGACGCCCTCGGCGCGCTCGACCTCGATCAGGACCAGCAGGCTCGGGCGGTACTTCGCGGCCTCGCGTATCTGCCCCGCGATATGAGCCTCGCGGTTCAGCGAGACCTGCCTGTAGCTCTTCACGGTGTTGACGTAGGCGTCCCACTCCATGGCGAACTGCTCCGGGGTGGTGGACTTGAAGCGCTTCTTCATGCCCTTCTTGGCGAGCCTGTGCTCCTTGACGAAGTCGAATGCGGGCACGGTCTCGCAGTACATCTCCGTGAACTCCGAGTCGTTCATGTCGAGGGCGATGACGTTGCCCCCGTCGGATGTGACGAGATCGACAAGGACGCACATGGCCGGCGACGGGATCCTCACCTCCTCGCCGGTGAGGTCGGTCATCCTGTTGGAGTACGCTATGTCCAGCTCGCTCACCTCGAAGTCGTCGTCGAGCTTCTTGCGCTCCTTGATGGCCTGGACGCCTTCGATGCCGAGGGCCATCCCGTAGGCGTCGTGCCTCCCGTACGCGTCCCTGACCCTGTCCGCCTCGGACATGATGCCGTTGACCACGGGCATGATGTCCACGTCGCAGTCCCCGACGCGCACGGAGATCATTTCCTGGTCCCCCTCTCCGCCACGAGGTCGGTGAGTTCCTCCGGAGCATCGATCTTCTTGAGCTCCTCGTTGGAGACCACCGCGGTGGAGTCTATGCTGTCCCTGTCGTGCTTGCGCTCGACGATGATGATCGAGAAGTTGTCCATGATGCGCGCTATGTCGGAGGCGACCAGCGCCCTCTGCGCCAGCCTCTCGTCGTCTGGGCCGAACCCGGTGAGCATCAGCGCCTGGCTGGTGCTGCTGACAGCTTCGAAGGGACTGCGGAGGACGGGCCTGACGGAGAACCCGAGGTTGCACAGCTGGTTGACCGCGAAGGTGTCCACGGGCGCCTGCTGGCGCTCCTCCGTGGCCTTCTCGTCGTCCTCCCTGTGCTCGAACGGGTCGATGGGCTCGATTATCGGGAGTCCCAGGCTCTCCTCTATGCGGAGGGCGGCGTCGATCATGGCGCCCATGCCGGACTCGTACATCTGGATGGTGCGCCTGGAGACGCCTGCGATGTCCGCCACCGCGCCGAGGCTGAGGCCCATGCTCTCGCGGGCCTGCCTGAGGAGGCTCCCGTCGAGCTTGACGTACAGCCCTCCGGGCGCGGCGAAGATGTACGGCGGGGTATCCTCCAGGAGGAGCTCCGCCAGCGTCTCGTTGGAGATGATTGAGATGTTGAACCTGGAGTAGACGATGCCGGTCTCCAGGCTCCCTGCGCTGGAGCGCTCGCCAACGACGAGCGGTGTTGCGCCCAGGGCGTCCGCCAGCGTCTTCATCTCGGATGCGTTCTCCTTGGAGAACGCGTCGACGTTGCTGAGGACCTTGACGATGAGGACCTTCTGCTCCAGTCTCGCGACGACATCGAAGCAGATGCCCCTGATGGTCAATGCGGAAGAGACGTCGAAACCGGCCTTCGCCAGTATGGCGCGGGTGGTGTTGATCAGCTCGTTCCTGCCCATGGTTCGCATAGTGTCAGAACTTCTATTTATAACCGAGATTGCGCCGTTTCCACGGAGGTGTTTCCGACGGTTCGTACTGACTCTGAAATTCCGTGCAATGCACGGAGTTTTCGGATACGTATCCGCCACCGGCGGACGCTCCTCCTATAGTAATTTGTATATTGGGGGGAAGGGGCCCCGCCCGGAGGTGCGGCGGGGCCCCGCGGGGACTCAGTCCCCTCGCTGTATCTCGATCCTCCTGCCCTCTGACGAGGGGGAGGCCTTGTCCATCGTGACCTCGAGGATGCCGTTGTTGCACTCGGCCCTCGCCGAGTCGACGTCGACCTCGCAGGGCAGGGCGATGTCCTTCTCCAGCTCCCTTCCGGGGGTGGAGACCTTCACGCTCAGCACGCTGCGCGTGCACGAGAGCGAGATGTCCTGCTTCTCCACGCCGGGGACCTCCACGATCGCCCTGACGACGTCGCCGTCGTCGGACACGTCCGTGAACGGGTCCCTCGGACCGGCGGGGCCGATCGCCTGCGATCCCGAGTTCCCGAACTCCTTCACGTGCCTCACGCCGTCGGGGCCCTGCCACATGGTGTAGCCGTAGGTCCTCACGTCCGGCCCGGACACGTCCATCTGCCTGAACATGTCCTCGATGCGCCTGTTCAGGCTGTCGAAGCCTCCGAAGAGGTCGTTCCAAATGTCGTCTGCACTCATCTTCTCACCTCATTCAGTTTGTTTCGCCCCCTTGAAGGGGGTAAAAGGTTTGTCCGGGGCCCTCTCAGGCCCCGTATCCGGACAGCTCGGCCCTCTTGTCCGGGCCGAACTTCCCGATCGCCTCGTCGAAGTCGGCGTTGCCCACCTTGCAGGAGGCGATCTCCTCGTCGGTCGGGTCCCCGCCCTTGGAGATCAGGCGCCTGACCGCGTTCATGACCGCCTCGTTGCATATTGCCGCGATATCAGCTCCGGTGCAGCCCTCGGTCCTCTCGGCGAGGTCCTTCAGGCTCACGTCGTCCTCCATCGGCTTGTTGCGGGTGTGGATCCCGAAGATAGACTCCCTGGACGCGGCGTCCGGAGGTCCGATGAGGATCGACTTGTCGAACCTGCCGGGCCTGAGCAGGGCCGGGTCCATGATGTCGGGACGGTTCGTGGCAGCGATGACCACGACGTTGTTCAGGCTCTCCAGCCCGTCCATCTCCGTGAGCATCTGGGAGATCACCCTCTCGGTGACCCCGTCGTCTGTTCCGCCCTTGCCCCTCTCGGGGGCGATGGAGTCGATCTCGTCCATGAAGATCACGCAGGGCGACGCCTGCCTGGCCTTCCTGAACGTCTCGCGCACCGCCTTCTCGGACTCCCCGACCCACTTGTTGAGGAACTCGGGTCCCTTCACGGCGATGAAGTTCGCCTCCGACTCGGTGGCCACGGCCTTGGCGAGCATGGTCTTGCCCGTTCCGGGCGGGCCGTACAGGAGGATGCCCTTGGGCGGCTTGGCGCTCATGTGCTCGAATACCTTGCCGTACCTCAGCGGCCACTCCACGGCCTCCTTCAGCTCCTGCTTCGCCTCCTCCAGCGCGCCGATGTCCTCCCACTTCACGTTGGGCTTCTCGATGAGCACCTCGCGCATGGTGGAGGGCTGCATGTCCCTGAGGGCGGCCTTGAAGTCGTCCTTGGTGACGGAGATGCGGTTCAGCACCTCCCTGGGGATCTCCTCCGCCTCGAGATCGACGTCGGGCAGCACCCTCCTGAGGGCGGCCATGGCGGCCTCCTTGGTGAGCGCGGATATGTCCGCACCGGAGTATCCGTGGGTCTTGTCCGCCAGCCAGTCGAGGTCCACGTCGTCCGCCAGCGGCATGCCGCGGGTGTGGATCTGGAGGATCTCGAGCCTGCCGTCCCTGTCCGGTATGCCGATCTCGATCTCCCTGTCGAACCTTCCGGGACGTCTGAGCGCCTCGTCGATGGAGTTGGGACGGTTGGTCGCGCCGATGACGACGACCTTCCCCCTGGAGTTCAGCCCGTCCATGAGGGACAGCAGCTGCGCCACGATCCTGCGCTCCTCCTCGCCGGTGACCTCCTCGCGCTTCGGCGCGATCGAGTCGATCTCGTCGATGAAGATGATGGACGGCGCGTTCTCCTCGGCCTCCTTGAAGATCTCCCTCAGCTTGCCCTCGGACTCGCCGTAGAACTTGCTGACTATCTCCGGTCCGCCGATCGAGACGAAGTTGCTGCTGGTTTCCCCTGCAACGGCCTTCGCGAGCATGGTCTTCCCGGTTCCGGGGGGTCCGTGCAGGAGCACTCCCTTCGGAGCCTCGACGCCCAGCCTCTTGAAGAGCTCCGGGTGCCTGAGCGGCAGCTCGACCATCTCCCTGATCTTGCGGACCGCGTCGCCGAGTCCCCCGATGTCGTCGTACGAGACCTTGGGAACATCGCCGCCGTTGGCGGCGGGCTTGTCGGACACCTTCACGGCGGTCGAGTCGCAGATCATCACCGCGTCGCCGGACGGGGCGAAGGATGTGACCACGAGGTCGATCTTGTTGCCCATCACGTTGAGGGTGATGGTGTCGCCCTTCGCGATCGCGCGGCCGTCGAGCACCTGCTTGAGGTAGTCCTCCCCGCCCTGCAGCCTCAGCTGCTCGGTGGGCGAGAAGGTGATCTTCTCGGCGTTCTTCGCCACGACCTTCTTCACTCCCACGCGCTCGTCCAGCGACACGCCGGCGTTCCTGCGGGTGGAGCCGTCCATCCTGATGATTCCGAGGTTCGCGTCCTCGGGCGCTCCCCTGAGCACCTTCGCGACGGTCTTCCTGTTGCCTTCTATCTGCACTATGTCCCCGACCCTGATGGACAGCACGTCCATCAGCGCCGGATCCAGCCTCGCGACGCCCCTGCCGGTCTCCCCGGCCTTCAGCTCGGCGACCTTTATCGCCCTGTCGGATGCCATTGCATTTCACCTCACTGTCTGTGCGGATGAGTCCGCGGCTTGCTCTGCGGAGCCCATCGCCGATGCGATGCGGCTCCTCTCGCCGATCAGCCTGGACCGCTCGCGGTCCAGCTCCTCTATCCTAGCATCGATCTCCCTGAGTCTCTCCTCCATGTCCCCCTCCGCGGTGTCGTCTGATTCCTCCGGCTCTATGATCCGCGCGGAGAACACGTGGCTCCGCATGTCGACGACCAGGGTGAACTCCGTGCCGGGGCTGTACAGGATCCTGTTCGGACCCATGTCGCTCCTGACGACGGTGCGCTCGACCATCCCTCCCTGCTCCAGCAGTGCCAGGTTCTTCATCACGGCCTGGGTGCTGACGCCGAGCTCCTTGGAGAGCTGCAGCGGGTAGCTGGGCTCCCGGACTATGCGCTCCAGGATGCGGCGGCGGGTGGGGTTCTCCACCAGGGAGAGCAGGATGTCGAGGTCGTCCATGGTATCACTCGGTTGTCAACCTTTGGTTCACAACCTCACTATATGATTGAACTTCTATATAAAACTTGGTTTAACCCGATTCCCGGACGCGATTCTGCTGGAATCCTGTTCTAAGACATAGAATGAACAAAAGAATGCATCATAACACCATTATGTACATATACGCACGACGGGATGCCGCATGCATGGCAATCCCCAAAGATGCCCGCATAATGCTCGACGTCGAGGACATCCCGAAGAGGTGGTACAACATCGCCGCCGACCTTCCGGAGCTGAAGCCCCCTCTAAACCCGGTGACCAAGGAGCCCGCCAAGCCCGAGGACTTCGAGGCCATCTTCTGCAAGCCCATCATCCAGCAGGAGGGCAGCACGGAGAGGTACATCGACATCCCCGAGGAGGTCAGGGACAACCTCATCCACCTGAACAGGCCGGCGCCCCTGCAGAGGGCGTACCGCCTCGAGAAGTACCTCAAGACCCCCGCGAAGATCTACTTCAAGAGGGAGGACATGAGCCCCCTCGGGAGCCACAAGGGGAACACCGCCCTGGCCCAGGCGTACTACAACGCCGAGTCCGGCATCCACACGCTCACCACCGAGACCGGGGCCGGCCAGTGGGGCACCGCCCTCGCCATGGTGTCGAACCTGTTCGACATCGACACCACCGTCTTCATGGTCCGCGGAAGCTACGACCAGAAGCCCTTCAGGAAGACCCTCATGCACCTGTACGGCGCCGAGGTCTACGCCTCCCCGTCCGAGTACACCGAGTTCGGGAAGAAGATCCTCAAGGAGCACCCCGGCACCACCGGGTCCCTCGGGATCGCGATATCCGAGGCATGCGAGCTCGCCGTCAAGGACGACAAGACCTGCTACGCCCTCGGCAGCGTGCTCAACCACGTCATGCTCCACCAGACCGTCATCGGACAGGAGGTCATGGAGCAGATGAGGATCGGGGAGATCGAGCCCGATTACATGATCGCGTGCGTCGGCGGGGGATCCAACTTCGCCGGGTTCACCTTCCCCATGATGGGCGAGAAGCTCCGCGGGAGGTCCGAGACCGAGATCATCGCCGTCGAGCCCAAGGCCGCCCCGTCCCTGACGGAGGGCGAGTTCCGCTACGACTTCGGCGACACCGCCGGGATGACGCCGCTGGTCATGATGTACACGCTGGGCCACGAGTTCGTCCCCAAGGGCATCCACGCCGGAGGCCTCAGGTACCACGGCATGGCCCCGCTGGTCTCCGCCGCGTACGACCAGAAGCTCCTCACCGCCGTCTCCTACGACCAGCCGGACACCTTCGAGGCCGGGCGCATCTTCGCCAGGA
>JAUNXZ010000053.1 GCA_030539515.1 Thermoplasmata archaeon
GTATCTCGACATAGCGGCCATCGCTATGGCTTCAATCCCCGCACCCATGACGGGTGCGACCATAGCCATAAATCGCATCTCCGATTCCAAAAGGCTTCAATCCACGCACCCATGAAGGGTGCGACAGCTCCGATTATATACTTGGAGATTCAAAAAGCCGATTGTTCCGCGAGATCCGCAGAGACACTGCGGAATCCGAATCCTCCAGGCACAAAATACTCTCGGAAATCACCTAAGGGCCTCACAAAACCCTGCACGCTTGGTGTTAGAACATCAGGAGCCCATCCACATCCATCGGTTCCTTGGCGCCGATGTGTGTGATCTTGGACGGACTGCTGCCGAGGTCGTACAGCCTTATGCTGTCCTTCTCCTCGTCGATGGCCTCCCGGAGGTCGTTCTCCAGGATAACCCTTTGAGCTGGCGTGACCTTGCATTCGAACACGGACTTCTGCACGCGCACCCCATGGTTCACGCATATCTTAGCGACGCGCCTCAGCCTGCGGGGGCCGTCCTCGTCGGCGGTTCGGACGTCGTACGTCACCAGGACCATCACTGGATCGCCTCCTCAGAACGAACGGCGGGTAACCATCGATATCGCCCCTGACGCACTTGGCCAGAAGCATAGCCTGGGCGAACGGGACCATCCCCGTCTGGATGCTCTCCCCTAGGAACGGATGCTCCGCTGTAGCGGACTTCATACCCTGCCATTCCCGGATGACGGTCGCACGCGTGTCGTCATCCATTCTCACCGCACCGCCCTCCTCCACGATGAAACCCTCAGGATCCAACAGACGGAGGTTCACGAGACGTAGCGCCAGCCTGTCCGCGACCGGCCTCATCTCCTCCATGACGTCAAGCGCCAGGGATGGTCTGCCCGGACGATCTGTGTGCAGAAACCCTACATACGGATCAAGTCCCGAAGCCTCGAGGGCGGAGCGCACATCGTTGGTCAGCATCGAATACAGGAAGGAGAGGAGCGCGTTGAAGCGGTCCCTCGGCGGCCTGCGGGTCCTTTCGTGCATAAAGAACGCCGCCCTGTTCTGGAGAATGAGAGAATTCAGTGCCCCAAAGTACACCTTCGCCGCATCCCCTTCGATGCCGCGGAGCTCCGATGCCGATTCTGCCGAAGCGGCCTGCGATATGCTGTCGCTCAACCTGCCTATGGCGACAGCCATCGCATCCGCATCGACACGGTCCGGATGGTTGCTCATGCCCTTCCTGAGCACCGCCCTGCAGTTGACAATCTTCCCGCGCACCATGTTGGAGGATATCGCGAGGGCCCTGCGCGGGTCATCCGCGATACGGTACTGCTCGCGACGCAGGAGGACATTGCCCCGGGTCTCCCCGTTCACCGATGCCAGGAACCTCCCGTTGGGCCTCATGAACGTCATTGTGACCCCGTTCTCGGCGCACAGGCGCATCGCCGAGGGGCTGCCACCGGAGTTGCCGAAGCAGACCACCTGCTGGATGTTGTGGATCGGCACGCGGCCAGCCTCCTTCCCGGCCACGTCAACGACGATGTTCGTCCCGTCCCTGCGGACGTACGAGTCGGGGCTCGTGACGTACAGCGTGTTCAGCAGCTGCCTCATCGCTCGGCCTCCATGTGTCTCATATAGTCCGACACGCTGAGGCCCGAACCGGCATATGGCATGCACAGATTGAGGAGGGAGCAGCTCCTGCAGGCCGGAATCGCCTCCGGAGCTGGAACGGCCCTCGAATCGAAGATCCGATGCATCTCGGCTGCGACGGTGCGTACCCTGTCGCGGAGGGGGCCGTCGATGTCGACGGCCTCCCTCCTGCGCTCAGTTCCGTAGAACAAGGCGCCCGACAAAACCTTGGTGTGGAGGGATTCCTCCAACGCCATCGCCTCGGCGCATAGCTGGAGGCGGTCCCAGTCGCCGACCTTCCGGCGGCCGACCTTGTACTCCACGGGCGTGACGCGGTAGAGTCCCTCCATCCCGTCGACGAGGACTCCAGACGGGTCCTCCTCGAACTCCACAGCGTCACACCTCCCCGATAAACCCAGCTCCGATGACGACACGGCTATCCCCCGGGCCGTGAACACGGTTCCGCGCCTGGTCCCGTGCCCGGAGTCCACATTGCTGTGGAACACCTTCCCCGATGCGGTCCTGGAATCGTCCTCCCAGGAGGCTTCCATATGGATGAGTGCCCACTGCCTCCTGCAGAACGCGAAATGCTGGATCCCGGACAGCGCCAGGTAGTCGTCCTCGATGTAGGCCATGGTTCCTCAGAGCATCTCGTACTTCAGCCCGTCCAGATCCTCCACGGCGATCGAGTAGTCAGACACGCCGCGGGGGTCGTCGTTCAGGGGAACCACTTTGAGGGAGTCGTGGACCTTGGCCGTGGAGTACTGTCCGAGGGGGCAGCTGTGCGTCCACCACACCATGCTTACGACGTCCATGCTGCCGTCCGGACGCGCGGAGGAGCAGTCGTTGACGAACATGGTCCTGAGTGCATCCTTGAGGATTGCGGCATCATCGTCGGAGAAACCGGTCTTGGACGCCAGCTGAGGGTTGATGCTGCCGCGGATGACATACATGCCGTGGTCCACGCGGTACTTCATCCCCATTGTATCCGAGCCCTTCTTGTCCTTGGTCTCGGAGTTGACGGACTTCGTGATCTGCGTGCTGGTGATGTTCACCGGAGACACGCTGATTGCGGGGCGGATTGAAACTGGACCCCTGATGCCGACGGAGACACCGTCGGCGCCTCCGGCCTTGTAGGCGAAGAGCTGTCCGAAAGCCCTCACGTCGAACCACTCTGCGCAGGCCTCCTGGACGAACCTCTCGACATCCTTGCCGCACTTCTTCATCACCGGCTCGGCACGGTCCTTGAGGCTCTTCATGCCGTCGTCCGCGCGGTCCGCCGACTGGACGAATATCCTCTGCCCCTCGTCCTGGAGACGGTTGCGTATCTTGCGCTTTATGCAGACGTCCGAGATCTCCCCGAGGCCGTCGATCGTGGTCCTGGGGCGGTTTCCATTGAGGGGATCCCCGTTGGGGTTGGCCCCCTCGACGTAGACCACCAGTGCGAAATCGATCTTGTTCTTCATTCCTGTCATTTTCACTCCTCCTCCGTGTTGTTCTCTGTCTTCTCATCTTTCCTGGCGTAATGATCCTCGATCTGGCAGTGATAGGCCAGGAGGAACTCGCCTTTAAGCGGCGAATCGTCTCTGAAGTCATCACCCTCGAACAGGTCCATGACTTCCGATATCCTCGCCCTGTAGTAGTTCGACTTGGGCCCCAGCCTCGCGGCGTAGGGCACCAGCGCCAGCTCTATGCTCTTCCACGTCGAGCAGGGCCTCTCCGAGAACCTCTGCATCAGTCTTACGGCGGTGGTCTGCCTGGACTCGTTCGCGTCCCTGAGAGCGGATGACTCCATCAGGTCCGCGATTGCCAGCAGCCTTCCGAAGAGGTAGTCCCTCGACGTCCTTTCCTTTTCCAACACCATTTCGTAACCAACTCCCGAATATCCCTTGAAGACCGAGCATGCGATGCTCAGCGTCTTCCTCCATTCCCAATCCTCCATGGACAGGGGATTCGACGCGCGCCTGACGACCGATTCCTCGATGTCGCGGGGGATGCGTTCCCCGTCCATGATGCACGGCAGGAGGCGCTTGACGGCCGTGGCGACTAGCTTCTCGTCGGAGCGCAGGCCGTAGGCGGCCATTGCTATGTCCTTAGGCGCCGGGGCACCGACGAACGTTATCCTCCTGTCCTTCCCGTCCTCATCCCTGACCTTCGCGTACCTGTGGATCCATGCGCACCTGTCGTGCCATGCCTCCAGGTTCCTGACGAGGTCCTCTCCGAGCTCATGCCTGAACATTGTCACGGCGAGTCTCCCCTGCCTCGACTGGGCGGAGTCGAGCGCCATGACCATCACCTCCTTGTCGAGGATACTGGAGTTGTAACCGCGCAACCTCCCATTGAGATGCTTCGCGGCCTCCGCGTTCGTCCAGGCGGAACGCGTGGAATCACCGACATCCAACTGAGACGACAGGTCATCCGGCGGACTGACCACTCTGTCTCCGGAGGTCGTCCACGACACCATGCAGAAGTCGCCTTGACTGTATCCCTGGCGTCCTATGAGCCAGCGTAGTGCGCTGTGCATCTTCTGGGACTGCTCGAAGCCGACACCGCATGCCTGCTCCGAATTCTCGAAACGGCCGCGGAAGGTGAATCCCGACGAGTCGTTGGAAGACATTATCTTGGCCATGTCCCCCGAGTTCCTGATCCTGCTAGGATGGTTCTTCGCAAGAGGCACCGTGTCACCGGTCATGTAGCACAGTCCGGCATCCGTATGGACAGATTTCGCGAAGGAGATCCAGTCGTCGACCAGAGACGGATCGTCCCATGTGTCGCTGCAGCAATCCCCAGGAACGACCACGGACCAGCGGATGAACGCATCGTGCTGCTCTCCGGCAATCTTGGCCTCGGCAAACAGCGGAGCATCAGGGCGATCCTTCTTCGCGGCGAGCCTGCCGTCCTCCCCTGTCACAAGGGCTCCGGACGACACCAGGTCACGAATCAGAGTGCCGCCCCTCACATAGCTGAGCACTGCGGCGACCTTCCTGTTGGAGAAATCGCTTTCACACCATCTGGCCATCAGGGAGACGTACATCTCGAACGGGGACTCCCCCGACCTCTCCTTCTCACCGACAGCGTACGAGTAGAAGTCGGGCGCAAGATACTGGAGCTTGTCGTCCAGAGGATGCGGCTGGAGTCCGGATGTCCTTCCGGCCGACTCCTCCGTGCAAGGGATGATCGTGTTCTGCCTGTCCTTGGGGATCACCTCCGACGAGAGGAACCTTCCCTGCTCGTCGATGGTTACCGTTATATGCATGTTGTTGAGCGTATGGCAGATTGGAACCAGAGGCACCCTCTCAGCCCTGGTTGCCGGGTCTGCCGAACACACATCGTATGTCTTCAGGAGGCACTCCATCCAGTTGCCGTTCATTCGGGTTCCTCCCTTGAGATGCCAATAGTCTTCGGTTTGTAGTCCCTGACGTGTTTGACCGTCGGGCACTCCTCTGGACGGATGAACTCGATGACCCCATTCCTCATCTCGGGATTCCAGAAGCGTGCAGCCAGCTCACCTCTGCCGGTCTCGTCGGCGTAATCGAACCCGTGGAACATGAATCCGAACGGATAGGATGGCGTATTGTCGTAGATCCCCTCGCCCTCGCCGAACCTGCAGGGTTCCACGTAGCCCTGGCATTCGCGCGTTCCGAGGAAGATATCCCTGCGCCCGCCCTTGTCGAGGGCCCTCTGCGCCTGGAAGTAATGCTTGTTCTCGTTGCGGTCTCCGGAAAGATCCGGCCTGTTGTCATTCCATTCGAAATGGACTTTGACCTGATACTCCACATCACGAAGATACGTAAAGATCGACAGATCGGATCTGCTCGCATCGTTGTACCTTACCAGCTTCGCGTTGACCGATTCATTCCTGATCGGCCTCATCACGCGCACCTTGTCCACATGCCAGACGATCGTCGGCTTCCAGTAGATGCTCTCCGTGATCCCCTTCAGGGCCTGATACGTCGGGACGGGGTAGGTGTACTTCTCGCCACCCACCTTCGTCACGGGGTCCGTGAACAGGGCACGGGGACCCCACAGTCTGAACTCTATCGAGTTTTCCATTCTTCACCTCGCTCAAATCATCATGGTTTCCAGGACCGGACTCTCCGAGAGCCCGGTCTCGCTGTCGTAGTGGCCGTCCCTCAGGCAGTAAACAGAACCCTCCGGGTCGACGGCATACGCGATGCCGTCGCGGATCAGCCTGTCCAGGGAGAACGTGTTGACCGAGTACCTCTGGAGCACGCGGAGCGCGGCCCTCCTCTCCGAGAACGTCACAGCATCCTCGTATGCCGATACAGCGGCGCGCGCCTCATCGTCGTAGAGCACCACGACCGAAGCGTTCTCGTCGATGACCCTGAACCTGGAATTCGCGTAGTGGAACGCCTGCCTCATCAGTCCGCCGGGATTGGTCCCGTGGCGGCTGCGGTGGGCGTTCCTGGAAGCGGGATTGTCCGACAGCATGTCGAACAGCCTCAGGTCGGCGTTATCCGTGGGATAGCGCATCGTGCCCCTCCTGCGGTAGAAGTACATCCCATAGAACCTGGCCATCGAATCGGGGGACACGGGGGATGCACCATCGGATGCGAGGATCGCCTCCGAGCACCTGCGTCCTTCGAGGATGTCGTCCAGGCTGCCGAGATTCTCATCCATCCTGACGACGAACACCTCGCCGACCGCCCTGCGCGCGTTGCGGTTGCAGCGGCCAGCGGCCTGAGCTATGGAATCCAGACCGGCGAGGCTGCGGTAGACCACATCGAAGTCGATGTCCACCCCAGCCTCGATGAGCTGTGTGCTTACGCAGACGACCTTGGACCTTCCGAGTAGGGCCGTCACCTCGCCGAGGACCTCGCGCCTGTGCTCCGGACACATGTCCGTGCTCAGGTGGAACACGCGCACGTTGTCGGAAACCGATGCCTTGACCGACCTGTAGAGCTCGCGCGCCATCCTCTTGGTGTTGACCACGGCCAGGACGCTGCCGGCCTCCGATATGGAATCGGCGATGCGCGCCGACACCTCGGCGACTCCTTCCGGCGGGCCTCCTCTGTTCACATATGATATCCTGGTGCGGTCGAGGGACTCGAAGAGTCCGCGGACGTTCCCCACGATCTCCGACTCCGGGCCGATGCTCAGCGGATAGTCGATGCCCTCGCCCAGCAAAGGCTGCGTCGCCGTGCACAGCATGGCGGTGGCGCCGCAACTCCCCGTGAGGAACGACACGGCCTCGTCGAACATGTACGTCGTCCTGACCGGAAGGCACTGGATCTCGTCGAACACGATGACAGCCCTGGCGAGGTTGTGCATCCTGCGGACGCGTTCCGTCCCCGATGAGAACAGAGTCTCCAGGAACTGGACCATGGATGTGAAGACTATCGGCCCGTCCCAGACATCCACCCCTGAACAGTGGCGGCCATCATGATCGCCGTCATCAAGGCCGATGCCGACGTTCGAATGGCATTCGGTGACGGGGTCATCCCCCGGACGTGCGCCGAGAGCGCAGCGGATCGCCTCCGCATTCTGCTCAATAATTGTCAGATATGGGACGACGTAGATGATGCGCCTCATGTTGTTGGACATCAGGTGGCTGAGTGCGAACCTGAAACTGGACAGGGTCTTCCCCCCGCCCGTGGGCACGGTCAGAGTGAAGATGCCGGGCGGTCTCGAAGATGCCTTCAGGCAATCGTCCGACACGGCACGCCTGATGTCCGAGATTTCACTGTCAGACGGCATCCCCGCCAGATATCCCTCGAACCTGTCCCTGAGCGCCTTCCAATCCGTTTCTGGCGGTGCATAGGGCCTTCCGTCCTGGAAAGCGGCGGTGTCGATCCTGTCGGCATCGACGAGACAGCTCAGGAGGAACCTGTTCAGGAGGCCAAGCCTGAACCAGCCTTTGTCTTCAGAAGTCCCTGGTGCTTTCCAGATGCTCAGGATCTTGGATTCCAGGGATTCCACTGCCGTCGGCAGAAGGGAATCTGCCTCGGCCAGGATGCGTCCGTCGAGGTTCGACAGGGCTTCCGCGTACCCCGTGTCGCCATCGTCCTTGGAGATGCGTGCGGAATACACGTCCCTGCCGTCGGGGGACACGCAGTCTATGAGCCCGGAGTGGTGGGAGGCTATCGCCAGCTCCATCATCTCGGATGCCATCGTCTTGAACAGCGCGTTCTTCGTGATCCCGCATCCCGTTCTGTGGAGATACTGGGCGCCTGCCGTGGAGTGGTCGATGTCGCCGCGGCGCACCCCCTCCGCTTCCCCGGAGATGTACTCGCTGAATCCCGATGTCGCCTTGCCCATGTCATGAAGCAGACCCACGAGCCTGCCGGCACCGGAGATTCCGATGCTGCCGAGGAACTCCTCGCACAGTCCGGCTGTACCCTCCAGATGCTGCTCCAGCGTCTGGACGGTGCCGTCCTCCCTGATGTGGGCTATTAGCTGTTTCGGATCGCTCATGCTTACACTTCCGCAAAGAATTGACACTATATTTATCTTTGTCTGTAATCTTTGTAATCTCTGTTATCTTTGTTATCATTGCTGAACAGCCATACACGGGCCCTCCGCCCGCACCGGCGCACATCGCGCCGTCACACCCCCTCTCGACGGCCGGGGATAAAAAGGGGCACGCAACGGTCTACCCACTGAGAACATTAGACCCCTGATGCGAACGGCCGCCGGCCGGTCCCGGATCCCGCATCGGGGCATCGGACCGCACCGATGCTTCACCCGGATGAGCTGACGGCATCCATTCCGACCATCGGATACGGTACAGACAGCGACCGAGTCCGGAGGAAGGGTCGGGTGCTTCGGAAGATGCCAGCCCCCTGAGGTCCCGGCCGGAAAAGCCCGACGGATACGGGGACTGCGCAGACCGTTGTCCGTCGAGGGCCGGCATCCGCCGTCCCCGACAGGCAGTTGATGAATTCTCTTGGATACTTCGTCCGTCCGGGAACCCGAATTCCAGCCGATCGGCGGCGAACTCCCTCGCCCTCGGGCACGAACCTCTCGAACCTGCCCATGTCCTCCACGTCCTCCGGGAGCACGAAGTCCTCCGGAGAATGAGAGATCAGGCCGTCCTTCTGCGGACGACGAACACCGCCGCGGCGACGACCGCGACGAGAACGACTATGATGGGGATCCACGGCACGGCGGACCCGTCGTCCAAGACCCTGACCTCCCCCTCGTACCCCGACCAGGAGGACGAGTGGCTCGAGCGGATCTCCGCGACCGTCCCCGAGGGTATCGCGCCCTCGCCGATGGACGGCATGTCGCCCTCGAACGAGACGGTCTCCAGCTGCCTGCAGTCGTAGAAGGCGTACGCGCCGAGGGTCTCCAGCGTGCCCGCGAACGTCACCGACGTCAGGGACCTGCACCCCTGGAACGCGTAGTCCCCCACGTCCGTCGCGGACCCCAGGCGGCCC
The DNA here is from genome assembly GCA_030539515.1 of Thermoplasmata archaeon. Lineage (GTDB taxonomy): Archaea > Thermoplasmatota > Thermoplasmata > Methanomassiliicoccales > Methanomethylophilaceae > Methanoprimaticola. The sequence goes on from JAUNXZ010000053.1 coordinate 9,008, forward strand.
ACGTCGCAGAGGCCGTAGCACCCGCCGAAAGCGCGAGCTCCCACGGATTCCACCGAGCCGAGGTCCACGGACTCCAGAGCCACGCAGTCGTAGAACGCGTACGCGCCGAGCGCGGTCACGCCGGACAGGTCGACCGTCTGGAGCTGGTCCAGGTACCCGAAGCACCTGGCCGGGACCGAGGTCACGCCGGCGCCCAGCTCAAGGGACCTGGCCGCGCGGCACAGGTAGAACGCCCCGTCGCGGATCTCCGTGACGGAGTCCGGGATGGATATCGAGGTCATGGACCTGCAGTCGCGGAACGCCTCGAACCCGATGAACGTCACGTCCGGCAGGTCCACGTTCCCCATGCCCACGCAGTCGCGGAACGCCTCGCCGCAGATCGCCAGGAGCGAGTCCGGCAGGTCCGCGGAGACCAGGGACTGGCAGCTGTGGAACGCGCGGACGCCGATGCGCCAGATGCCGTCGGACAGGGACACGGAGGCCACGGACGTCCCCTCGAACGCCCCGTCGCCCACCGAGGTTATCGGCGTGCCGTCCGCCGTCGCCGACGGGACTGCCACGTCCGTCCCGGACGAGAGGGCGTGCACGGTGGCCTCGCCGCTTATGGTGTAGCAGAGGACGACGGACCCGCCGGCGGACACCTCCTCCAGCTCCAGGACCTCCTCGGAGCCCCATCCGGATGTCCCCTCCAGGCGGATGCACGGGACGGGGATCTCCCCCTCGATGTCCGGCTTGTCCCCCAGGAAGTACACCGCCTCGAGGTTCGCGCAGCCGTCGAAGGCGCCGGCCTCCACGGTCCGCACCGTGTCCGGCAGGACGACGGCGGATGCGCCGCACGTCCCCAGCGAGGACACGGTCCTGAGGGGGTACCCCTCCAGTGCGCTCTGCACGTACAGCACGTCCTCGGAGGTCTCGACGGCCTCCAGCGTGCTCCCGTAGGGGCTGGACTCCGTGCCGGAGCCCCAGACCGTGTAGGTGTAGACCGACGATTCCGATTCGTACACGGACGAGGCATCCGCCGCGCCCGCCGGGATGACGACGACGGTCAGGAGGACGATCGCCGTTGCGAGGATGGCCGCGGCGCGCCTCAGGGTATCACAGCCTGTATCTGCTGCCCATGTTGCGCAGCGCGATGATCACTTCGAGCACCGAGACGTCCAGCACCCTGCACACGTCGAAGACGCTCTCGCGGGAGTTCTTGCAGCGCTTGATCGCCTCGGTGACGGCCTTCGCGTAGCGTTCGCACTCGCTCTTCGACATGGAGGGCGGGACGGGCCTCGGGACCTCCTTCTCCTTGTACCAGTAGACGGAGCGGCAGCGGGGGCACTTGGCCGGCGGCGAGGACTTCGTGGTGGACCATATGTTGCCGCACCTCCTGCACTCGTAGCTCCGGGACTCCTCGCCCCACCTGTACGACCCGCAGCGGGGGCACCTGAGGGGTTCCGAGATCCGGCTCTGCCAGGAGTGCCCGCACTTCACGCACGAGCACACGTGGCTGTCGCACTCCATGGACCAACGGGGGTCGAACGACCTCCGGCAGAACGGGCATGTGCACACCTCACCGCCCACGTCCCATTCGTCGAGACCGAAGTAGGCGTCCGCCTCGAATGACTCCATGTCGGGCAGCTCCTCCTCATCCTCATCCCAACGAACATCATTGGACATATAATCCAACATCAGATGGATGGACTAATAAGTTGTTATGGAAAAATGTCGTAACTTATTCAGATTTTGATGTATTCCAGCTGGAAAAAACCGTAACATCGGGAACATTATGTGTCGCCGTAGAAGCGGAACGGGTCCTCCGTGAAGATGGTGTCGTCGACGATTATGCCCGAGTCGGCGTAGGCGGCCATGATCCTGTCGAAGGCCGTGCGGACCTGCTCGTCGCTGAGGGAGAACTTCCTCGCGATCGCCTCCGGCCCCATGCCGGTGAAGTGGACCGCGAGGATCCTTGCGTCGTCCTCGCCGAGCGAGAGGCGCTTCATGAAGTAGTCCACGTACCGGACGTAGTCCTCGCTGTGCTCCAGCATGTCCAGCGCCAGGAGCCTGCACTCGTCCCTCATCTGGCCGGCGTTGACACTCTTGACCAGCTCGCTGATCGTTATCCCGAAGCGCCTGAGCACCTCGTGGGCGTACCTGGAGGCCGTCGGCACGCCGTCCCTCCAGAGGTAGACGCACCCGAAGCCGTTCTCGCTGACGTACGTCAGCTCCATCCCGTCGCCGGACCACATGGTCATGGACGTTGAGGCGACGCGGTCGTGGAAGCTGACCTCCCTCCCGCACCTGGGGCACGAGACGGGGCCGGCGTTGCGGACGTACCACCTGTGGGAGCATCCGGCGCAGACCATCAGCTCCACTGATTCGGGCGACTTGACCTTGGTGTACCTCTGGAGGGTGGTGCCCCTGCTGCGGACCATGGCGGCCTCGTTCCACTTGGAGGTCTT
>JAUNXZ010000054.1 GCA_030539515.1 Thermoplasmata archaeon
GGTAGTCGCGCTGCTCGACGAGCTTCTCCAGCCCGCGGTGGACGTATCCGATCGAGGGGACGGCGCGGACGACGGTCTCGTCCTCCAGCTCCAGGTCCAGGTGGACCGGCTCCGGGAGGGCGGGGTGCTGGGGGCCGAAGGGCACGATGGTTCTCTTCCCCATCTCACTCAGCCCCCTTGGCCCCGGGTCCCTTCCAGGGCGTCTTGGTGCTCACCCTGAAGAAGTTGCCCTTGTAGTCCAGCTCGCTGTCCTCGAAGTCCACGCCGAACAGATCGTGGATCTCGTTCTCGTACACGAACGCCGCCCAGTAGGACGGCGTGATGCTCTTGACCGGAGTTCCGAAGGGAACCGTGACCTTCAGGTTCAGGAGCTCGTGCTCCTTATCGAAGCTGTACACCAGCTCGCTGGCGCCCTCCATGGTGATGCCGCAGATCTGCACCATGCGGTATCCCTCGGCCTTCAGCTTGGCGGCGGTCCCGGGGACCGCCTCCGGGGACAGCTCCTCGAAGTTCTGCACCTGGTTCACTTCCTTCCCTCCTTCATGGCGGCGCGCCTCTCCTCGAGCACGCCCACTCCCTTCACTATTCCGTCTATTATCGATTCGGGCCTGGCGGCGCATCCCGGGACGTAGACGTCCACGGGGATGACGGTGTCCACCCCGCCCAGTATGTTGTAGCACTCGCGGAAGATCCCGCCGTTGCAGGCGCATATGCCCACGGCGACGACCACCTTCGGCTCGGGCATCTGGTCGTACAGCTGCTTCACCACGTTCTTGTTCTGGTCGTTGACCGACCCGGTGATCAGCAGGATGTCCGCCTGCTTGGGGTCGCCGGTGTTGATGACCCCGAACCTCTCCGCGTCGTACAGCGGGGTGAGGCACGCGAGGACCTCGATGTCGCATCCGTTGCAGCTCGAGGCGTCGTAGTGCAGTATCCACGGGGATTTCGATGTAGCGCTCATGCCATCACCAGCAGTACCGCTATGTTCCCGAGGCCGAGGATGAGCGCGGCGACCCATCCGGTCTTAATCGCTGTCTGCCACTTCATGCGGGCGAAGCCGTTGTCCAGCCAGATCTCCAGCAGGTACACGAGGATCGCCACGACGATGCCGAGGACGAACCCGGTCCATCCGCCGTTCTGGAAGAACAGGGCGACCATGCCGAGCAGCATGATGTTCTCGTACCAGTGCGAGACCTCCATCATCGCGTAGGTCTTCCCGGAGAACTCCGTGGCGACCCCGCGCACGATGTCCTGGTGGGCGTGGTGCGACATGCTGAGGTCGAAGGGGGACTTCCTGAGCTTCATCGTCAGGATGACCACGAATCCGACGAAGATCCCGAGCATCGGGACGATCGCCATCTCGGAGCTCTGGGCGATGTCGATGACCCTGAAGCTCCCGCCGTCGTCGCCGCCCATGAACAGGTAGAACCCGATCGCCATGATCAGGACCATCGGCTCATAGGCCATGGCGACGTAGATCTCCCTCTGGGCGCCGACCTGCGCGAACGGGGACCCGGAGCAGTACGCCGCGAGGGCGAGGAAGACCTCGCCGAGGGTCAGGGTGAACAGCACCAGCAGCAGGTCCATGCCCGCGAAGAACATGGCCCCCGTGATGACTATCCAGATGAGGTAGCAGGCGACGTAGAAGTCCTGGAACCTGTTGGGGGCGTTGGACTCCTTGGCCATCAGCTTGCGGACGTCGTACCAGGGCTGCGCGATGGGCGGGCCCTGCCTGCCCTGCATCCTGGCGGATATCTTCCTGTCGACCCCGGCGAGCAGGCATCCCGCGAAGGGCGCCAGCACGACGAAGACCAGGGCGAAGCACAGCAGCATCCAGTTGCTCATGCGACCCACCCCGCGCACGCGAGCGCGATGCCCGCTATGATGACTATCGCGGTTATTCCCTCGCCGGCCCTGCCGATGTAGTTCTCGCCGAACCAGCCCTCGAGGTACCAGTTCCTGAGCGACACGCTCACGGTGGAGCCCATGGACCCCTCGTAGGTGTCGTTGTCTATGTTCACCCCGGACATGTAGTTCGGAACGGTCTTTGTCTTGGACCTGCCGAAGAAGGGCAGGAACATCAGGACCAGGGCGGCCATCATGATCAGCAGGAGGTACATGTTGTCGTTCTCCAGGATGGACACCGACGGGTCCCACCCGAAGGCCCCCTCGATCCACGGGACGACTATCCAGTCCGAGAGGAGCGGGTATCCGAAGCAGACGACCACCACGAGCACCGCGAGCGCCCCGAGCACGGACCACTCCTGGGGGCGGACGGTCTTCTCGACGTTGTCCCTGTTCATGGCGGTGCACGCCAGCTTGCCGAGCCACTTGGTCCAGTAGAACCCGGTGACGGCGCTGCCGAAGGCGATGCATCCCACGAGGAGTATGCACAGCGGGTTCGACGGGTCGACGAAGGCGGTGAGCGCGGCCCACTTGGAGATGAGCATCCCCAGGGGCGCGAGGAACATCGCCGCGATGCCGAGCATCATGATGAGGGCGAGCCTGGGCATCCTGTCGAACAGGTTGTCCATGTCCTCTATGTTCCTGCTTCCGATGTGGTGCTCCGCGGTTCCGACGCAGAGGAACAGCATGGACTTGGTGATCGCGTGGAAGACCATCAGGAGCACACCGGCCCAGACCGCCTCCGGCGTTCCCACGCCGGCGCATGCGACGATGAGCCCGAGGTTGGCGATGGTCGAGTACGCCAGCACGCGCTTGGCGTTGGACTGCGAGATGGCGGCCATCGACGCGAGGAGGAACGTGAGGGCCCCGACGGTCATGACCATGTATCCTCCGACGTTGCCGCACAGGAGCGGGGACAGCTTCAGGAGCATGAACACCCCGGCCTTGACCATCGTCGACGAGTGGAGCAGCGCGGACGTGGGCGTGGGTGCGACCATGGCGCCGAGCAGCCACGTGTGGAACGGCATCTGGGCGGACTTGACGATCCCGGCCAGGGCCATGAGCATCACGGCGACGAGCACCCACTGGGCGGCCTCGACGTCCGGCGTGGCGAGGAGCTCCGCCAGGGACAGGATGCCCTCCTGGTCCGCCAGGAGTATGAGCGCCGCCAGGAAGGAGATCCCTCCGATGAGGTTCAGGATCAGCTGGCGGAACGAGTTGTTGATGGCCTCCTCCGTCTTGGTGAAGCCGATCAATGCGAAGGAGCACAGGGTGGTGATCTCCCAGAAGAAGAACATCCACACCAGGTTGTCCGAGAGCACGATGCCGTACATCGCGCTGAGGAACACGAAGAGCAGGAAGAAGAACCACGGCCTGCGGTCCTTTCCCTCTGCGTGCGCCTGGAAGTCCCGCATGTACCCGACCGCGTAGACGCAGATCAGGCTCCCGATGATGCCGATGATGAGGATCATCAGGATGCTCAGGTCGTCGATGTAGAGGCCGCGCTCGACCTCGATGCCCTCCTTGTAATGGAACTCGAAGGCTATCGACATTATCAGCTGCACCAGCCCGAGGACCGATGCGGCGTATTTCTTGTACTTTACACCTAGATAGATGACCACCAGGCCCAGTATCGCCTCTATGGCGAACATGAGCAGGTCTATGGTCTCGCTGGAGATCTCGAACGTCTGCGGTTTCCCCAGGTAGCTGTATGCGACCCAAACGGACGCGATGATGATGACGGCCGCGCCCACCTCCGACACGATGGCGCGGGCCCTGTCGTTCTTCACTACCAGGAGGATGACTGCGACGATGAACGGGAAGACCATCATAAACAGGATGTCGTCCATGCGCAAGCCTCTGCGGATTTGAACATGTTCAAATCAGTGGTAAGGACTTGCTGTCTTCATATTTAAATCATGTATGTGATTCTTCGTATAATTTTGAACGAATAGAAATGCCCGCGTGCCGTCCGGAGGGCCCTCCCGCACGGGGTCCCCTGATGCTTCGCCCTTCGTCGGGAATCGAACGTCTGGCACATCGTCTTTTTATCCTGAACGTCCATCTATCTCCATGGATGGATGCGTGGGACGCGAGAAGGAGATGCAGTTCCTCTGCGGCCTCTGGGAGAAGACCCCCGTCGCGTGCGCCGTGTGCGGGCGCAGGCACCTGGGCAAGACCTCCCTGCTCAAGGAGTTCACCGCCGACAAGGACTACATCTACATCACCGGCACACAGGGGCTCCGCTCGGACAACCTGGAGGAGATAAACCGCGCCCTGTCGGAGTTCTCCGGCAGGAGGGAGAGGATCTCCGACGTGGGGGAGCTGTTCCCGAGGCTGAAGGAGATCTGCGGCAGGCGCAAGGTCGTCGTCATAATCGACAGGCTGGCGGACCTGGCGGAGAACTTCGAGGAGATCAACGCGTACCTCCGCAACTTCATCAACAGGGAGATGGGCGGCACCAAGATCATGCTCGTGGTGTGCGACAACGACAACTCGCTGTTCGGCAGGTTCTACTACACCCTGGAGCTGAAGCCCATGACCTACCTCGAGTGCAAGGGCTTCCATCCGGAGTACACCCCGCTCCAGCACCTCAAGGCGTACGCCATCGCCGGGGGCACGCCGGCCTACCAGCACCTCTTCGACGGGAAGGACCCCGACGAGGTGATCCGCAGGCAGATGTTCTACCACATGTCCGTCTTCTCGCTGGAGGCCGAGGGCCTCGTGTCGACGGAGGCGCTGTCCCTGGGGAGCAGCACCAAGGTGCTCTCGGCCATCGCGGGGGGCGCGGAGAGCGTCCGCCAGATATCCGCGAGGACCAGCCTCGCGTCCTCCTACTGCAACAAGATCGTGGAGGACATGGAGCACAAGGGCATCCTCGGCAAGGAGGTGTCCTCCGGCGCGTCGCGCAGGGCGGTGTACTCGATCAAGAGCAACATCCTGGCGTTCTACTACCGCGTGGTGTACAGGTACACGCACATGGTGGAGTTCGAGTCCCCGGAGAAGGCCTACGAGATGGCCCGCGCGGACATCGACGGCTACATGGAGGGCATGTTCAAGGCCGTCTGCATGGACTACGTCGCCCGCACGTACGAGTACAAGTTCATCGGGAAGCTCAGGCGCAAGGACGACACCGTGGACGACGTCATAGATTTCCTGGCCTCGTTCCAGGAGGGCAGGTCCACCCGCACGATGGTGGCGGCCTGCAGGCTCTACGGCGAGCCCATGGACCGCCCGGAGCTGGACGGGCTCACCGAGCGCGCCAGGAAGGTGGACCACTCCGACAAGATGCGCTTCCTGTTCTCGGGATGCGGGTTCACTCCCGCCCTGGAGAAGGCGGCCGCGAAGGACCCGTCGGTCAGGCTGATATCCCTGGACGACGTGTACGCCGGGCGATGAGGTTCATCCTGTCCGTCGACGCGGGGACCACCAGCGTCCGCGCGATGCTCTTCGGCCGCGGTGGGGAAGTGCTGGCGGTCTCGCAGAGGCAGCTCACGCAGATATACCCCGAGCCGGGGCTGGTTGAGCACGACGCGTCCGAGATATGGGACCTCTGCAGGGTCACGATAGGGGAGGCCCTCTCGCGTCCGGGCATCGATCCGGCGGAGTGCGTCGCTTTCGCCGTCACGAACCAGAGGGAGACCGCCGTCGTGTGGGATCCGGAGACTGGAACCCCGTTATGCAACGCCATCGTCTGGCAGGACAGGAGGACGGGGCCTTTCTGCGAGGAGCTGGCCTCCAGGGGATACGACGACGAGGTGTTCTCCAGGACCGGCCTCCACATCGACCCGTACTTCACCGGCACGAAGATCAGGTGGATCCTGGACAACGTGCCCGGCGCCAGGGATGCGGCGGAGTCCGGGAAGGCGATAGCCGGTACCGTGGACTCTTGGATAATCTGGAATCTGACGGGCGGGAAGGTGCACGCGACCGACTACTCCAACGCGTCGCGCACCATGCTGTTCAACATACGGGACCTGGACTGGGATCCCGTTCTTCTGGAGATGGTCGGAGTCCCCCGTTCCATGCTCCCCGAGCCGCACCCGACCGGCCATGTGTTCGGGACGACGGATCCCGGGGCAGTGGGCGTCGAGGTTCCCATAGCGGGCTCCATGGGTGACCAGCAGGCCGCACTGTTCGGGCAGCAGTGCCTGTCCGAGGGCGACGTCAAGGTCACCTTCGGCACTGGAGGGTTCCTCCTGATGAACCTCGGGACCGAGCCGGTCCTGTCGAGGAACGGTCTGCTCACCACGGTCGCCTGGACATCCGGAGGGAAGACGTACTACGCCGTCGAGGGCTCCATCTACATCGCCGGGGCCGCAGTCCAGTGGCTGAGGGACGAGCTGCAGATCGTGGAGGCCTCCGAGGAGACCGAGCGCATGGCGGAGAGCGTCCCGGACACCGCCGGGTGCACCGTGGTGCCCGCGTTCTCCGGACTGGGGGCGCCTCATTGGGACCAGGGGGCCCGCGGGATGATCATGGGGCTCACGAGGGGAACCAACAGGAACCACCTGGCCCGCGCCGCGCTCGAGTCGATCGCCTTCCAGGCCTGCGAGGTCGTCCGCGCCATGACCGCGGACACGGGAAGGCCCGCATCATCCATCCGCGTGGACGGAGGGGCGAGCGCCAACGACTTCCTCTGCAGGTTCCTGGCGGACATCACCGGCGTCCGCGTCCTCCGTCCGAAGGTCATCGAATCCACCGCGCTGGGCGCGGCGTACGAGGCCGGACTGACCGTCGGATTCTGGGACGACGTGTCCGAACTGGAAACGAACTGGAGGCTGGATAGGGAGTTCGTGCCGTCAATGTCCGAGGAGGAGCGCTCCCGCCGCCTGGCGGAGTGGTCCAAGGCCGTGGAGTGCGCCAAGGCGTGGTCCCGCATCTGCGGTGAGCGAGATGGTCGTCGACGACCGGAGCATCGACTACGCGACGCTGTACGACGTGTACGAGGACCCGAGGGTCCGGAAGGCGTACAACCGCGGCATGGCCCGGACGTACCTGTGCGCCGTGCCTGTCCTGGCCATGGCCGCCTACGCCGGCCTGAACTTCGACTTCTGGGCGTTCGTGGCGATCGTCGTCGTGGGCGCGGCATTCATCGGCACCGCGCTCGGGATGTGGGGATGGGCCGCGAAGGACATGCAGGAGCTGGCCTACGACGGGATGCTGGACGACGCAGGCCTGGAGAAGCACACGGCCGTCGCCCGCAGGCGCTCGAGGATACTCGTAGTCACGGGGACCGCCGGGGCTACTGTGCTGTTCGCGATAGGGCTCCTGATCCGAGGCGCGTCACGACGTCCTCACGCCGCTGACCTTCTCGAAACGGCATCTCGCGATTCCGAGGTCGATCCCGGCGTAGAATCCGAGTCCCGCTTTCGCGGTGACCGTGCCGTCCCCGTTGTAGGTGAAGCGGAACTTCTGCTGGTTAATCGCGGTGGGGGCGAGCAGCGCGGCCTCGACGCCGTCCAGGAACCACTGAGGCATTCCATCGGCGTAGTTGGAGACGTCCGAGACGGACCTGCTCCTGTGGGCGACGCCCTGGTTCTCGCCGTACCCGAGGGCGATGACGATTGCCTCCTTCTCGCCCTTCCCGACCTTGGCGGCGCTCTTCCCGTGGTTCATCGCCACCCAGCAGGTGTTCAGGCCCAGCTCCTGGGCTTTGAGGACAAGTTCCTCGCCCCAGTAGCCGGCCTCCCCGTCGAGCTCCGGGCCCTTCGGCCCGGTGACCGAGATGTAGTTGCGGACGCCGCTGAACTTGCCGTACGAGGCCTTCCTGGAGGAGAAGCACTCCGGCTCGTCGTAGACGATCTGGATGTGCATCCCTTCGCGCCGGTTGATCTCCGTCGCGAGGGTGTCCAGCTCCTTTCTCTTGCTGTCCTCGATCGGCCTGTCCGCGTACTGGCGGACGCTGTGCCTCCGCCTCATCAGCTCTATCGCGTCCATCGTCCCTACTCCTTCAAATCGGCCTCGGAGGCTCAGGGGGAGGAGATCCAGGGACTCTGGAAGCTTTTTCTCGTCGGCCATGGAGTCCATGAATGCGGCCGCGAAGAGGGGGTAGTGCTCCGTGCCGTCTGGATCCGCGCGGATGTTGGAGTCCTCGAGCTTGATGAAGCGCTTCACGGGGTACACGGTGTAGCGGGGATCCGTCCTCAGCTTCTTCAGCGAGGCGGATGTCCGGTTCTTCCCGGATTTCACTTCGACCGCGGCGATCTCGCCTCCGAGCACCAGCAGGAAGTCGACCTCGATCCTGTCGCGGGTGCCGTCCTCGAGGTTCTTGTTTCTCTCCATGTAGTGGAGGTCGAAGCCGCACTTCTCCATCATCACGGCCACCCCGTTCTCGACAATGGCGCCGCGGTTGACCTTCAGGTCTCCCTCCATGATGGCCACACGAAGGGCCGTCTTGCCAGCGGGCTCCATGGAGTCCATTAGCAACCCTGTGTCGAAGTTGAACATCTTGACGGTGTGGTCGCGCCTCTGCCGTAGGGGCATGACGGGCTCCGTCACGTTCCAGCACATGGTGCCGAGGCCCGCGCCCTCGATCCAGGTCAGAGGGCTCTCGTACTCCCTCCACCCGACGTTCTTCTTCTTGTCGGCCTCGCTGTACCTGAATCTCTTGTTGCTTCTGCCAAGAAATTCGGGCATGGACTCGATGCTCGACACCACTCTCCCGCGGATGGCGGGAGGTGCGGTTTTCATGATATCGCTTATGATCTCCGTCCTGATGCGACACTGGAGTGCGGCCAGATCGCCCCATGGCACGGGTCTGACCAAGGACATCGCGACGGCTTCCGGCATACCGCCTACGACCAGGTAGCGTCTGTAGTACGTGTTCAGGGTCTCCAGGTCCGACTCCTTGAACGGCTCCCTGTCGTGGATCTTCTTCCGGATGGCGGATGTCTGTTCTTTCTCGACTCCTATTGCCCACAGATATTCTTCGAAGTCCATCGCATACATGCGGACGACGAGCTCGTATCCCATGGGAGAGACTCTGCGTATCCTTTCCACCATCCTGTCAGAGAACAGGTCCGAGGGATCCGCTGACATGATACGCTCCTCTGTCTTCAGATCCTCATCTAGGCTGCCGTCGACCCGCAGTCCATCATCCTGCAGGCTCCATGACGACTCGTCTTCGTCTGATAGCCTTAGGCCGCTGACGGAGAGCATGGATCCGGATGCCACCACGTCGATCCTACCGTCCTTAACCAGGGGCTTGATTGCTGACCTGGCGTCGGGGCAGAGTTGGATCTCGTCGAGGAACAGGAGGGATTTGCCCCTCTCCACCTTGAAATGAGGAAATCTGAGCCGGATACTGTCAATGAGTGATTCCGCGCTGTTGTCCCCCTTGAACAGCTTGGACAGGGTTTCATCCTCGCTGAAGTCCAGGTGCAGGTAGTTTTTGTAGTTCTCGAGTCCGAACTCGTCGACGATGTATGTCTTCCCAATCTGCCTGGTGCCCGTGATGACCAGGCCTATGCGGTGCTCGGAATCCTTCCATCTTTGCAGGACTTCGGTCATCTTGCGCTCCATGAAAGGTGATGGACGATATCGGTTAACTACTTTTGCACATGGCATTTGTAGTTTTAAAACTATTTATGCACATGGCATAAGTAGTAACTAACTATAAATGCCAAAATACAGGTGTTTTGCTAGTTGTATGCGGATGTTTCGGAATCCCATTTCAGTGCCGTCAACTGTCTCCGCGGAAGTCTTCGATATATCTTCTTTCGACCGTCACGGAAATGCATGTCCGGACGCCCCTGGAAGCCCCCGGGAGGCTGTCGGACCGGTTATTTCGCGGCGGCCGATGGAATATGTTATATCGTCTGCGAATCTCTGAGTCGAGATTGGACGGGCGCTCCGAAGGCGGACGCTCTATATTCCGAAGAGTACGAACGGCAGAGGATAACATGAGGAAGGAAGCAGGAAAACGGGGGAGGATGCTCGCCGCGCTCGCCGTCTTGGCGGTCGCGGCGGTCGCCCTGACCGCGGTCGCGGCCGTCCCGGAGGCGCAGGCCGCGGAGACGATTGATGTGAGCAACGAATCGGGCCTCTCCAACATGACCGACGGGAACACGTACAGGCTGAGTGGGCCCGTGACCATCCACAGCACAATTACCGTGACCAGTGGAATCAGCGTCACATTGGACCTGAACGGCCACACGCTGTCGGTTGCAGGCGGCTCGATAATCGTCCAAGGTAGCCTGACAATCACGGACTCGGGGTCGGGAGGGACGCTGATCTACAACGGGACCACATATTCGGCTCTGATATTCGTGGAATCCGAGGGAAGCCTGAAGGTTGAGGGCGGAACCATCACATCATCCTCGAGTTCGGTGATCCCGATTAGGATCACCGGTGGTACTGTCACCATCGAAGGGGGGGACAGTGTCGCACACCGGTCCGAGCTCGAGCGCGATCTATATGACTTCTGGCGAATTCAACATGTCCGGTAGCTCTACAGTGCGTGCTACGGGCTCCAGTGTCGGACTTTCTGTGGGCGGAGGGACCGCGAACATATCTGGGGGAACGATCACGGGATCCACCACGGCCGTCTCTGTCACCGGCGGCGAGGTGACCATTGCCGGTCTGTCGCTAACGGCGTCCGGCTCGGATACAATCCAAATAGGGAACGGCGGAACCGTCACGCTGAACGGTACGACCGTGACACAGAGCAACACAAGCTACTATGCCGTCGCGTTCACGGGCACGACGGGGACCCTGAACATCGGCGCGGGCACGAGCATTACCGGCGGCAAGGGCCTCCAGATTCCCAGCGGCTCCACCGTGAACCTCACGGGGGTCCCGAGTAGCATCGAAGTCACGCCCGAGGGATACTCCTGGGGTTCCGAATCCCCTGTGGCGATCACCGCCGAGTCGGAATATGCCACGGATTCTGTCTCCAAATTCTCGTACACGGGCGGCACTGTGGCCGGGTTCTACGTGGATGGGAAGGTCGTGTACATCTGGGATGCGTACACCGTAACGTTCGTCTACAATAACGGTACCGGGACTCAGACTGAGCAGACCGTCGTCAAGGGCCGTACCGCGGTCGAGCCTGACGACCCCTCATACTCGGGACACACGTTCACGGGATGGTATGCGAACGGGGCCACCGATCCTTACAACTTCAACACGGAAGTGACCTCCGACTTCACACTTACGGCTGGATGGACGGAGGAAGCCGTCTACACGGTGTCCTACGACCCCAACGGCAAGGAGGGCGTCGCGGTCGAGCGGACCGTAAAGGTGGGCGAGGGGTTCACGGCGATCGAGAACCCGTTCGACACGGGGTACGAGTTCCTCGGATGGAGCACTGATAAGTCTGCGACGATCGCGGAGTACAATATCGGTGATACTGTCGACAAGGGGACCTCTGAA
>JAUNXZ010000001.1 GCA_030539515.1 Thermoplasmata archaeon
TGATGACGACGTCGCCGATCGTGTTGACCAGCATCTTGTCCATCCCCTTGGGTCCCAGGGTGGACCTGACCGCGTCGGCGACTGCCTTGGCGGCGCTGATGTTGTTGAACTGAGCCTCTTTGTCTTTGCTCCTCTCCGTGCCCTCTTTGAGCACGATGACGGGCTGGTTTCCAGAACCGTACATGGTAATTATCACCTGTAGTTTGATTCCGACAATTTAGTTCTTCTATAAAAGGATTGCTTAACATGCGGCCAAGGACGCGGAAGAACCAGTGCGTCGGTGGCGGTCGCCGTAGCAGTCGGTGCCACGCACCCCGGCCTCGTCGCACAGCGCGTCCAGCACCTCCACCGCCTCGGGGGACGGGCGTATGCCCATGCGCTCCAGCCTGCGGGTGTCGACGAGCCTGAGGTTCAGCCCGTCGCGGTACACGGCGCGGATGCCCGCCGCGACGAGGGCGTCCACAAGCTCCGCCTCGGAGCCCTCCAGCGTGGACATGACCGGGGCGACGAGCGCGTAGGTCTCGACGCCGGCGTCGAGCAGCCCCGTTATGGCCCGCAGCCTCGCCTCCGGCAGCGGCGCGCCGGGCTCGGTCATCTTGGACACCCGGTCGTCCACCGTGGTGACGGTCATGCCAACCACCGAGTCCATCCCCGAAAGCAGATCGAGGTCCCGCAGGATCAGGTCCGACTTGGTGTGGATGTGGACGCGCCTGCCCTTCGCGGAGAGGACCTCGAGGCACTGCCTGGTGAGCCTGAAGCGGCGCTCGGCGCCCTGGTACGGGTCGGTGACGGTGCCGATGCCGATCGTCCCGTCCACGTACGGCAGCTCCCTGCAAAGCCTGTCGATGAGGTTCCTCTTGACCCTCACGACCCTCCACTCGGACAGCTCGGAGTGCGTGTGCCCCGGCGCGTAGCAGTAGATGCACCCGTGCTCGCATCCCCCGTAGGGGTTGATCGCGTAGTCCATCTCCGGGAGCCCGGACGGCGAGAGCGCCCTGGAGCACTCGACGAGCCTGAACGGCCCGTCCCACTCCGGGGGCTCCCCGGTGAAATCGCCCAGCGTGGTGTCGGTAATAGTCCTCGATCCTCCTCTGGACGCGCCAGTCCCTCATCACGTCGGAGTTCGCGATCCACCCGTCGCGCTTGATGTCCATCATGGATTCGACCCTTGTCAGCACGTCGTCCATGGTCTCGAAGTGCTCCGGCTCCGTGCGGAGCGCGGCGCGCACGTTCTCCCTCACGTTCCACACGCCGACGGGCATCACGTAGCCCGGATGGGCCTCCCTCATTATGACCGCGCCCGCCGTGCGGCCCTCCTCGATGAGCAGCTCGTTGACGGCCATCCTCGACGCGTAGTAGCATCCGCCGATGTGGGCGTACTCCGTCCTCCCGTCGAAGAACTCGGAGTCGTGGATGACGTCCACGGTCCTGCCGGAGGGGTTCCATGTGGTGTTCGGGTACCACGCCTCGATGAGCTCGAACCTCCAGGTGCAGGGCATCAGCATGATGGCCCACCTGTTGTCCAGCTCCTGCCAGGTGTAGAGGCGGAAGTCGTCGATGGTGGGGTTCCACTTGGTCGTCTTGAGGAGATCCTTCCCGATGATGTCGTCCACGGCGGTGATGCTCCACCTGGTGGGGACGAAGCGCCTGCGCTTGTCCACGCCCATGGTCCCCACGGAGAAGGCCTTCTGGATCTCGGAGATCAGGGTGCCGTTGCGGTACGCGGAGACCACCGCGTCGGTGGCCTTCATGTCCACGTCGTAGAAGCTCCTCTCCAGGTTCCTCTCGAACCTGCCGTTGCCGAGGGTCATCTGCTCCATGCGCGCCGACGGCCCGAAGGGCTCCACGTTGTCGTCGAGGATGACGCGGCCCTTGGGCTTCTGGGCGAAGGAGGCCTCCACGTCCACCGGGCGTTCCGTGAGCGCGAGCTCCTGCACGTTGTCCACGATGCGGCCGTACTTCCGGAAGTCGGTGGCGTCGATGCGGTACTTCCCGCGGACCAGGCGGAACCTGAAGTCCACGATCTCGTCGATGCTCTTGCCGACCCAGCGCTCCGGGGTGCCCATGATGGAGGTGTCCCCGAACTCCGGCGGGAGAAGCGGTCCGATGTCCACCTTCGGGTAGCCGTACCTGCCGACGAAGACGGCGGGAGGGCTCGAGCCCGCCAGGTCCTTGGCGTCGATGAGCGGGCGGGCCTTCATCTGGGAGTAGAACTTGATCATCAGGGGGCAGCGGTCCTTGCCGCAGAGCCTGTGGGCGCCCTTGCATATGGAGCACAGGCCGCTCTTGAGCTCGGCGCCGTTGTAGGCCGCCGACTGCTCGAAGAAACCCGTTGCCGTGACCGTCCCGACTCCCCCTCATCACGGGATGCCGAACGGGGATAAAAACAGTGAGCGGGAAGAGGTAAGCAGGAGCCGGTTCGGAATCTCTTCCGTTGCAAGGGGACCGGTCCCTGCTATGATTTCGGGATTCCCTCAGAGTTAAAATAACTTTTCGCGAATCTCGGGTTAACGGCGTTGATATTCCTGAAAGCATGGGATTAAAGCCTGTTAATATAGTGCAATCAGGATATCTCCCGGAATCATCTGGCCTTGGCGGGAACGCGGCTCGCCGCCACTCCGGCGGATCCCTCGCGGGAGACCGGGACGAGGTCCATGCCGAACAGGCGCCTGAAGTCCGGGCGGAGCTTCTCCAGGCTCCAGATCTCCATGCTGGCGTCCTCGTCCGAGGACAGCTCCAGGACCACCGTGTCCTTCTCGACCCTGAGCCTCCCGCTGCGGACTGCGCCGTTCCTGTGCCTGTCCATGACGTCCGCCATCTTCAGCAGCATGGCGCACACGCGGACGGCGGCGGCCTCGTCCTTGGGCATCCCGTCGAACCTGGAATCCTTGGGGCCCGGGAACTTCTTGTGGTGGAACCTGACTATGAGGCCCATGTCGCGGGTCTCGTCGTAGGTGAACCCCTGGAGGTCCGCCTTCTCAATTATGACCTGGGAGAGCACGCTGTGGTTCTGGTAGCTGATGAGCTCGCCGATGTCGTGCAGGATCGCGGAGCAGGACAGCAGGCTCCTCCACTGGGCGTCCAGCGAGTGGAGCCCGAGCTCCCTGGACTGGTCGAACAGCGAGAGCGCGTTCCTCTCCACGTTCTCCGCGTGCCTCCTGTCGTACTGGCAGCGGTACGCCAGCGACCGGACGGAGGACTGGCGCGCGCTGAACGAGGTGAACCCGCGGGAGAGCTGGTGGTCCAGCATCATGCCCTGCTTCAGGCCGTTGGGGCTGACCTCGATGCGCTGGATCCCGAACTGGAACATGAGCTCCTCGGCGATGGCCCCGCCGGGTATGATGATGTCCGCGCGGCTCTTGCCCATCCCGGGAACGGCCAGCCTCTGCTTGGCGGTCATCTGGCGGAGCTCCTGCATCAGGGGGTGGAGCTCGTCGAGGGTGAAGTACGACGCGTCCCTGTCGGCGCGGCGGGCGGCGCACATCTCGGCGAGGGACAGCATGGTCCCCGAGGAGCCCATGGCGCGTTTGAATCCTATGGAGCGGACCTTGCTGACCGCGCGGTAGGACGAGATGTCCACGCTGCGGAGCATGTACTCGTAGTCGCCCTGGGAGACGGGGCCGGAGCAGTCGATGTCCAGGCCGAAGGCGTAGCGCACCGCGCCCATGCTGAGGCTGTCGATGAAGATGTCCTCGCCCTTCTCGCGGATGATTACCTCGGTGCTGCCCCCGCCGATGTCGAGCTCGATGGTGCGCTCGTCGGGCCCCCTGTCGCCGAAGACGCCGAGGGCGATGAGCCTGGCCTCCTCCGGGCCGGGGATGACCTTGAGCTCGACGACTCCCTCCAGGGCGTCGACGATCTCCTGGCGGTTCTCCGCCTCGCGGGCGGCGCAGGTCGCGAAGGCGACCACGCGCTCCGCGCCCAGGTCCCTGGAGATCTGGGCGAACCTGGAGATCACGAGCACCGTCTTGTCTATGGACGGGCGGTCGATCCTGCCGGTGCCGTAGAGGCTCCTCCCCAGGCGGACGGACTCCTTGTCCTGGTAGATGGCGGTGCCCGACGTGTCCGGGTAGAACCTGACCACCAGCAGGTGGATCGAGTTCGTGCCGACGTCGATGAACCCGACGGTCTCAGGACTCGTCTTCTCCGCCATGCCAGCATCCCCTGTGGTCGATGAACCACTTCTGGGACCTCAGCTTCTTCTCGCCGGACTTCCTCTCGACGAGCCTGTACGTCCCGTCCGGGAGCAGCTCCCTGGCCTTCACGTTGTCCGCCAGGTGGATCTTCAGGATGTCCTCGCGGATGTGCTCGAGCATCTCCCTGTCCAGCACAGGGAAGAGCACCTCGACCCTGGCCAGAAGGTTCCTGGGCATCATGTCCGACGAGCCCATGTACATCTCGGGGTTCCCGCCGTTCTCGAAGTAGTAGATCCTGGAGTGCTCCAGGAAGCGGTCGACGATGCTGGTGACCCTGATGTTCTCCGACACTCCGGGTATCCCGGGGCGGAGGCAGCAGAGGCCGCGGATGTTGAGGTCGACCTTCACGCCGGCGATGGACGCCTTGTAGAGCGTGGCGATGATGTCCGAGTCGATGAGGCCGTTGGCCTTCATGGCGATGTACCCGTGGCCGGTGAGCTTGCAGACGTCGATCTCCCTCTCGATCTTCTCGATCAGGGAGCTCTTGAGCGTTAGCGGGGCGACGAGCAGCCTGGAGTACATCCTGGGCCCGAAGTACCCGGTCAGCGCGTTGAACAGCTCCCCCACGTCCTCCCCTATCTCGGGGTTGACGGTGAGGAACGAGATGTCCCCGTACTGGCGGGCGGTGGATGTGTTGTAGTTCCCGGAGCTCATGTGCGTGTAGCGCACCAGCCTGTCGCCCTCGAGGCGCACGACCTGCAGGAGCTTGGAGTGCACCTTCAGGTTCACCGGGCCGTAGACGACGTGGACGCCGATCTTCTCCATCTCCCTGGCCCAGAGGATGTTGTTGCTCTCGTCGAACTTGGCGCGGAGCTCCATCAGGACGGAGACGGTCTTCCCGTTCTCCTTGGCGCGCATAAGCGCCTTGACCAGCGAGGGGTCCTTCCCGATCCTGTACAGGCAGATCTTGATGCTCTGGACGTAGGGGTCCTCCGCCGCCGTGGAGACGAAGCGGACCACGGACTGGAAGGACTCGTAGGGATGGAACAGGATCCAGTCCCTCTCCTTGATGGCCTCGAAGATGTCCATGCCCTCCGCGAGCTCGGGAGGGGTGTAGGGGTCGAAGGGCTTGTCCTTCAGCTTGGGGCGGTCCAGGCCGACGATCTCCCACAGGTCCCCGAGGCTGATGGCGTCGGTCCTGTGGACCTGCAGGTCGCTGAGCTTCAGGTTCCTGGCGAACAGCTTGACCATGTCGGGGGGCATGCTCCTCTCCACGGCCATCCTCACCGGGAAGCCGATGTCCCTGTCCTCCAGGGACTCCTCGACCGCGGTCATGAAATCGCAGGCCTCGTCGATCGTGACCTTCACGTCGGCGTTCCTGGTGACGCGGAACATGTACGCGCCCACCACGTCGAGGCCGGGGAACAGGGAGGAGATGTGCTTCTCCAGGATGTCCTCCAGCAGGACGTACTGCTCGCCCTTGGACGACGGGACGAGCACGAACCTCGAGAGGGTGCCGACAGGCACCTTCACGCGGGCGAAGAGCTGCTCGTGGTTGCGGTCGTACATCCTGACCGCGATGTTCAGCGAGTTGTTGCTGATGAACGGGAAGGGGTGGCTGACGTCCAGCGCCAGGGGCGTGAGCAGGGGGTGGACCCTCTGCTTGTAGAAGTTGGCCACCCAGGCCTGCTGGTCCGGCGTCAGCTCGTCGACCTTGCTGATGATGATGTCGGACTTCGCGAGCTCGGCGCGGAGCGCGTTCCAGCACTCGGAGTACTCTGCGACCAGGCCCTGGACGGTGTCCGAGACCTGCTGCATCAGGCTGTTGTAGTTGACCGTGAGGTAGTCGGGGCCGGGTATGGGGGTCTTGGAGATGATCCCCGGGACGCGGATCATGTAGAACTCGTCCAGGTTCCCGTAGCAGATGGCCAGGAACTTGACCCTCTCGAGGAGGGGGTTCGTGGCGTCCTCGGCCTCCTCCAGGCAGCGCCTGTTGAACTCCAGCCAGGACAGCTCGCGGTTGATGTAGTACTTGGAATCGTAGAGGTCGGGAGCCGCCGGCGTTTCGGCGGAGTCCGTCTTCTTCCGGCGGGCGACCATGTCACTCATCCTCCGGCATCCTGACCCTGACGGATTCGCAGTGCGCGTGGAGCCCCTCCGCGGTGGCGAGGGTCTCGATGGTCCCCGCCAGGGCGGCGAGGCCCTCCTGCGAGAGCATCTGGACGGTGGAGGTCTTCATGAAGTGGGAGACGTTCAGGCCGGAGCACGTGGCCGCGTGGCCGGACGTGGGGAGCACGTGGTTGGTCCCCGACGCGTAGTCGCCGGCGGCGACGGGCGTGTAGGGTCCGACGAAGATGGAGCCGCCGTTCCTGACCTTGCCCAAGACGTCCAGCGGGTCCTTGACCTGGATGGACAGGTGCTCGGGTGCGATGCCGTTCATGATCTCGATAGCGAGGTCCATGTCCTCGGCGATGATGTACCCCGAGTTCGCCAGGGCCTTGTCGATGATCTCCTTCCTGGGAGCCTTGGCGATCATGGGCTCCATCTCCGCCCAGACGCGGTCGGGCAGGTCGGGGTCGCAGGTCACCAGCAGGCTGGCGGAGGACGGGTCGTGCTCGGCCTGGGCGATGAGGTCCGCCGCCAGGAAGGCGGGCACGGCGGACTCGTCGGCGAGGACGCCGATCTCCGAGGGGCCGGCGGGGAAGTCGATCTCCACCTTGTTGCGGAGCATCATCTTCGCTCCGGTGACGAACACGTTGCCGGGCCCGACGATCTTCTGGACGGGCTCGATCGATTCGGTCCCGAGGGCCATGGCCGCGATGGCCTGGGCGCCTCCGGACTTGTAGATCTCGTCCACGCCGGCGATGTCGGCCGCGACGAGGGTGAGGGGATTGATGGGGGCGGGGGTGCACATGATGACCTCGTCCACGCCGGCGACCTTGGCCGGGATGGCGGTCATGAGCACCGTGCTCGGGTAGGAGGCCCTGCCACCGGGGATGTAGCATCCGACCCTCTCGAGGGGGGTGGACTTCACGCCGAGGGTCACACCGGGCTCGACCTCCCTCAGCCAGAGGCCGGGGGGCATCTGCATCTCGTGGAACCTCTGGATGTTGTAGGCGGCGTTCTCGAGCTCCTCGACCAGCTCCTGGCTGACGTGCTCGTAGGCCTCCTCTATCTCCTCGCGGGAGACCGCGATGTCGCCGAGGTCGACCTTGTCGAACTTCTTGGCGAGGTCGCGCAGCGCCTTGTCGCCCTCTTCGCGGACCTGGTCGATGATACCGCGGACGGTGTCCTCCACCTGTCCGACCTTGGACTCGCGGTTCTCCTTCCAGAAGTCTTCGCTTACCTGTTGCCACATGAAGCCTGGGAGTCCGCTATGTCGATAAATATGATTGGGTAAGAGATTACATAGGCTATATAGAGGCCCGAACCGCGGATACGGTGCCCGGAGGGGATGCCAGACGTCCCGGGGGCGTCCGCGCCGGCGCCGGAGGCGGGTCCTGGAAACAGATATATCCGTTCATTCCGTCGGGCGGGCCGATGAAGGTCATCATCATCGGTGCCGGCGACGTCGGTTTCGTCTGCGCCGAGACCATCTCGGACGTCCACGACGTCCTGGTCGTCGAAGAGGACGAGGACATAGCGGACACGCTCAAAGGGCGCCTCAACGTCTCCGTCCTGAGGGAGGACGGCACGAACCCCCGCATCCTGCGCTACGCCATAGAGACGCAGAACGCGGACGTCCTCGTGTCCACGCTCCATTCGGACTCGGACAACCTGTTCGTGTGCATGATGGCCAAGAGGATCAAGCCGTCCATCCGCACCGTCGCGACGGTGGACAGCCCCGACTTCATGATAGAGACCACCGGCGAGGGCGTGCCGGGCGTCGACGACATCATCTCCCCCAACCTGGTCACGGCCGAGAAGATGTACAGGCTGTGCGTCCTGGAGAACGTCGTCGAGTACGAGGCGCTCAAGCAGATGGGCGTCTGCGTCGCCGTTTTCAGGGTCGAGGGGAACCACCAGATCGTCGGCCGCGTGGTCATGCACCTGCCGATACCCAAGGACTGCACCATATTCGCGGTCTACCGCGACGGCGACATAATCACCACCCCGGAGATCCTGGAGATCCACAGCGGGGACAGGATATGCGTCTTCGGGAGCGAGCAGGCCATAATCGCGTTCAACGACCTCATGGGCGTCGAGGAGGTGGCCAGGGAGTTCTGCATCCTGGGAGGGTCCATCGTGGGCCTCAACCTGGCGAAGATGCTCTCCGAAGACGAGCGCAAGCGCTACGTCAAGATCATCGAGAGGGACCCGGAGGTGTGCAAGCACCTGTCCAGGGAGCTGAGCGGCGTCGTGGTGATAAACGCCGACTACACCGACCCCGACATCCAGTACGACGAGAACATCTTCCGCGTCGACTCCACCATATCCACGTCGAGCCGCGACGAGACGAACCTGCTCATCTGCATGTCCGCCAAGAGGCACAGCGCCCGCAAGGTCATCGCCCGGTTCTTCATGCGCGAGTACGAGGACATCTTCAGGTACACCGACCTGCAGACCATCATCGGCTTCGACCGCATCATTTCGAACGAGATCATCAAGTGCGTCCTGTCGGACGAGCTGGCCATCGCCAGGATGCAGAGTTCCGAGGGCGTCTTCTTCACGCACATCGTCGACTCTGAGTCGAGGCTCAGGAACCGCTTCGTCGGCGACGCCAACATGCCCGAGGGCCTGCGCATCGTCGCGATCCGCAGGGACGGCGGGCTCATCTACCCCCTGCTGGACACCGAGATGAGGGACGGCGACGCCGTCATCATGTTCTCGGACGGCAGGAAGGAGTCCGAGCTGATCAAGGTCCTGGGCAAGGGCACCACGCTGGGGTTGTGAGATGCGGTGGAAGGACATCCACGAGCGCTGCATCCGGTGGGAGAACACCACCGTGAAGATCCTCGGCCTCGTGGAGATGATGTTCGCGCTGCTCCTCCTGGTGCCTGCCGCGTTCACCCTGTACTACGGCGAGGACCCCCTGCCGTTCCTGGCGCCCATACCGCCGCTGATGGTGCTCGGGTTCCTGCAGTACATGACCTGCATCGAGTCCAAGAACTTCCGCACCGTGAACGGCATCATCCTGGTGGCGCTGGTGTGGATGCTCATGTTCGCGATCTGCACCGTGCCGTACATCCTGTCCGGCATCGCCCCCGTCGACGCTGTGTTCGAGGCGGTGAGCGGCGTGACCACCACCGGCATCTCGGCGCTCGGTGAGATCGACTCGCTGGACACGAGCCTCATGATCTGGCGCTCCATGACGCAGTGGATCGGAGGTATCACCGTCGTCATCATCTTCCTGTACTTCCTGCCGATGGTGGGGTTCGGCCGCAGCCTCTTCCAGAACGAGCTGGCCGGGTCGGGGACGTCGAGCTTCACCCAGAGGACCAGCAAGGCCGCCAAGTCCTTCATCTTCATCTACATGCTCCTGAGCCTGGCGAACTTCGCCATACTCCTGGTCCTCGGCGTGAACTTCGTCGAGGCGCTGTGCCTCATGTTCACGACGATCTCGACCGGCGGGCTGCTCATCATCAACTCCAGCATGGCCGTGTACTCGGACGCGGTCCAGTGGGTGACCATGCTGTTCATGTTCCTGGGAGGAACCAACTTCTACCTGCACTACAGGATGATCTACCTCCGCGAGCGCAGGGTCTACCGCACCAACTCCGAGTTCCGCGTGATGATCGCCTGGTTCCTCGCGATCTCCGTCATCCTGTTCCTGTTCATGGTCCAGACCATGATGGCAGACGGCACCGACCTCACCCTGGAGAACTGCTACGTGACGTTCAAGAACGTCCTGTTCACCACCGTGTCCCTGGGGACCACCACCGGCTTCTACGTCGACGACTTCACGCTGTGGCCCTCCCAGTGCATGATCCTGCTGATGCTCGTGGCGGTCATCGGAGCGTCCACCAGCTCCACCAGCGGAGGTATCAAGTTCAGCAGGCTGAGGATCATCTACGAGTACATCAAGAACGGATTCAGGGGGATCGTCCACACCAACGCCGTCTACGCGGTGAAGATGGACGGGAAGACCGTGGACGACTCGCTCATCCAGTCCACCCTGGTGGTCTTCATGATGTACATGATGACCCTGACCATCGCCGCCGTGGTGTTCATGATCTACGGCTACGACATCGTGGACTCGTTCGGGCTGTCCATATCGGCGGTGTCCAACGGGGGCATGGGGTTCGGGAACTTCGGGCCCACCGGCAACTACCACGACCTGAGCACCGACCTGAAGGCCATCCTCATCGCCCTGATGTGGATCGGCCGTCTGGAGGTGGTCACCGCGGTCGTCATGTTCACGCCCGGGTTCTGGAAGGACGTGTGGCTGAACAGCCGGTCCAGGCGCATGGCCAAGCGCTACAGGGACAGGCAGGGACTCTGAGAGGGTTCAGTTGCCCTTGCAGTACGAGAGAACGTTGAGGGCCGCGCGGCTTCCCGGCGACGCCTCGTTAATCGCGCCGGCGACGATGCGGGCCTTGTCGTACTCGCCCCTCTCGGCCAGGCAGATCCCGAGGGTCTCCATGGCGCTGACGTTCTTGGGGTCGAGCTTGATCGCCCTGGTTGCGTACCCGGCGGCGGCCTTGTCGTTGCCGGACACGCGCATGGCGTAGGCGGCGAGCGCGTTGGACGCGGCGGACTTGTCCTTGAGGCATCCCCTGACGTACTTCACGGCGTCCTTGTCGCGGCCGGCGAGCATCATCGACGCGACGTACGCGCGGCGGACGTCGAAGTCGTCCGGCATCTCCTCCAGGAGGGCGGACGCGACGTCCACGGACGCGGAGTGGTTGCCCAGGGCGCTGAGCACCTCGGACAGCATGACGCGGTCGAAGGGCTTCATGTCCTCGATCGAGCGTACCGCGTCCAGGGCCATCTCGTACTCGTCCATGTCCTCCAGGCACATGCAGGACAGGCGGCGCACGGAGTCGTCCGCCTCCATGCCGTTCAGGATGGCGTAGGCGCTGGACGGGTAGTCGAGCCCGCGGAGGGACCCGGCGACCTGGATGAGGTCGGACCTTTCGGACGGCAGCTCGGACATGAGGGACCTGAGGATCTCCTGGGAGACCTCCGTCTCGTCGAGGACCTTCAGGAGCGAGAGGCACTTGATGCGGACGAACGGGTCGCTGCCCGAATCCGCTATCTCCTTCACCCTGCCGATCGCCTCGGGACCGCGCCCCTTGGCTATGAGCGTGCGTACCTCGTCGAAAGCTGCGTCTGCGTCCATCGGCCTCCCCGATGCACCACCTGGTTAAAAATCGCTGTGTTAAATACAGCAAAGGGCATTTCGGGACGACCATGAAGATCAAGTCCATACACGTCTCGAAGCTGTTCAACGAGTACGACTACGACCTCGACCTGTGCGAGGGCCTCACGTTCGTCCACTCGCCGAACGGGATGGGCAAGAGCACCCTCATGAGGATGGTCTACGCGGCTCTCCGCGGGGACGTCGGGTACCTGAGGGACACGCCCTTCGAGAGGATGGACATCGGGTTCGACGAGGGCTCCGTGCTCATCATCGAGAACTACCCCGGCAGCATGCTCGTCCAGATGAGGAGGAGCGAGGTCGACACGCCCATGTCCCCCTCGGACATGTCGCAGATCTGCGAGGCGGTGTACATCGCCCCGGACAGGATGCTCATGAAGAGGAAGGACGGCCACCTGGCGCCCACCCTCGAGGTGTTCGCCCAGGAGCTCCTGGAGACCATCAGGTACGCCAAGGAGCACAGGGAGCTGGAGCCCCACCCCAGGGACGACGTCCCGGACATGCCGGACGGGGACCTGGAGTTCTGGTGCAAGGACCTGAAGGCCAAGCTGGACTTCATCAAGGACGCCGGCTTCGAGCCGGACATACCCGCGGGCAAGAAGTTCCCGCCGTCCAGGTACGAGATCGGCAAGGACCGCGCCGGGTACGAGGAGCTGGCCTGCTCCGTTGCCGACTACGTCGAGCGCAACTACCTGCTCGCCGAGTCCATCATCATCTACAAGGACGTGGTCAACGAGATCTTCATCAACAAGACCATCACCGTCTCCGACACCGGGAAGATCGGGGTCAGCATGAACAACGGCACAGCGCTCCAGGTCCAGAAGCTCTCCTCGGGGGAGAAGCAGATCCTGGTGCTCTTCTACGCGCTGCTGTTCCACGCCCCGCAGGGCTCCGTCGTGATCCTCGACGAGCCCGAGATCTCGCTGCACGTGAGCTGGCAGCAGAAGCTCGGGGACTACTTCCGCGACATCTGCCGCGTCCGCGGCATCCAGATGATCGTCGCGACGCACTCGCCCCAGATCATCCACGACAAGTGGGACTCCGCCAGGGAGCTGAGGCCGTCCGATGCGTGAGTACCTCACGTCGGAGGACATCTGCAACCAGCTCTGCATGGAGAGGACCGTCTTCGACGGCGTGTTCCTCGTGGTGGAGGGCATAACGGACAGCAGGCTGTTCGGGAAGTTCGCCGACAGGGACGGCGTGCAGATACACATCGCCCACTCCAAGGACAACGTGCGCAACGTGGTCCGCGAGATGTCCGGAAAGCGCAGGGACGACCGCACCATGGGCATCGTCGACCCGGACCTGGAGAGGCTCCGCGGCCGGTCCGCCAAGCCGCCCATGTTCTACACCGACTGCCGCGACATGGAGATGATGATCATCCGGAGCAACGCGCTGGACGACGTCATCGACGAGTACGGGGACAGGGAGAAGGTCGAGAGGTTCGAGGAGCGCGTGGGCCCGATCAGGGATGCGCTGATCTCGGCCAGCTACCCCGTCGGGATGCTGATGTACGTTTCGCAGACAAGGGGGCTCAACCTGAGCTTCAAGGACCTGGACTTCTCCAGGTTCATCAACGCCCAGACCCTGAGCCTGGACGCGTCCGCGATGGTCAACGAGGTGCTGGCCAACTCGCGCTCGGTCCGCGTAGGGAGGAAGGAGATCCTCAGGACGCTGGACATGGAGTGCGGCCAGCTGGACGACATGTGGAAGGCCGCCAGGGGCCACGACACCGTGGACATCCTGCTGATCGGCCTGCGCCGCGGTTTCGGCGGGTTCAACGCCTCCGGGCTGAACGAGGGCGAGCTGGGCGGTGCGCTCAGGCTCGCGTTCTCCGACGCGTGCTTCGCGGAGACGGACCTCTACAAAGACACCGACGCCTGGGCCGCGGAGGCCGGCGTGGTCCTCTGGACGCTCAATCGGAGCCGAAGTCCTCGGTGACCGGGCCGTCGGCGGTCTCGATTATCTTCTGTATGCGTCTCTGGCCGTCGTCGAGGATGGCCTTGCAGTGCTGCCTCAGCACCACCGCCCTCTCGTAGATCTCCAGGCTCCTGTCGAGGTCGGTCCCTCCGGCCTCGAGCTCCTGCACCAGGTCCTCGAGCGCCTTTATGGCGACCTCGAAGCTCATCTGCGAGACCTCCTCCCTGAACTGCTCCATGTCTGTCATCTCCTCTCCTCCCTGATCTCCCTGACCGATGTCCTTGCCGTCCCGTCCCTGAGGCGGACGTCCAGCCTCTGGCCGACTATTATCCCGGACACGGACGTGACGGCCCTGCCGTCCGGCCCGATGACTATCCCGTAGCCGCGCTCCATGACCCTGGTGGGGTTGAGCGACTCCAGGCTGACGGACGCGCGCGAGAGCCTGCCGTCCGCGGATGCCAGCGCCGCCTCGGAGGCGTGCGCGGTGGATGTGAAGAGCTTTTCGGCGGAGGCCCTCCTGAGGTCGATGTCCCTCAGCGCAGACTGGGGCGAAAGCCTCCCGTAGACGGACTCGAGGCGCGATTCCAGCGCGTCCAGGTCCCTGACGGCCGCGGACGGCGATATCCTCGCGTCGGCGAGGGCGAAGCGGCCGCGCATTGCCTCCAATTGGGACTCCAGCGCCCTCGTGGCCCTGGCGGAAAGCTCCTCGAGCGTCATGGACCTCATGTCCATGTCCCTGGAGGCGCTCTCCGGCGAGAGCCTGGCGTCCAGCACCTCGAACCTCGACCGCATCCTGTCCATCACGGCGTTCAGCGCCTTCGCCGCCGATGCGGCGTAGCGGTCGAGCTGCGAGCGGATCTCCGCCCTGTCCCTCAGTATGAGCGCGGCCGCGCCGGTGGGCGTGGGCGCCCTGGCGTCGGCGACGAAGTCCGCTATGGTGAAGTCCGTCTCGTGCCCAACGGCGGAGACCACGGGCGTGCGGCACTCCGCTATGGCGCGTGCCACGGGCTCCTCGTTGAAGGGCCACAGGTCCTCCAGGGACCCGCCTCCCCTCCCGACTATGATAACGTCCACCCCGTAGGAGTCCAGCAGGCGGATCCCGGCGACGATGGTAGCCGCGGCGCCCTCCCCCTGGACCTTCGCCGGAGCGAGGATTATGTCCGCCGGGAACCTGGACGCGGACGTGGTGATGATGTCGTGTATCACCGCCCCGGACTCCGATGTGACCACGCCGATCCTCCCCGGATAAGCGGGCAGGGGCCTCTTCCTCGACTGGTCGAAGAGCCCCTCGGCCTGCAGCCTGGCCTTGAGCTCGGCGAACTGCTGGTAGAGCTCGCCGATGCCGGACTGCCTCATGGTCTCGACCTTGAACTGGTACGAGCCGCGCTGGACGTAGATGTCCAGGCTGCCGAAGGCCTGGACCTTCATGTTCTCCGCCGGCTCGAAGGACATCCTGGCGCGGGATCCCGCGAAGAGCACGGCGTTGACCTGGCTCCCGGCGTCCTTCAGGACGAAGTAGTAGTGGCCGGAAGCGTACCTCTTGAGGTTCGAGATCTCCCCGACCACCCACACGTCGTTGAGGTCCGGCGACCTCTTGAGGACGCCCTGGGCCTTCGTGTTCAGCTGGGTGACGGTCAGCGGCTCCTCCATGCACGGGCGATGCGCGAGGGGCTATTTGCCACCTCGTCCGCCCTCCCACACGGTGCGATGCCGCGCCGGCCGCGGAGGCCGAGCCCGGACTGCGAAAGTGCTTAAACCATGCGATGCATCGGAGCCATCATGGACAGGGATGCCATCCTAGCGAGGATGTCCGACGACGCGAAGCCGTACATAGACGCCATAGTGGACATGTACGAGGCCCCGTTCGCCAGGTACATCGGCATAGAGATCGAGTCCCTGGAGAAGGACAGGGCCGTCTGCTC
Organism: Thermoplasmata archaeon; assembly: GCA_030539515.1. GTDB lineage: Archaea > Thermoplasmatota > Thermoplasmata > Methanomassiliicoccales > Methanomethylophilaceae > Methanoprimaticola. The sequence goes on from JAUNXZ010000001.1 coordinate 15,300, forward strand.
CCTGGAGCTCCGCCCGGAGCTCATGAACAGCATGGGCAGGGGCCACGGCGGCGCGGTCTACGCGCTGATCGACCACACCTTCGCCATAGCCTGCAACATGTCGCACCCCTCCACCGGCCAGTCCAACAACGTGGTGTTCTACCGCCCCGCGTCCGGCAAGCTGACCGCCGTGTGCGTGCCGATCAACCGCTCCAGGTCGCTGGAGATGTACGACGTCCGCGTCCTGAACGGGGAGGGCAAGCTCGTCGCGTCCTCGACGTGCACCGCGTTCGTCCTCAGGAGCGAGTGACATGGCCGACAGGCGCTGCCCCAACTGCGGCGAGCTGGTGCCGTCCAACAGCATCACCTGCCCCAAGTGCTTCAAGAAGATCCCGGTGGAGCCCGAGCCCATCCGCGAGGAGAGGTCCTCCGGGTCCGGCAAGCGCAGGGTGCCCTGGACGCCGAACATCAAGATCGCGTTCATCCTGGACATCGTCCTGGGATTCTTCGGGCTCCTCGGCGTGGGACAGCTCTACTGCGGGAAGCGCCGCGGGTTCGTGTTCCTGGTGCTGGGGCTGCTGTTCTTCGTGTGCGGGGCGCTGCTCATCTGGGTGATCCCGCCGTTCTCGCTCATCCTGGCGATGCCGTTCATGATCCTGTACGTGATCCTGTACCTCGGCGCGCTGGCGGACCTATTCTTAGGTTCTGCGGACATCCGCTTCTCGGCGCTGTCACGCTAAGCCGTTCCGCCTGAGCACCATAAGGACCGACGCGGACATCTGCGCCAGGTGGATGGCCCTGCGGCCGTCGCCGACCTCGGCGGGGTCCCCCGGGCACAACGTTTGGTAAGCGGAGCGGATGAGCTCGTGGTCCCTCTCCTGGGGCCCCCTCAGCTCCTGCGGCAGGCGCATGGATATCGACGGGAGCAGCGTCAGGTTCCTGGCCGCGTCCCAGGGCTCGAAGCTGAGGAACCTCCCGAATGTGAACCCCACGTTGTACGCGGTACACTCCCTGCCGAAGAGGAGGTTCTGGAAGTCGGACACCACGCGGGCCGGGTCGCTCCCGGCGTAGAGGTCCTCCGGCTCGATGCCGTAGCACTCCTGCATGTAGTCCAGGGGCTCCTTGCCGAGGTCCCTGGGGTCGAGCGCGATGCCGTCGCAGTACACGGTGTCGAAGTCCGACCCGTCCGCCAGGACGCGGCAGACGGCGATCTCCGCAACCGCATCCTCCGGTACCCCCCTGGGCCCGGTCACGGCAACCTCCACCACGTACGCGTCGTCCATGCCGGGTGGATGGGCGAACGCCGATATGGGGTTTTGTCCGATGGATAACAGAGATTACCCGGATAACAGCCAGCAGTTCATGTACTCCGGACGCGTGGGGTGACTGCTCATAAGACATGAGGGCATACGGGGGAACGTTAGCATGCGGCGGCTCAAGACCATAGACGAGATCTACGAGGAGGTCAGGGGATGCGGACTGGTCATAACCAACGACATCTCGCTGGAGACCGCACTCAACTCGAGGATATCCGAGCCGCGCATCGGACCGCTGGCGAAGACGCCCATGCACATCGCGCAGATCCTGGCGCCCGCGATACTCGGAAGGTCCACCATGACAGACCTGGAGCTCATCGCCGCTGTGTCCGAGGAGACAGGCTACGGCTTCCGCCACGTGTACAGCGAGATCCTGAACATCCGCGAGATCCGCAGGCACACCGAGGACGTCGCCGGGGCGCTCACCGGCCGCTCGGCCAGGAACATCTGGGAGTCGTACTCGAGGATGCCCACCCTGGAGAACGCCATGGCCGCCCTGGACGTGGAGGACCCCCGTGTCTCGTGGTACTTCGAGAAGCCCGGCGGCGTCGCCGTGGTCGGGCTCGACCTTTTCAACGACCTGGACAAGCACTGCGTGCCCTTCGACTTCCAGGACGTGGACATCTTCACCGACGGCGAGTTCGAGATGGGGGAGATCCGCATCGTCGGCAACGACCGCCTGCTCGCCGAGAACGCCGTGGACCTCGTCGACCGGGAGCACGCGTCCGACTACGCCATTGTGATGAGCTCCTCGTCGCCCATAGCGGACGCCGTCCGCTCGGCGCTGTACAGGCGCCGGCTCCCGTTCGTAAACTCGCTGACGGTCAGGGACCTGGCCCCGATAAGGGACTACCTGAGCTTCCTGACCCTGTCGCTCTCCTACAGCACCCTGCGCGTGAAGGCCGTCAAGGAGCTGTTCTCCACCTACGGCGGAACGTTCTCGCCCAGGCGCGACGGCTACCTGCTGAGCAGGCAGACCGACGAGGACATGCGCGAGCGCTCGGCGCAGCTGCGCAACGTCATGCGCTCCGTGGCCGAGGACGGCATGACCTTCGGGGAGGTGGCCGACGAGATCGTCTCCAACAAGGACCGCGGCCTCCTGAGCATGCTGCTCGACGAGCTGGACGTCGGGGACAGGATAGTCACCCCCGAGCGCGTCTCCGAGGTCAGGTTCGCCGTGGACAACGTCCAGGAGCTCAAGCACAACGAGCAGATCCCGGACGACGAGAAGACCGGCGTGCTGCTAGCGGACTGCAGGAACTCGGTGTTCGTGGACAAGCCCGTGGTGATATACCTCGGACTGGGCCAAGACTGGACCATCCCGGTGGTCGGGAGGCGCTACATCGACGCCGAGCGCGAGTCCGAGGTCAACGCCATGAGGCTGGAGGCCCTCGTCCAGCAGGGCCAGAGGCGCGTCTACTGCGCCAACGCCGTCAAGGCGGGGAAGCCCGCGGCGCCCTGCATGACGTTCGACACCCTGGTCGGGAGGCCGGTCGAGAGGTTCGAGGACCTGGCCCCGTCCGTGATCCGCGGCAGGTGGGCACCCGCCCGCGAGGAGGCCGTCCACGGCGTGGACGCCGCGGCCTCGGACAGGCCCGCGGACATACTGTTCACCAAATCCAGCTTCAACGCCTACGCGGCCTGCCCGCGCAGGTTCCTGTTCCACCTGACGCTGAAGACCCCGGACCGCACCTACACCGAGTTCGGGAACCTGGTCCACGAGTTCGCGGAGCTGTACGCCTGCTATCCAGACCTCGTGAGGGAGAGGGGCGTGGACGACTTCGTCAACATGGTCTCGGACCGCTACTCCGGGCTGTCGACGCCGCTGATGGAGAAGCTGGACTCCGAGAGGATCCGCGTGGCCATGGTCAACACCATGCGCTACCTGGACATGGCCGGGGTCCGCGCTCCCCTGAACGTGCCGTGCGCTTCCAAGAGCCACCCCAACCGCTTCATGCAGGAGCTGGGGCTGGAGATGACCAGTGACGTCTGCGAGGGCGACCACCGCTCCTCCAGGCACCCGATGCACGGGATTTTCGACCTGCTGTGGAACGGCGACGTCACCGACTACAAGACCGGGAAGGCCAAGGACGGGAAGAGGATGGCCGCGGCAATGAGCCTGGACGAGGTGGACGACTACTCCGAGTTCCAGCCCATGATCTACCTGGCGCTCGCGTCGGAGGCCGAGGGCGCCAGCCCCGTGTTCAGGCAGTTCTACGCCCTGGACAACGACATCGTGTCCTCCGACGAGTCCTTCGACGTCTCCAGGAACGTCCGCACCGTGTCCCTGTGCGCGGGCGGGCTGGAGGACGCCCTCTCCTCGCCCAGGTTCCTGGAGTTCTACGAATCCAAGCTCCCTAAGGCGATGAAGGGCCGCGCGAAGGCCATCGTCGACGCGCTCACCCCGATCCCGCCGAACCCTGACGGGTGGAAGGACGACCCCGTCCTCCAGCTGTGCGTGCTGCAGGCCTGCGGCATGGGGGACAACAAGACCAACAGGACCGCAGCGTCCGGCGCCCTGAGGAACCTGGCGCTGCTCGTGAAGGGCGGGATGACGTTCTCCGATTCCGACGTGTGCATACCCGTGGGGATGCTCGACAGGTTCCTGGACGAGCTGGACGGGATGCACGCCGAGATGGTGGAGCGTATGGAGACCGGCCTGCCGGCCGTCCCGAACGGGAAGGTCAACTGCATGAACTGCACCTACTTCCAGGCGTGCACACGCAGCTCCGAGGCCGCGGAGGAGGGCGGGGACGATGAGTGACCTCAACCCCTCCCAGGAGGCCATCGCGACCACCCTGGACGGGATGGTCGTCGTGGATGCCGGGCCCGGCACCGGGAAGACGCACACCATCGTCCAGCGCTACATCAACCTCATAACGAGGGACACGGGGGACGAACCTGCGGTCACCCCGCGGGACGTGCTCCTCCTGACCTTCACGCGCAACGCCGCGGCGGAGATGGAGGAGCGCATCAAGCGCGAGATGTCGAAGGAGGGTATGGCCGAGGAGGCCAAGCTCGTCCAGGTGCTCACGTTCGACGCGTTCTGCCTCTCCGTGGTGATGGAGTCCCCGTACGACGCCGGGAGGCTCTTCGGCATAGACGAGAGGCTCACCCACTCGGTGCGCCTGGTGGAGAACGACACCCTCAACAGGAACCACTTCACCTCGTTCCTCGAGGTGTTCCTCGACTCCCGCGGCGAGGACTACGGCGACAGCGCAATAGTCTGCTCCCAGATCCCTGGGGACCTCTACGCGTTGATCGGCCGCCTCATGTCCCGCGGCATCTTCCCGCTGAAGCGCGGGGGATGGTTCGGCGGCAGCGACGGCAAAGAGCTCGTCGGGGATACCGCGGAGCTGCTGGCGAGGATGAGGTCCCGCAACGAGGTCTCCGGGAGGGCGAAGTCGTCCGACATGCGCAAGGCCCTGGCCTCGCTGAAGCCCCTGGACTGCGACCCGCTCCCCGAGATCGGGGAGGACGCATGCCTCGACGACTCGATACTCGTGTCGGCGGCGGAGGACGACCGCTCCGAGCTGCTCCGCCTCGTCCACGACGTGTACTGGGAGTACATCCGCTCGTCGATGGCCGACGACCGCCTCACGTTCGGTCTGAACGCGATGCTGGCGTTCTCGGTCCTCTACAGCAACCCCGGCGTCAGGAAGCTCAACTCGTACCGCTACGTGATGATAGACGAGTTCCAGGACACCAACGCCAGCCAGCTCATGATGGCCCTGATGATGCTGAAGGAGCCCAACCTCTGCGTGGTTGGCGACTGGAAGCAGGGCATCTACGGGTTCAGGTTCGTCTCCATCGAGAACATAACGGAGTTCGAGAGGAGGACGGTGGAGCTCAGGAGGGTGCTCAACGACGACCTGGTCAGGGTCGAGTTCTCCCTCCCGGAGGCCGTACGCCTCCATCTCGACATGAACTACCGCTCCTCGCAGCTCATCGTGGACCACGCGTTCAGGTGCCTGCGCCTCAAGGGCAACAAGCAGGACGAGCCGGACCATGCGAAGCTGGACAGGACGGTGAAGCTGATCACCGCCGCCAGGGACCCGGACATAGCCGGCGACACCCGCGTCCGCTTCGTGAAGGCCGCGTCCAGGGATGACGAGGCCATCGAGGTCGCCAGGTGCGTCAGGGACTACGTCGGATCCGGGAACTACACGGTGCACGCCAGGGACGGCGCCCGCCCCCTGGGGTACGGCGACATCGCCGTGCTCTGCAGGACCACCCAGGGGTGCAGGAACGTGGTGGAGCGGCTGGCCCAGGAGGGCATACCCGCCTTCCTCCAGGGCGACGTGGAGATCATGGCCACCCGCGAGGGGAAGCTGCTGCTCGCCTGGATGCGCTACGTGAGCAACGAGAGGGACGCCTGGGGCTACGCTCCGATACTCGCCGACCTCGGCTACCCCCCGTCCTTCATCGACCGCGTCTGCAAGGGCGAGGCGGCGATGCCCGCGGAGATCGCCTCCCAGAGGGAGTACCTGTTCAGGAAGAGGCGCCGCGTCACCGAGATGATGACCTCGGTCTACGACTGGTACGGCCTGGACAACGACGTGACGCAGGCGATAGTGAACGTGCTGTCCGCCGCGCACAGGGACTCCCTGCTCACCATATCCGACCTCATCGCCATGATCGACGGCGACCTGTCCTCCGGGAGGAGGACCGTCTACCCCGTGGACGCGGAGCTGGACGGCGAGGCCGTCATAGTCACCACCATGCACAAGGCCAAGGGCCTGGAGTTCCCCGCGGTCATCATCCCCTACGTGGACACCCGCGTCATGCCGTCCTCCGGGACGGACACGTCGGACATCTGGTTCGACTCCGTCGCCGGGGTACGCTGCTCGAGGACCGTCGGCAGGTTCGAGGGGTACTCCAAGCTGTGCAGGTCCTGGAGGACCGCCCTCGTCAGATCCACGGTGGAGAGCGACTACGACGAGGAGCGCAGGCTCATGTTCGTCGCCATGTCCCGCGCCATGCAGTACGAGACCGTGATCTGCGGGCCCAAGCCCTCCCAGTTCATGGTCGGGCTCTCAAACGACCTGTACGAGGCGATCCCGGACGCCGAGGCCCCGCCCGCATCCGTGAGCGACGGCACCGCGCCGAGGCCGGACCTTTCCGGCTACACCGTCAGGAAGCAGAACGTGGGCGTCCACTCCGTGATGCGCTTCGACGAGCAGACCGTGATAGACCAGGAGTCCGGGTCGGACGAGATCTGCGGCAAGGGGAAGGAGTACGGCACCGCGGTGCACGAGGAGGCCCAGGCCATGGACCACGGCGTGCCCCCGTCGGGGAGGTACCCCGAGGCGGAGTACATCCGCGACAGCGTGCTGTCCAGGAAGTCCCTGGACGGCTTCCTCCGCTCGTACTCGGAGATAGAATGCACCCTGCCGGTGCGCCCGTCCGGCGTCTGCCTGAAGGGCGTCATAGACCTGATGCTCCTGTACGAGGACCGCGTCGAGATCCACGACTACAAGACCGACGTGTCGGACAGGTTCCAGCCCGAGTACGTGCTCCAGCTGTCGGTGTACGCGCACGCCGCCGCGGGGTACTACGGCGGGAGGCTGCCGGTCAGGTGCTACATCGACTACGTGTCCCAGGGCAGGACGGTGGAATTCGACCCCATGCCCCTGGAGGACGTGGAGACCCTGGTCGGAGGCCGCCTTTCCTCCCAGAATACCGTCGCGAACCTGCGAACGGCTCATATACGACACTTGAATACGCGCGCATATGAAGGGACTGACCTCGGCGGAGGTTGCGGAGCGCAAGGCCCAGGGCCTTGTGAACGACTCCGAGGTGAAGACCAGCAGGACTTACACCGATATCTTCCTGAAGAACCTGCTGACGCCGTTCAACATCGTGCTGTTCATACTGGGCATCCTGCTCCTGATCTGCCAGGAGCCCATCAGCGCGGTATCCGCCACTGGGATCATCATCGTGAACATCCTGATCTCCACCGTCCAGGAGATGCGCGCGAAGCGCCGCCTGGACAAGATCTCCCTGCTCACCAGGCCGAAGGTCAAGGTGTTCAGGGACGGCGCAGAGGCCGAGGTGGACCAGTCCGAGGTCGTGAAGGACGACGTCGTCATCCTCCGCGCCGGGGACCAGGCCGTCGTGGACGGCGTCATAGAGGAGTGCAGGTCGCTGGAGATGGACGAGTCCCTCCTCACCGGCGAGTCCAGCACCGTCAGGAAGAAGGCCGGCGAGCCCATCTACTCGGGCGCGAACTGCGTCACCGGAGAGGCGTACTACACCGTCACCGGCTTCGGGGCCGACTCGTACGCGTCCCAGATGCTCAGCAGCGCCAAGAAGTTCACCTCCAAGAAGACGCCGCTGGAGATGGAGACCGGCACCGTCACCAAGATGCTGATGGCGATCGCGGCCATCCTGTTCATCATCACGATATTCAAGTCGGTGTTCGTCACCCACGAGAGCTTCTCGCAGACCCTCCAGGTCTTCGTGCTGTGCCTCGACGTGGTGCCCATCGCGCTGTTCCTGCTCATAACGCTGACCTACATGATCGCCGCCGTTCGCATGGCCGACTCCGGGGTGCTCCTCCAGAGGACCAACTCCGTCGAGTCGATCAGCCACGTTGACGTCGTCTGCATGGACAAGACCGGGACGATCACCACCAACAAGCTCCGCTATGAGAACTCGTGGGACCTGGTGTCCCCCGTGGAGGCGGAGCACCTCATCGCGGTGTTCGCGTCGACCACCGGGAGCAGGAACCGCACCGTGGACGCCCTGGCGAACAGGTACGGCACCGCGGACGCGGAGCTCCTGGAGGAGATCCAGTTCTCGTCCGAGCGGAAGTACAGCGCCGTCCGCGTGAGGGACGGGGGGAACGAGTACAACCTCTACCTCGGGGCCCTTACGTCCCTGAAGGACCACATGGACACCGACCAGGACATCGCCACCCACGTCGACGCCGAGTCCCGCAAGGGCCTCAGGACCGTCCTGATCTGCAGGGGCCCCGCCGTCCCGCTCCACGATGCGGACGACGAGCCGGTCATCGGCAGGATGGAGCCCGTCTCCGTCGTGTCCATACGCGACGAGGTCAGGCCGGACTGCAGGGAGACCATCCAGGTCTTCATGGACAACGGCATGCAGCTGAAGGTCATCTCCGGGGACGACCCCGTCACCGTGGACTCGCTGTTCACCATCGCCGGCATCCCCGGCGAGAGGAAGATCGTCTCCGGCCCCGAGCTCGACGCGATGAGCGAGGCGGAGTTCACCAAGGCCGCCCTCGAGTGCAACATCTTCGGCAGGATGAAGCCGGAGAACAAGGAGCACGTGATCGAGGCCCTCAAGAACAACGGCCACTACGTGGCCATGATCGGGGACGGCGTCAACGACGTCAAGTCCCTGAAGACCGCCCAGGTGGGCGTGTCCCTGGAGTCCGGCGCGGGAGCCGCGCGCGGGGTGGCGGACATGATCCTGGTGGGCGACAACTTCTCGGCCCTGCCGAAGGCCCTGGTTGAGGGCCGCAGGACCGTCTCGGGCATGAGGGACATCCTCAAGCTCTACCTCACCCGCAACTTCTGCCTGGCGCTGCTGTTCGTGGCGATATTCGTGCTCTTCGGGAACATCCCGATGATCCCGATCCAGAACACGTTCTACGCGTTCATCTCGGTGTCCATCATGGCGTTCTTCATGACGCTGTTCGCCAAGCCGGACGAGAACAAGGAGCTGATCCTGCCGGACGTGCTGCGGTACTGCGTCCCATCGTCGATAATGATCGCTGCCTTCGGCCTGCTGGTCTACGGGCTCGCCTGGTACGGCGTCTCCCACGGGACCCTGGTCGTGGACTGGGCGGCGATGGTCGAGACCATCGGCTACAGCGGGACCGCCGAGCAGCTCATCGCCTCGCTCTCCTGGAACGGATCCGGGGAGGCCGAGATCGTCGCCAGGACCTGCATGGTGCTGTTCGTGACGTTCGCCGGGCTCTTCCAGATATTCATCATCTGCCCCAGGTGGAAGATCTTCTCCGTGGACGGCAGGACCAACAAGAGCCTGGTGCCCTTCGTGATCACACTGCTGATCATCGGGCTCGTCATGGCGATGTACCTCTACTTCCCGAAGCTCGCGGTGGAGTTCATCGGCTTCGCGCTGCTCCCCGGCTACTGCTACGCCGCCATACTCGGCTTCGTGGTAGTGCTGATGGTGCTGGAGCTGCTGGTCCTCAGGACCAACCTCTTCAAGCACGTCATCGAGAGGTTCGAGGAGTACTACATGAGGAAGCTGGACGAGGAGTACAGCGAGGGCGACGTGAGGGAGGAGACGGGGGTCAAGGTGAAGATCCCCCTGGACAAGTTCCCTCGTCCCTGATCGGCCATCTCCGAGGCTATGGTCCCCCTGAGCTCGGCCATGCTCTGCAGAGCGTCGAGCTTGTCGGATATCTCGTCGACCATCGCCTCGGGCATGTCCCCGCGGGTGTCCCTCAGGTTAAGGTCGTCCAGCAGGGGCCTCAGCTCCCGCAGGGCGTCCCTCATGCGCGCGATGGCCCCGACCGCGTCCTCCGCCGCGTCGCGGACCTCCATGGCCCTCCCGGCCGGGTCGGGGTAGCCGGAAATGGACCTCCGGATCCACATCGCCTCCTCGTCCCTCAGCCTCGATTCGCGCTCGGCCGTTCCTTCTGCCGTACCGTACATTGGCTAATCTCCGTGCTTAACAGCATAGAACGGAGACCGCGGGAGGATTTAGTAGATGTGTCAAGCGGACGTAGACGTGTTCTCAGGGCCGGTACTGCCCGTTGCGGCTCATGGCGATCATGAGATGCGACGCCATGCGCGCGTCGGAAAGGGCGCGGTGGTCCTGGACGCCGTGGATCCCTGCCGGGTCCCCGTCCACGATCTTGGCGTAGGCGTAGTCCAGCTTGGGGAACTTGTACTGGCGGCCGTAGTACTCGCTGGGGACCTTGCAAACGGGCGTGGCGGCGACCATGATGTCGGCGCACTCCACGAACCAGCCGCGCATGTTCCAGGGCTCCTCGTACAGGAACTTGCCGAAGTCGTAGCCCGTGTTGTAGGCGGTGACGGGCTTCCCGCGGAGTATCCTGCGGACGTCGTCGATGACGGTCAGCGCCGGAGGGGCCTCCTCAACCATCTCGAGGGTCATGTCGGTGTTCTGGAAGATCCACGCCTCGCGGAGGTAGTCGTCCCACTCGTCGGTCTCGTAGCCGAGGACCGACGAGTACACGTCATCCACGGTGCCCTCGGATAACGACACCCTGCAGATCCCGACGTCCACCACGAGGTCCCTGGGGGCCCCCTGGAGGCCGGTGGTCTCGGTGTCCAGCACGTAGATCTCGTCCGCGGACAGAGACTCCCCGACGGTGCGGAAGGCGTCTCCCCTGGGGGTCTTCACCCTCTCGTACGTCATGAACCCGTCCATGCGGGTGCATCGCCGAGGGGCAAAAAACAATTTGCCCGACGCGATGCGGGCGGTATGCGCTACGCGTGGACGAAGGAGGCGGAATTCGTCTCGAGGCCCAACAGGTTCGTCGCGGAGGTCATCCTCGACGGAGTACGGGAGAAGGTCCACGTGAAGAACACCGGCAGGTGCAGGGAGATACTCGTGCCCGGGACCCGCGTCGTTCTGTCCGATTCCCGGAACCCGGGCAGGAAGTACCGCTACGACCTGATAGCCGCATGGAAGGGCGACCTGCTGATCAACATAGACTCCCAGGCCCCCAACAGGGCGTTCCACGAGCACATCCTCCGCGGGGAGGTGTTCGGGCCGCCTTCGGTCGTTCACCCGGAATGCACCCACGGGGACTCCAGGTTCGACTTCTACGTCGAGTCGGGGGACCGCAGGATATTCGCCGAGGTGAAGGGCGTGACGCTGGAGCACGACGGGGTGTGCAGGTTCCCGGACGCTCCGACGGAACGCGGTCTGAAGCACGTCAGGGGGCTCGCGGAGTGCGTGACCGAGGGCTATGAGGCCTACGCCGTGTTCGTGGTCCAGATGGGACGCATGACGCTGTTCGAGCCCAACGCCGACACCGACCCGGACTTCGCCCGGGGGCTGGCGGAGGCCGAGGACGCGGGCGTGAGGGTGCTGTGCCTCGGATGCGACGTGGAGCCGGACTCGATGGACATCTCGTACGGGATACCGCACAGACTCACTCGTAGTCGACGGTCTCCCTCTTCATGTAGCCGCTGGTGTCCTGCTCCTGCAGGGCCTTGATCATCCTGAGGTAGTCCGCCACGGCGGTCTCCTGGTCGTTGATGAGCTGGTGGACCAGGTAGATGTTCTTCATCGTCGGGTTGGCGGCCATGAAGGTGCCGTCCTCGGGCTCCTCCCTGATCATGGCGACCACCATGGTCTTCATCGACTTGGTTCCGGCGCGGGAGTCCTCGTAGCTGATGACAGCCTCGAGGGCGGCCTCGCCGTAGGAGGTGGCGTTCAGGTAGCGCATGGCCGCGTCGGCGATCTCCGGGTAGAAGGTGAAGTCCACGCTCTGGACGAGCCCCTCGAAGTGGTCGCGGAGCACGCCCTGGTAGTGGGCGTACCTGCGGATCTTGGAGATCCCCACGTCGGATACGAGCTCGGAGGAGCCGTACATGTCGCGCATGTCCTGGACGGTGAAGTCGGAGTCGACCTGGAACTTCTTGACGGTCTTCCCGTTGGGGGTGATGACCATGTTCTTCCTGACCAGGTACATGTCGATCTCCGGGCTGATGAGGCGGTTGTACCTCAGGATCTTCCTGGCCTCCTCCCTCTGGAGACGTGAGTCCCTGTTGCGGTTCACCAGGGTGTCCAGGCAGAGGACGACGACGAACAGCGCCAGGATGTTGCAGGCCATGTTGTAGAAGAAGTCCCTCCATGTCCAGTCGCCGTCGCAGAACGCCCATCCGATGAAGAAGAACACTGCGCTGGAGACGATGATGACCGCGAACGAGATCCACATGACGGAGAACTCGTGGTGCTTCTCCACCTTGCTGGCGCGGGTCCTCTTGAAGTCCGTGTCGAGGACGCGGGCCGACGTGTCGACGGTGTCCTTGAGCCTCGACGCGGCGTCCTTGAGGATGCCCAGGGCGGCCGCGCCCTTGGAGCCCTCGTCGGTCATGCGCCGCACCTCTCCCTGAGGACCTCGCGGATGGCTGCCTGCGTCTGCTCCGCGGTGCCGGTGGTGTTGACCATGAAGGTCTCGCACTCGGTCAGGTACCTGCGGAAGAAGGCCTCCCTGCGCGCCATGCGCGCCTCGTCCCTGAGGAGCTGGTGCGGGTTGCAGTAGTCGTGCGACTTCAGGTACTCGAGCGCGTCGTCGGGCTCCATCCTCGTTACCACGGAGGGATCGTCGTGGTCCCTCTTGAGCAGGAACACGTACCTCATGCCGGTGCCCCTTATCACGGAGCCCTCGCCGGCCACCCAGCGGACGTTGCCGATGCCGCGGCCCTTGTTGTCGAAGCGGACCTCGCTGACCAGGGGGCGGTACTCCTCCCAGACGTCGCCGATGTCTGCGTCGATGTAGCAGTTCCTCTCCGATCCCTCGACGCGCGGCCTCCCGCATCCGAACGAGACGAAATACCAGTCGTCGGTGATCAGGTGGGAGTTCTCCGCCCTGAGGAGCCCCCAGGACTGGGTGGTCTTCCCGGTCTTGGAAGGCGCGATGAGGGTAACGCCGGAGCCGTCGATGTCCAGGGCGGCGCCGTGGACCGAGTAGATCGAGTGGGCGTCCTCCAGGATGTTCCCCGCGAGTCCGAGGGCGATGCTCTTGACCCACCCGTAGTAGTCGAAGTTGAACAGGAACATGGTGCGGTTGCCCACGTCGTACTCGGCGTGGAGGTCGGTGTCCGGGTCGGTGAGGCAGTAGATCCTCGCGTGGGACCTGACGCTGTCCGACATGTGGTAGAAGTTGTCGGACCACATGTCCGCGTAGGTCTTGTTCTCCGTGAACAGCTGGACGCAGACCCCGTTGATGTCCGCCTTGGCGGAGTAGTTGTTCAGCGCGGAGCAGCGCCTGGTGAGCTCGCAGGAGCGTCCGTCCCCGATTTCGACGAGCCTGTATGCCATGTTCGATCGTCCCGCGTATGCGCGATTCCCTTCATATACCCGCGCAACATCGCCGTAGGCGATGCCCGGATACACGGAGCTGACGGTCCGCACGGCGGAGAGCGAGATGGTCGACATCACCGAGCGGGTGCGCCGCGTCGTCCGCGAGAGCGGCGTGACCGAGGGCTACGTCTTCGTGTTCTCCGAGCACACCACGGCCGGGCTGACCATCAACGAGAACGCGGACCCCGATGTGAAGACGGACATGCTGTACGGACTCGAGAAGGCGTTCCCCGTGAGGCCGGAGTACCGGCACGCCGAGGGGAACTCCCACGCCCACCTGCGCACGTCCTGCGTCGGGCCGTCCGTGACCGTGATAGTCTCCGGCGGCGAGCTGGTCCTCGGGACCTGGCAGGGCATCTACTTATGCGAGTTCGACGGACCCCGCACCCGCACGGTTGCGGTCAAGGTCACAATGGGTCGACACCGCGCTCGGCACGATGACCTGCACCATCTGGTGGTGCGCGCCCCACTCGCCCAGCGCCTTCAGCACCGGGAGGATGGACGTGCCCTTGTCGGTGAGCGCGTAGGTCACCTTCAGCTTGCGGTCCGAACCGACGGTGCGGGTGATCATCCCGTCCGCCTCCAGCTCCTTCAGCTGCTTCGAGAGGATCCTCGACGTGACCTCGCCGATGCGCTTCTCCAGCTCCGAGAACCTCTGGGGCCCGTTCATGAACAGCATGCACAGGATGGTCCCCTTCCAGCGCCCCTCGATAACGGACATCGCCGCGTCGACGCAGCAGTTGTACCTGGCGAAGTTCTTCTGGACGGCCTCCTGCCTGAGCTCCTCTATGTCCCCGTCGTACGTGCTCATAGGTGTAGGTATCATTAGGATGTTTAATAACATTTTGTAGGCATATACTTATATAGAAACGCTGTACGGAGTTCTGGGCAAGTCTCATGGCAGATGTAACAGCAATCATAGCATCACCCAGGAAGGGCGGCAACTGCGCCGCCATCGTGAACATGATGGTCGACGTCCTCACGGCGGAGGGCAAGACCGTCGACGTGTACAGGCTCAACGATATCGAGGGCAAGGGATGCCAGGCGTGCTACGCGTGCAAGAAGGCCGGGAAGTGCGTCAGGAAGGACGGGTTCACACCCGTGCTCGAGTCCATCGCCCAGAGCGGGTCCCTGATCCTGGCCACCCCCGACTACTTCGGTCAGGCGTGCGCCCAGTACAGGCTCCTGGAGGACCGCATGTACGGATACGTCGGGATGGACGCCGAGGGCAACTTCACCGCGAACATCCCCGCGGGCAAGAAGGTCGCCGTCGTGGTGACCTCCGGATCCGGCGCCGGCGCCGACAACATCGTCAACGGCATCAAGGGCGTCATGGGCGGATTCCTCAAGTGCGACGTTGTCGGAGAGATAAACTACAAGGAGGGCCCTTCGGGACCTGCAGCCGAGAACGCGGAGGCCATGGCGGAAGCCGAGGCCCTCGCCAAGAAGCTCTGAGCAAGAGAAAGGAGTGATGGGAAATGAGCAAGGCAGTCATCTACGCAACCGGGATCACGAAGAACACCAAAGCGTTCGCCGACTACATCGCGAAGCAGACAGGCGCGGACGTCTTCAACCTGAAGGACCTGAGCAAGATCGACATCAGCGGGTACGACACGATCGTCTTCGGCACCGGCATCCACGCCGGCAAGCCCTACAAGCCCGTGGTGGAGTTCCTCGAGGCCAACAGGGACGCGCTGGCCGGCAAGAAGCAGTACCTCTTCATCGACTGCATGTACAGCGGCGAGAAGGGCGACGCCCAGTGCAAGAAGGTCTCCGAGCAGCTCGGCATCCCCGACGCGGTCTACTTCAACAAGAAGGGCGAGGAGATGAACGAGGCCGGGTTCCCCAAGGCCGTCGACGAGTTCATCGCGAGGCTCTGATCCCGATGGTGACGATTGCCACCTCGACGATCCTGCTGGTCTACGTGATAGTGAACGCGGTCGTCTTCGGGATGTACCTGCTGGACAAGTACAAGGCGAAGAACGACAAGTGGCGCACCCCGGAGTCCACGCTCCTCATCGGAGCCCTGCTCGGGCCATGGGGCGCCGCCATCGGCATGAAGGTGGCCCACCACAAGACGCGCAAGCCCAAGTTCAAGCTGGTGTACGTCTTCCTGGTGCTCCACATCGCCGTCATCGCGTACCTTCTGGGCAGCGGAACGCTGTGAAACAACGGCCCTCCGGGGCCTTTTCCCTTCTTTTAAGTTTAGCCTAAATAAGTGACACCGTGTCGTTAACTTGATATACGACACCGCCGTGGTCATCAACGGGCATATCTCATGGCAGATGTAACAGCAATCATTGCGACTCCGAGGAAGAACGGCAACTGCGTCGCGATCGTGAACAGGATGGTCGAGACCCTCCGGGCCGAGGGGAAGACCGTCGACGTGTTCAACCTCAGGGACGTCCAGGGAAGCGGATGCGTCGCGTGCTACGCGTGCAAGAAGGCCGGGAAGTGCGTCAGGAAGGACGGCATCACCCCCATCCTTGACTCCATCGCGCAGAGCGGCTCGCTCATCATGGCCGTCCCCGACTACTTCGGGCAGCCCTGCTCCCAGTACAGGGTCCTGGAGGACCGCCTCTACGGGTTCGTCGGCATGAACGAGAACGGGTTCTTCAGCACCGTCCCCGGCAAGAAGGCCGCCGTCGTGGTGACCTCCGGGTCCGGCGTAGAGTCCGACGACGTCATCAGGAGCGTCTCCAAGGTCCTGACCAACTACCTCCAGGCGGAGGTCGTGGGCACCATGCACTACCAGGAGAGGCCGGACGGCCCCGCCGCCGAGAACCCCGGGGCCCTCGACGAGGCTTCCGCCCTCGCGAAGAAGCTCTGAGAACCAAAAGGTCCCCTCCGGGGGACCGCCTTTCCCTTCTCTCAATCCAGGTCGTGGAGCTTCCGGACGTCGGTCTCCATGCCGGGCTGCCCGAGGAGCACCACGCGGCTGTCCTCGCGCTCGTTTATGATCGACATCCCTATGCGGTCGCCCAGCTGCCTGGAGAAGTCCTTGACCTCGGCGAAGGACGGCATGCAGTCTATGGTGAGCCTGGTGCGGGAGCCTCCGACGAACACGTACCCCTTGGGCTCGACGAGGTCCGGGTCGGCGATCCTGTCGAGGGCAGCGTACTCGTCCAGCCACCCGAAGTTCTCGTTCTTAACGAGGGTGTGGCGGATGACGGTGCGGGTGTCGAGCGACGGGAGCATCTCCAGCGTGCGCATGATGCGCTCCCACCCGTCCTTTATCTTGGGCCTGCACACCCGGGTGTAGACCTGCGGGTTGGGGGCGGCGACGGTGACGTAGAGCTGCATGGGGAGCACGTCGAGCTCCTCGAGGCGCTCGGGGTACGTCCCGTTGGTGACCATGAACGTGGTCATGCCCCTGGAATGGCACTCCCTGAGGAAATCGGACAGATACGGGTAGGTGATGGGCTCCCCGGCCAGCGAGATCGCGACCTGGTTGGGGTTCCTGGCCTCCTCGAAGCGGTCGAGGTCGCACCTCGGGTCCCCCTTGAACCCGGAGACTAGCTTCCTCTGCTGCTCTATGAGGTTGTCCAGCATCTCCTTGGGCTCCGCCCAGTCCCTGACCTCGAAGTCGTGCTCCTGGACCCTCCAGCAGAAGGTGCAGCGGTGGCTGCACTCGTTGATCGCCGGGGTCATCTGGAGGCACCTGTGCGAGTCGATGCCGTAGAAGTCCTGCTTGTAGCAGTGCCTCCCGCGGAGCATGCTCTCCTTCATCCAGTGGCAGAGCTTGACCGCGGAGTGGTCGTTGTACAGCCTGTACTGCTGCTTGATCAGGAGGTCGCGGTATCCGTCGTCCATGCTATCATCGGAAATCGAATAGGCTGCGCTGGTTCTTCGGCCTAGCAGGAGGCTCGGGAGCAGGCTTGGGAGGCTCCGGGACGGCCTTCGGGGGCTCGGGGGCCACGGGGGCATCGATGCTCGCCGGAGCCGCCCTCGGCGCCTCGGAGCGGGCCTTCTCGGCGCGCTCCTCCATGAACTTCTCGGCGGCGGCCATCGCGGTCTTGACGTCCTTGGAGTCAGGCTTCTTCCTTATGAGCATCGCCAGCTCGTCCTCGTCCAGGCAGAGGTCCGCCACGAGCCCGGGGCGGACCTTGGGATCCGCGGACGCAAGCATGGACAGCATCGGGATCACGTCGGAGTCGGCGCGGTCCGGCGTCGTGTGCATGGCGACGGCGATCTTGTACGAGAGCGTCCCGCGGGTGCCGCGGACGCCCCTGCTGCGGGACATCCTCATCATGTAGGACGGGAAGCGCATCCTCTCGCGGCCGCAGCGGTCAGACATGCGTGCGGTTACGAGACCGAAGGACATGAGGTCCGACGCGTAGGACCAGAAGCCGTAGTACTGGCGCCTGCTCACGCGTCCGAGGTACATCGCCGAGCGGGAGAGCTTCTCGTACCCGCGGACCAGGTCCCCGGGGTCCACGTACTCCGTAGGCAGGTTCTCGTCTATCCACAGCAGCTTGGTGGCCGGGTCCTCGTCCACCTCCGCCAGCGCCCTGCGGGCGACGGCGGGGTCCCTGCTGCGGAACACGGCGGAGAGCATCGAGAACAGGTCGGTGCGCACGTCCCTGTGGGACAGGCCGTCGGACATGTCCTTGGTGACTGAGGACTCGCCGATCGCCATGGACTCCAGGTTGCGGACCGCCGCGCGCATGTCGCCGGAGGCGTTCTCCGCTATTGCCTTCATCGCTTCGGGGTCAACCTCCACGCCCTCGCGGTCCGCTATGAGGTAGAGGGCCTTGGCGATGGTGGCGGACTGCGGCTTCTTGAAGACGATCTGCAGCGTCTTGTTCTTGATGGCGCTGCTCTTCCTGCTCACGGCGTAGAAGTCGTTGACTATGAGTATGACCGGCTGGAGCGTCGATGTGATGAGCTCGTTCACCACGGGCATGGCGCCGCGGTCGCTGTTGCCGAAGAAGTTGTCCGCCTCGTCGAGGACGATGAGCTTCCTGCCGCCGGAGGACGCGTCCCCGTAGGAGCCGTCGCTCCCGAAGGTGTTGAACCTGGAGCCGCGGAGGGCGATCCCCTCGATGGCGGAGGCCTTCCTCTGGTCGGAGGCGTTCATCTCCACGATGTCCCACCCCATCTCGCGGGCGAGCGCCTCCGCGGAGGTGGTCTTCCCGACCCCGGGCGGCCCGATGAGCACCACCGCGCGCATCTCCGGTATCCCGGACTCCCAGGCCTTCGCCCAGGCGCGCAGGGTGTTGACCGCGCTGGGGTTCCCGACGACGCCGTCCAGCGTCCTGGGGCGGTACTTCTCCGTCCAGTCGCTCATCGGTCCTCCGGGGAGTAGGCGTAGCGCAGGATGTCCATGCACTGGTAGAAGTACACCGCCACGTCGAGGAACATGGTGAAGACGGTCTGGGCGCGCCAGGACCAGTCGTTGAGGTACCAGATCACGACGGTCATCACGAGGAACATCGCCCCGCGGGCGTACTGCTTGAGCACGAAGTGCCCCAGGCCGAATATGTTGAAGAAGCCCGGCAGCAGCGCCAGGCCGATGGCCAGCGTCCCGTTCTTCCGGAGGTTCGGGACCATCATCGGCATCGGGGCGCTGTCGGGGAGGGCCGTCCCGCAGGTGCCGCAGAAGCGGTCGCCCGGGTGGTACGGCTCGCCGCACGCGGGGCAGGCGTTGCTCACGTAGCCCTTGTCGTCGAATAGGAACGCCTTGTCCTTCATGCAGCCGCAGTGGGGGCAGAAGTCCATGTCCCCGTCTATCTCGTTGCCGCACTCGGAGCAGACGTACCTCACTCTATCACCGAATCCGCCTGGTGCATGCGGTAGATCCCGCCGCTGCACTCGACAACGATGTCCTCGCCGAAAAGCTCCGAGACGCGTGCGCTGGTGAGCAGCTCCTCCTTGGGGCCGTTGGCGAAGATCCTCCCGTCCTTCACCATGACTACGCGGCTGACGGACGCGGGGATATCGGTGAGCTCGTGGGTGATCATGACGATGCTGACGCCGGCCTCGATGAGGATGTCGAACATTGCGCGGAACTTGGACTTCATGACGATGTCCAGCCCGGTCATGGGCTCGTCGAGCACCAGCAGGTCCGGCCCGGTGACCAGGGCCCTGGCGATGAGGGCGCGCCTCATCTCCCCGAGCGAGAGGTTCTCGATCGGGCGGTCCATGAGGTCCTCGATGCCCATGGCAGTCGCGGAGCGCACCGCGGCGGCCTCCATCTCCGGCGTGAGGGAATGGTTCCTGAAGACGTCCAGGCTGTTGAAGAACCCGGAGCAGACCACCTCCCGCACCGTGGTGTCGGAGCGGAACATGGACTGCAGGTCCATGGAGACCACGCCCATGCGCCCGCGGACCTCGAACAGGTTCCACCTGTCCTGGCCGAAGATGCGCATGACGGCGGGGTGCTCCTCGTCGTAGTAGGGGTGTATGTCGCCCCTCAGAAGCTTGATCAGGGTGGTCTTGCCGGAGCCGTTGGGCCCTATGACGGCGAGGTTCTCGCCCTTGTAGATGTCGAGGTCCACGGAGTCCAGGATGCGGATGCCGCCCCTGACCACCGATACGTCCCTCAGCTCCAGCGCCTTCTCCATGATGATGCGATGCGCGCGAGGTATTAATGCCCTCGCGCGGGCTTCGCATTCTTGACGCACTTGTCGATGGCGATGAGCAGGCTGGCGACCTGCTCGCCCGCGGGCGTGAGCGTCACTATGGTGGAGCGGGTCACCACGTCCATCTCCTGCTCGAGGAGGCCCAGCTCCTCGAGCAGGTTGAGCTTGTCCGGCATCCTGGGATTCGAAGACACGCCGTCGTAGATGTCGATCTTCCTGCTGGGGCCGTTGGCCGACAGGAATGTGAGGATCGAAATCATGTGCTTCTCCTCGAGAGCCGTCACGCTGGCGGTGTCCTTGCGATTCATTGTGTCACCCTGCGTACACACATAGTGCGATACGCAGTTGCCACTATGCGACGAACTATTTAAGCTCTGTTCACTGCCAGAACATAATAGTCGAAATCAGCAAGCCTCCGGGTCGGAATTATCCGCCTTTCTGAAGTACAGCAGCGCCACGGCCATGGTTATGATGGACAGGGGCAGGGCTATCACGAGCGGGTCGGTGCTGGCCAGGAACGAGTCTGGGAACAGGACCTTCTGCCCGGTCAGCACGTTGCAGATCGGGAGGAACACGCTGGTGCCGGTGTTGATGAACAGCGCCAGGAAGAGGTACGAGACCGTCCCCACGGAGATGCTGGCCAGGGCCGCCTTCCTGCAGGGGTTCTTCGAGTACAGCGCGTGGAAGTACGCGGGGAGCAGCGCCGCGGCGGTCATGCCCATGAAGACGGACGTGGCCTTGGCGATGATGTCGCTGGGCATCAGGTAGCAGTACACGACCAGGAGCACCATGATCAGCACGATGCAGATCCTGTTGAGCCTGACGTTCTGGGAGTCGCCCTCCATCCTGCCCTTCTTGTTCTGCCAGAGGGTGTAGAGGTCGTATCCGCCGGCTGCGCCGATCGTGTGGAGCAGGGCGCTGATCGTCGAGATGGCCGCGCAGACGAGCGAGAGCAGGAACAGGGAGACGAAGACGTCGCCGAAGGTCATGCCGCTGAAGATCTCGAGGATGAACTGCGGGATGATGAAGTCCGTGCCGAGCCCGAGGCTGCCGATGTAGGTGTAGGCGATGGTGCCGTGCTCGTTGAAGAAGTAGACGTTCGACAGGGCGCCGACGGTGTAGGCGGACCCGACGATGACGATCATGAATATGGACCCGATGAGCAGGGACTTGTTGAGGTCCTTGTCGGACTTGGCGGACATGAACCTGACCGCCAGCTGGGGCTGGGTGAGGGCCCCGATCCCGACTCCGAGCAGGAACGTCGTGACGACGGTGAGCCACTCCGTGGACCCGAAGTCCGAGAAGTTCGTCCATCCGTTGAATCCAGACTGCGTTCCGGCGATGGAGCCCATCTGGGAGAACTCGGTGTCCCACAGGTTCACGAGGGCGCTGTTCCCGGCGGTGATGCCCCCGAAGTAGGAGTAGGTGACGATCAGGATGACCGCCATGCCGATGAACATGATGGCCGCCTGGAACGCGTCGTTGTACATGACGGCGATGATTCCGCCGTAGACCACGTACACGGCGACGATGATCGCCAGGAGGATGAGGATGAGGTCGTAGTACTCGTTGAGGCCGGTGATGGTCGCAAGCGAGTTGACGCCCCCCTTCAGGACGGCGGCGGCGTAGATGGGCATCATCACGATGATGAGTATCGCGGTGAAGGCGCGGATGCCCTTGGACTTGTAGATCTTGCCGAGCAGGTCGGCGTAGGTGGAGGCGCCGAGCTCGCGGCCCTTGCGCCTGGTGGGTCCGCCGAACACGAGGAACGCGACGATCAGTCCCACGAAGAGGTTGAGGAAGCACAGCCATATCAGCGACATACCGTGGACGGCGGCCTGGCCGCCGAAACCTATGACCGCCGACGCGGAGAGGAAGGTGGAGCCGTATGACAGCGCGATGATCATGGGGCTGGCCTTGCTCCTTCCGAGCAGGAACTCCTGGTTGTCCTTGGTGTTCCTGTACCCGTACCATCCGAGGAGCAGTGTGATGACCACGAACACGGCCACCATGACGCCGAACACGACGAGGTCGACTCCCTCAGTCATCTTCCTCGTCCTCCGCCTTTATGCCTTTCAGGTACGCGTACGCACAGCAGAACACGACGCTGAGGATGCTCAGCGCGTATCCGCCAATGATCCAGGGATCCGAGAGTCCGAAAATCTCCATGAATGTCACCGATGTGTTCCGTGCTAGCAATTAGCACGCTTACGCGCTCATGACCTGTCGCGTACTTAAAATATATCGTCCGCTCGGGGGGCCGGAGGGCCGCCTGAGGCCGGATACCCCCTGCGGGTAGAGGAATCGCGCCTGTTCCGAGTCGGAACGGGCAATGTATTATTAGGTTGAGTGAAATCAGGGGTCCGTCTGGCTTGACCGGGGCGCTTGGCGTGCCCTATACCCGAAATCGTCAATACGCGGGGGTGACAGCAGGGGACGGCCCCGCTGAACATCACAAGCCCACAGAGCGACAATGAAATCTTGTCCTGCAGAGTCGGAGTTTGCGCCGAATGCGACCGGAGGGCCGCAGTTCACGCATCAACCGGGGGAACCGGGTCAGGTCCTGACGGGAGCAGCCTCACCTCGGACTACTGACGTTTGCGGGATCGCAGGGTCGAGGAGCGAAGTGGCAAACTTGTGGTCGGATGCAGGGACAACCCCTGTGGCCAGGCGCTTCTCCGCTCAATGAGCGTTTGGCCTGCAGCCCGTTATGATCTCGGTGCCGAAGTCGAAGACCGTGGCGGTCTCCTTCCCATCCGTTATCTTGAGAACCGATGTGTCGTCCACCTTCCCGACCACTGCGCCCCTGCAGGAGACCTCCTCGAAGATGTCGATGATCTCCTGGGAGTTCTCCGGGGGGCATGCGAAGCAGAACCCGCATCCCTGGTAGGCGAGCACCCATCTGACCGGGTCCGCGTTCTCGGGCGAGGGTATCCTGGTGACGTCGACGGTGGCGCCGACTCCCGAGGACTCGAGCATCATGCCTAGGGTCCCGATGCTGCCGGGGTTGCTCATGTCCTTGCACGAGTGGGCCAGGTGCCTCTCGCCGACCACGGCGGCGGCCTCCATCTGCGCCCTCACGAGCTCGTCGGGCTTGTCGACCGTGGTGACGAACGCGTAGGGCAGGTGGTCCGGGTAGAATCCGTCGGTGTCTATCACGAACACGATGTCGTCGCCGGGCCGGGCGGTGCTGCTCCTTAAGAGCGCGTCCTTGGCGACCTTGCCGACGATGGAGATGTCGATGGCGTTGTAGTGGCAGTCCGGGTGCACGTGGCCTCCCACGATCGGCACTCCGAACTTGCGGATGCCGTCCTGCATCCCGCGGATGATCTCCCTGCACACGTTGCCGTGGACGATGGACATGACGTCCACCATGCCGAGGGCGCGACCTCCCATGGCGGCGATGTCGTTGACGTTGACGAGAACGGCGAAGTACCCCGCGTAGTAGGGGTCGGTGCTCACGAGGGACTCCATGATGCCGTCCGCCGCGAACAGGATGTACTGGTCGCCCACGTCGATGGCCGCCGCGTCCTCGCCCTCTGCGGCCGCAACCTGCGGGAACCCCGTGGTCGGCAGCAGGTCCACGATCTTGTGGATGGCGTGCTTCCTGGTCACGCCGGGGTAGGTGCGGATGGCCTCCGCGATCTCTCCGATCGACGCCACAGGCCCTTCCTCCTGAGGCCCCATATGGACAGGGCGCACAACGCGACCATGGCCACCAGAAGCACCACGTACATGTACTCGTAGTGCTCGCCGGGAAGGCTCACGTTCATGCCGTAGAAGCTCGCCAGCATCGTGGGTATGGCGATGATTAGAGTGATCGACGTCAGGAACTTCATGACCAGCGCGAGGGAGTTGTTCAGGTCCGCTTCCACGAGCTGCCTGGTACCCTTGATGATCTGGCTGTACGTCATGGTCATCTCCAGAGCCTGGTTCGTCTCGATTATCACGTCGTCCATGAGGTCCCTGTCCTCAGGCGTGGAGACGAAGCGGGACTGCTTGCTCATCCTCTCGATGATCGAGGCGTTCACGGACAGCGACGTCTTGAAGTAGACCAGGTTGGACTCCAGCTCGTGCAGCTCGAAGAGGTCGTCCCTGCGGGTCGCCTTGCGTATGGACTCCTCGATGGCCATCCTCTTGACCTCGATGTACTTGAGGTCCGTCTGGTAGTTTATCGCGATCCTGAACAGGATCTGGAGCACGAACCTGGCGCGGTTCGACACGTCGAAGACGCTCTTGCTCTTGCTCTTGCCCGAGGTTATGTTGGTGAGGGCGAAGAGCTCCTGCAGGCACACGGTCACGATGGCCGTGTCGGTGACGGTGATGGATACCGGGTACGTGGTGAACTCCTCGCGGCTGTTCCTCCACTCCCTCGTGGGCGCGTCGACGAGGATCAGGGTGTAGTCCTTGGAGACCTCGGTCCTGGATCCCTCCTCGTCGTCCAGAGCGGACGTCAGCGCCTCGCGGTCTATGCCGAGGAACCCCTGCACCAGGTCTATCTCCTCGGAGGTCGGCGCGACCAGGTTGATCCAGACGTCCTCCTTTATCTCGTCCGTGCGGACGGGGCGGCCGTCCACCATCTCGTAGATCTCCATCATTCCCTTCTCACCTCCTCACACAACCATTGCGAGTATGACCAGCAGGAACAGGAACAGCACCACCGTGGAGACGCTCCCGGCTATGCTGTCGGTGAGCTTCCTGCGGCGCTCCTCGTCCCCGATCCTGAGCTTCTCGAGGAACCAGTTGACTCCTCCCGCGAATATGAAACCTCCGTCCAGGACGTAGGTCGGCAGGGCGTTGGATATCGCCAGCAGGATGTCCAGCCAGAATATCCAGTACATCAGCTTGATGAACACCCACGTGAGGTCGCCACCGGGGGCGTCGTACCACCACTTCACCTCGTCGGAGATGGGGTCCATGCCGTTGAACGGCCCCGAGAGGTAGGAGAACAGCGACGTGACATAGGAGTACGGGGTGCTGACGTTGTAGAACGGGTTGACCGCCGCCTCCATCAGGAGGTCGGGGGTCGTGAACGTGAGTCCGGACATCGTCGTGGTCACTCCGAGGAACCCGATGGAGTTCCTGGTGCTCAGCGTGACGTCGTAGTCCGTGGTCGTGTACGTGCCCTCGGAGTCCATCACGGACACGGTGGTGACGACGATCTGCTCGCCTCCGGACGTGGAGGACATGAGGTCGGTGAACGTCTGGTAGCCGTCGATCTTCGTGGTGGTGCCGTTGATCGTGATGGAGTAGATGAACGACCCCGCGGTGATGCCGGCGTTGTTCGCTCCGGAACCGCTGGTGACGGCCTTGATGTACAGTCCGAGCTGCACCAGCCCGGATTGGTGGGTCCCGTCCTCCAGCATGTACGTGACGTAGTACCGTTGGGTCGGGTCCAATGGGTAGTCTATATAAGCGGCGCTCCCGGAGGTCACCGTGCTCAGGGTTCCGTTCTGGTTCCCGTTGACATCGGTCCCGACGAGCAGGTTCCCGTCGGCGTCGGATATCCCGATTATGAGCGCGGATGCGGGGATGCCGGCGTCGTAGGCCGGGGAGTCCGCGTCCACGTAGTAGACGCCCGCGCTGTCCCCGTAGTCGGAGGACACGAAGCTGCAGGCGAACACCATGAGGATGATGCTGATGACCGCGAACACGGTGTTCACGGTGATCCCCGCGGCGTAGACGTCTATCTGCGCCTTGCGGGGCTTGGTGGCCATCTCCTCCTCGTTGGGCTCGACGAAGGCTCCGAGGGGCACCACGCCGTAGAGAAGACCGGAGGAGTCGACGTGAATGCCGTTGACCCTGGCCTGGATCCCGTGGCCCAGCTCGTGGACCACCATGGCGAAGAACAGCGCGACCACGCCGTAGCTCAGCGGCATGATGGGGTTGAACCCGGGGATCGCCAGCGCGTACTCGATGCCGATCGAGGATCCGGACGCCAGCCTGCTGGGGATGGCTATGACGGCCACGATGAGCATGTACATCATGAGCAGGAACAGGACCGCCGAGATCAGCTTCGAGCAGAAGCCGAACGCGTGCCAGAACCGGGGGTACCGGGCGAAGCGGTCCATGGTCTTCATGCCCAGCTGCGTCTTGATCATGATGCAGGGGCCGTACTTCTGGAGGTGCCACCTGGCGGCCCTCTCGGGATTGCGCCAGACCCACACCCAGATCGGAATGTAGACGATGAGCAGTATCAGCAGTACAAGATAGGCGGTGCTCATCGTTTCTCCCCGAGCCGTGTGATGCCCTTATCCTATAAAACAGGGTTGTGGCTCCGCTCAACTGTGTCGGGGACGCACCACTTCGAGGCCGACCAGCATCCCGATTATCTCCTCCGCCCAGCGGAGCTTGCGGAGCTTCACCGACGGGTCGGAGCCCTCCTTGGGCGTGGGGTTCAGGAAGTCGAACCCCTCCAGGACGA